>NZ_JASOLI010000005.1:0-199249 GCF_030215145.1 Aerococcus sp. UMB7834 | reverse complement strand
TAACAGTGTAAGATTTCCCAGTAGATGGCGTATTTGTCTGCTTAGTAGCTTGACTACTTGAAGCTGGCTGAGCCTTTTGATTGCTAGTGGAAGCTCCCACGCTGAAAACTTGGCCTGGATGGATTAAGTTTGACGTTAAACCATATTGGGCCTTGAGGGCAGAAACGGTCGTCCCCAAGTTTTGAGCGACTGTATAAAGGCCGTCGCCTGGCTTAACAGTGTAAGATTTCCCAGTAGATGGCGTATTTGTCTGCTTAGTAGCTTGACTACTTGAAGCTGGCTGAGCCTTTCGATTGCTAGTGGAGGCTCCCACGCTGAAAACTTGCCCTGGATGGATTAAGTTTGAAGTTAAACCATATTGGGCCTTGAGGGCGGAAACAGTTGTCCCTAAGTTGCGCGCCACTGTATAAAGGCCATCCCCTGGTTTAACCGTATAAGACTTGCCAGTACTTTTCTTTTGACTAAGGTTTTGACGGGCTTGGGTCTTAACGGAAGCTGTACTGCCTCCTTGGTCATAGGCAGTCAGGCCATACGTTTCGATCAAGTTGTTTAGCTTGGGACCATAAGAGGTATCCGTCGCATAGCGGCCGGTTAGCCAAGCTGTCGCATCACGATAGGAGTTGGTATTCGATTTCCATGCCCCACTGTAGAAATTAGAGTTAAAAGAAGGGCCGTTCTTCAAGAGACCCACATAGTCAATTAAGGACTCACGATAAGATGGATAAGCTCTAAAGCCGTCACGGATCCCATAATAAGAACCTGAGCCATTATCTTCAAGGGTATTCATCACGACTGAATTGCCTTGGTAGTTTCCTTTGATACCGAAGAGATTGTTATAAGGTGCTTGAGATAAACTACTTGATCCCCAGCCTGATTCAAGGACGGCTTGAGCAATCATCACAGAAGCATAGAGGTCATTTTGACCTGCAAGTTCGGTGGCATGGGGAATCACTTTGTTTAAGAATTGATTGCTTCTGGTCGAAGTGGCTGTGACTGCGACTTGGTCTGCAGACACGGTTTCTGTTAGGTCGGCACTGACTGCTGCCACAACAGCTGCAGACCCACAGATTAAGGCACCAGTTTTCAAAAGTTGAGCTTTATTTAATGTCAATTTCAACGTGTCAGCCTCCTGTTTAAATTTACTTGTTTCTATTATAATTCAAATCTAGCTAAAATGGGGTGAATTTAATAAAAGTATGGACTTTTAATATTTGTAACCTTTTTGTAATCTAGGAGGAAATGCTATAATAAGCCTAAGCTTTGAACTCCAATTTAGAATCGAGGTTGCAATTCATGCATAATATTATCCAAATCTACCACCACATCATAGAAGAGAGCCTAAGTCCCGGTATGACAGCGCTCGATGGCACTGCTGGAACAGGCCAAGATACTGCCTTTTTAGCTCGTCTAGTTGGCCAAGAGGGTAAGGTCTATGCCTTCGATATCCAAGCTGAGGCGATCCAACGCAGCCAAGAACGCTTAGAAAAAGAAGCATTGGACCAGCAAGTGACTTTCATCCAAGCGGACCATGCCTGCTTGGACCAGTATTTGCCAGAAGGCCTTGCTGTCGATCTGGCTTGCTTTAACCTAGGCTACCTGCCCGGTACGGACAAGGCCATTATCACGCAGGGCCAATCAACTTGTCAAGCCTTGGATCAATGTTGCCAGTATCTTAAAGCAGGGGCTAAGATTCTTGTCGCTGCCTACCTAGGACACCCAGGAGGTATGGAAGAGTATGAGACGGTCTGCCAACACCTGAGCCAGTATCCTCAGGAGGCTTTCAATATTAGCCAAGTTCAATTCATTAACCAACGCAATCTCCCGCCCCGGCTGATCATTATTGAAAAGAGAGGAGGAAATGCGCATGACAATCATTAAAAAGCTAGCTAATTTTAAGGTCTATAGCTTGGTTTTAGCCAGTCTATCAGCCTTAATCCTGGCCTTCCAAGTGGACCAGTGGCGCTGGCAAGCCTGGGTCTTGATTTTGCCCTTCCAATGGCTCTTAACCGAACTTTTCTATTGTTTTACAGACGGTAAAGAACTGAGTCTAGTCAAGAACATCAAGGGGCTCATCCTTGCCGAAGTTCTTGTCTGGCTGCTCTTCATCTTGGCCTATTTTGAATTTGGTTGGCCGGTTCCTCGCCTCCTCATCCTCTCCTACCTTTTAGTCCACTCCAGCCTACTCAGCCATAAACTGGTCAAGTTAATGCCCCACCTAGCCTATGTTGCTAGCCTCATCATCTATACTTACCTTATTCTCTATACGAATAGCCAGCTAGTTAGCCACCAATACACCGCTTTCTACCTCGCCCTCTTTCTTGGCCTGGCTGCTCTCTTCACGCGCTCGGAAGTCCAAGATCCTATCTTTGTTGTTGAAAAGAGCTTCTATCGATTCTTGGGCATTCTTAGCCTCATGGCGAGTTTGATCCTGGCTAGCTTTCTTCTTCCTCAAGGCGCTTGGTTTATCCTCATCGCCTATCTTCTCGCCCTCCTTATCCAGTACGACCACAAACAGGCTCTCAAAAAGAGAACTGCTAATCAATAAAAAGTTTTGGGTCTCCTCAGCCATAGCTGGGGAGATTTTTGTTTTTATCTTTTTGATATCTCACTTGATGAATTAATGGATCGATGGTTTATATATCTATAAGGAGGCAGAAAAATGACAGATAACTTACCCCTCATTCTTCAATTCAAAGACCTTGATAAAGAATCCCGGCCCCGTGAACGACTGATTGCTGGTGGAGCTGAACGCCTTGCTGATTATGAATTGTTGGCTATCCTCTTAAGAACAGGAAGCCGCCAAGCCTCGGTCTTAGACTTAGCCGTGCGCGTCCTGAAGTATTACGAAAATCTCTATGACCTGCGTTATGCGTCCATCGAAGAGCTCACTAAGATTCCTGGCATTGGCCAAGCCAAGGCGGCCGAACTTCTGGCTGCCCTTGAATTTGGCAAGCGGGTCAACCAAGCCCAGTGTCCAAAATTTGGTCAGATTGGTTCTAGCCAAGAGGCAGGCAACTGGTTGCTCAATGAGATGCGCCACTACAAACAAGAACATGTCTTGGTCCTCTTTCTAAACACTAAGCATGAAGTAATCCGCCAGCAGACCATCTTTATTGGCTCCTTAAACATGAGCGTGGCCCACCCCCGAGAAATCTACCACGCAGCCGTTCGCTGCTGCGCAGCTCGCATTATCGTTGGCCATAACCATCCTTCAGGCAACCCCTCTCCTTCCCAGGCTGATATCGACTTTACCCAGCGGCTCCTAGACTGCGGCAGCTTACTAGGCATTGACCTACTCGACCATATTGTGGTAGGGAGTGAAGACTTTGTCAGCCTACGCGAGTTCGGTATTTTTTAAAATAAATCTAAATTGGAGTCTTATGATTTGCCCAACTTATAAACTGCTGATATAATATTAGTCAGTGACCTTTAGGATTTTAATTTAAAAGTTTTAACTAGCATTAAAACGGCTAATTTTTCCTCTTAAGCTTCACTAAATATTTTATTGTGCCAAGGCACAGGGAGGATTTTATATATTATGGAACAAGGAACAGTTAAATGGTTTAACCCAGCAAAAGGTTTTGGCTTCATCGAACGTGAAGGTGCTGACGATGTCTTCGTACACTTCTCAGCTATCAACGATGAAGGCTTCAAAACACTTGAAGAAGGTCAATCTGTTGAATTTGAAATTGAAGAAAGCGACCGTGGCCCACAAGCGGCTAATGTCAACAAATTATAATTCTTCAAAAGGGCTCTCAGGAGCCCTTTTTTATGCCCAAAAAGGCCGCAGGAGAAGGTACTAAGCCCTTTCCTGCGGCCTTTTTCTAAATTTATTGCCACTTCGCCTATTCAACGGTTACGGATTTAGCTAAGTTTCTTGGTTTATCCACATCATAGCCTCGTTCAATGGTGGCGTAATAAGCGAGAAGTTGAGCGTAGACAATGCTCACCAACGGCAAGAGACACTCTTCTACCTGCATCACCAGCAATTGGTCCCCCGGTCTTTGGCAATTTTCGCTGGCAATATGGATAACTTGAGCCCCGCGCGAGCGGACTTCCTCCACATTACTCCGCACCATTGCAGCCGTTTTCTCTTGACTAATCAGCGCAATGACCGGCGTTCCTTCCTCAATTAAGGCAATGGTTCCATGCTTCAATTCACCAGCCGCAAAGCCCTCAGCTTGGATATAAGAAATTTCCTTTAATTTAAGAGCTGCTTCCAAGCTAGAATAATAGTCCAATGACCGCCCAATATAAAAGGCAGTCGATTGGTCGGCAAAATACTGACGGGCTAGGTCATGGCAGCGGTCTTTCTCACTCACAGCTGCTTCCATGGCCTGGGCCACCCGCCCCAATTCCTGCTTCATGTCGAAGGCGAGCTTTTCGCCTTTTGCTTGGGCCAAGGCATCGGCAAGAATGGCCAATACCGCAATTTGTGCTGTGTAAGCCTTAGTCGAAGCAACCGCAATTTCTGGTCCCGCATGGAGGAGGAGGGTATCGTCCGCTTCACGCGACAAGGTAGACCCTGGCGTATTGGTAATCGTTAAAGAAGGATAGCCTTCTTCATTAGTCTGAACCAAAACTTGCCGGGAGTCAGCAGTTTCCCCAGATTGAGAGATATAGATAAAGTAAGGCTTCTCACTCAATAAGGGGCGGTCATAGGCAAATTCCGAGGCGATACAAACCTCAACCGGAATCTTAGCCAAGGATTCAATCAAGGCCTTACCCATTAAGCCAGCATGCATCGAAGTCCCCGCCGCAATGATATAGAGGCGGTCGGAAGCTTGGATCTTTGCTAGAATATCAGAATCTACACTTAAATTCCCCTGGTCATCACTGTAGGCTTGGACAATCCGGCGTAGGACTGCGGGTTGTTCATCGATCTCCTTGAGCATGTAATAAGGATAGGTTCCCTTCTCCAAATCATCCGCATTGAGACGGGCAGTATAAGCTTGCCGTTGGACCGGCTGACCAGCTGCATCTTGGATATGGTAGGCGTCGGCTTCCAGGTCAATAACTTCCCCATCATGGATTTCTAGGTATTGGTCGGTCAATTGAATGGCCGCCATAGCATCAGAAACCAAGCAATTAAAGCCTTGACCGAGCCCCAATAAGAGCGGACTCTTGTTCTTGGCCGCATACAGATGATCAGGATTCGTTTTATCCAAGAGCACAAAGGCATAAGAGCCCTCAACTTCTTCCAAGGCCCGCATGAAGGCTTCCTGACTGGACAGCTGATCTTTTTCGGCGAAGTAAGCGATCAGTGCAACGACCACTTCCGTATCTGTTTGGCTCTTAAAGGGATAATCTGCTAGATATTTTTCTTTGACTTCCTGGTAATTCTCAATCACTCCATTGTGCACGAGGCTAAAACGACCATCCGCAGATTGATGGGGATGGGCATTGGCCTCGCTAGCCACACCATGGGTCGCCCAGCGGGTATGCCCAATCCCAGCACTTGCTGACGGGTCAGCTTCGACCTTATCCCGCAAGGCTTGGATCGGTCCAGCTGCTTTAAAAAGCCGGCCTTGACCTTGAGAATTAACAGTAAAAATCCCCGCTGAATCATAACCTCTGTACTCCAGACGTTCTAGCCCGTTTAAGAGGGCCTCTGTGACGTCCCCCTGACCAATAAATCCAGTAATTCCACACATATAAATTTCCTCCTAAAGTTTAGAATAACTAGATCTTCCAGCATCTGGCCTGCCCCTTGTGTATTTGAGGGCCTGCCTATAGACCATGCAGCCTCTGAACCATCCGCCGATTATTCGATAAGTTCAGTCCTCGTCACCTATTCCTAGGCCTGGCGCTATCCCTATAGGATTTCCTTAAATGAATTAGAAGATCCCTTCTATTTTATACTAAGCTTTTTTAGCTTGTCAATCAATTGCCATAAAGCGTATTAATTGAAAAGGCTGGGAGCTTCTGTCCCAGCCTTTTCGTTATTATAAATCTAAGCTTTTAAATCTTCGATACGTTCCAGGGTAGCTTGAAGTTTTTCTTGGTATTGGCTACCTTTTTCCCGTTCCTTAGCGACAACTGCTTCAGGAGCATTATTAACAAAGCCTTGGTTGGCTAATTTCTTCTCAACTCGGGCAACTTCATCCCGCCATTTATCGGCTTCTTTTTCAAGACGGGCAATTTCTTCGTCGAGATTTAAGAAACCAGCTAGAGGAAGGTAGACTTCCCCTGCATCAAAGAAGAGAGTCATGGCCTTATCGGGAACTTCTAGGTCTGTCGCAATGGTAAGGTGGTCAGGGTTCAGGAAGCGGTCCAGATAGGCGCCATTAGCCTCTAACGTGTCCTTAGTGGCCGGACTATCCGCCTTAATTTGGATATCGATCGCCTTAGAAGGTGCCACATTATTCTCATTCCGTGCATTACGGACCGCACGGATGAGGCTGATTAGAGCCTCCATTTGCTTGGCTGCTTCTTTATCGATTTGATCCGCTTGAACTTCGGGATAGGCCGCAGTCACGATGCTACTACCTTCATGGGGCACATTTTGCCAAATTTCTTCCGTAACAAAAGGCATGATCGGATGGAGCAAGCGCAGGATTTGGTCAAGGGTATAGGCAAGAACTGACCGGGTCGTTAACTTAGCGGCTTGGTCATCGCCGTTCAAGACTTCCTTACTCATTTCAATATACCAGTCACAGAAGTCATCCCAGATGAAGTGGTAGAGTGAGCGTCCAGCTTCTCCGAACTCAAAGTTATCGAAGTTGCGGGTGACTTTTTCAATGGTTTCATTTAAGCGGGTGAGGATCCACTTGTCGACGATGTTCGTCACCTGGCTCAGATCAATCTCATCATAGCTGAGCCCGTCCAGGTTCATCAAGGCATAGCGGCTGGCATTCCAAATCTTATTAATGAAGTTCCAGGCAGCCTCTAGTTTTTCTGGATAGTAACGGATGTCCTGACCAGGTGTCGACCCAGTTGCTAGGAACCAGCGAAGGGCATCTGCTCCGTATTGGTCCACCACATCCATTGGGTCAACCCCATTACCCAGAGACTTAGACATCTTGCGGCCTTCTGAATCGCGGATCAAGCCATGAATCAAGACATTTTGGAAGGGACGGCGACCAGTAAATTCCAGGGATTGGAAGATCATCCGGCTGACCCAGAAGAAGATAATGTCATAGCCTGTTACCAGGGTGTTGGTTGGGAAGTAGCGTTGGTAGTCCGCTGCATCTTCATCCGGCCAGCCCATGGTAGAGAATGGCCAGAGCGCACTGGAGAACCAGGTATCGAGGACATCTTCATCCTGGGTCCAGTTTTCTTCGTCAGCAGGAGCTTCCATGCCGACATAGATTTCCCCTGTTTCATTGTGGTACCAGGCTGGAATTTGGTGACCCCACCAGAGTTGACGTGAGATTACCCAATCATGGACATTCTCCATCCAAGAAATAAAGGTTTGTTCAAAACGTGGAGGATAGAAATCTACGCGGTCTTCCGTTTTTTGGTTGGCCAAGGCTTTCTCAGCCAGCGGCGCCATCTTCACAAACCATTGGGTCGATAAGCGCGGTTCAACAACAGCATCTGACCGTTCGGAGTGCCCCACACTGTGGACCATTTCTTCAATTTCAACCAAGCTGCCATCCGCCTTAAGGTCCTCAACAATGGCCTTGCGACACTCTTCCCGGGTCATGCCCTGGTACTTGCCGGCCTTTTCGTTCATGCTACCATCGGCATTCATCACATTAATCCGCTCCAGCTGGTGGCGGTTGCCGACTGCGAAGTCATTCGGATCATGGGCTGGTGTAATCTTAACCACCCCGGTCCCAAATTCGCGGTCTACATAGCTATCTGCGATCACAGGAATTTCCCGACCGACTAAGGGTAAAATGACCGTCTTCCCGATATAATCTTGGTAACGTTCATCGTCAGGGTGGACAGCTACAGCCGTATCCCCAAGCATGGTTTCGGGCCGGGTAGTTGCTAGGCGGAGGCTGCAAGAGCCATCAGCCAGGGGATATTCCAGGTGGTAAAAGGCCCCCGCATCATCCTTATAGACCACTTCGATATCGGACAGAGCCGTCTGGAAGACCGGGTCCCAGTTGATAATATATTCGCCGCGGTAGATCAGTCCCTTCTCATAGAGGGTCACGAATACCTTACGAACTGCCTCAGATAAACCGTCATCTAAGGTAAAGCGTTCGCGGTCATAATCAACTGAAATCCCCATTTTGGCCCATTGCTTACGGATGGTTTCAGCATATTCTTCCTTCCACTCCCAGGTCTTATCGATGAAGGCTTCCCGACCTAGGTCATAGCGAGAGACATTTTCTTCCTCGCGCAATTTTTGTTCGACCTTAGCCTGGGTAGCAATCCCGGCATGGTCCATCCCAGGTAGCCACAAGGTGTCATAGCCTTGCATCCGTTTCTGGCGGATAATCATATCTTGGAGGGTCACATCCCAAGCATGGCCCAGGTGGAGTTTACCCGTCACATTGGGTGGTGGAATCACAATCGAATAAGGCTCTACATCAGGATTGGCATTGGGTTCAAAAACCTTAATATCCAGCCATTGGTCATAACGGCCAGCCTCAACTTCATTGGGCTGGTACTTTGTTGGCATATCAATTTCTTGCATGACAGACTTCCTTTCTTAATTGACAAGTTCTCCGACAGGCAGGTGTCCCTTCATAAAGAAAAACACCCCATCCTCCGAAAGGGATAGGGTGTAAGTTTACACGGTGCCACCTAATTTTTTGACTCGAAGATAACGGCCTTAAACCGGACAAATATGTCAGTTTGCAAGCTACACCCTAAAGATCTGCCATGGGTTTCCACCAAGCCCCACTCGCTTAGGACAGATGATTTTAAGGCCTCTTGCGCATTACTTTTTTTCATATCACTATGCTAAATTGTAACAGTTTTTTAGTTATTTGGCAATTCTTCTTTCCAGGCCTGGGCCAAGTTGGACTGGCGCTTGGGCATTTTAGAGACAGCAGGATGTCCCTCGACATAAAAGCGTAAGTGCTTATCTGTCCAGTCCCCTTTATTAGGAATCCCAATACGAGCTGATGAGGCGATTCGCCGAGGATAGCGCCGCTGATCGAGGTCTATATAGAGAGGGCCCTCTTCTACTGATGTGCCATAGTCTCGTTCTTTGTCAACTGCAAGCGCTTGACAAAGCTTCCCCGGGCCATTAGCTAATTCAAGGCCTGTTTTCTGACGGCGCTCGGTCATAAGGTCAAGCCCTTGTGCTGGCTCCAGAGCACGGATTAAGACTCCTTGTGGAATACTTGGAGATTGGGTGATCATATTTAGACATAATTGACCGTGGATATTATAAATATAGAAGATGCCAGCCTCGTGGTAGAAGGCTTCCGTGCGCGCTGTCCGCTTACCTCCATAAACATGGGCTGCTCGGTCGTTATGACCCAAATAGGCCTCCGTTTCCACGATCCAACCCGCAGTCCGGCCCTCTGCTAGGTCGCTAACCAATAGGCAACCGAGGAGGTCTTGTGCTATATCAATCGTCGTCAGATTAGGATCTTTAAAGAAGGTCGCTTCTCCCACTATGCATCACGGCGTTTAATCCGCCCGTCCCATTCTCTGAAGCCCCCTTGGAGGATATAGAGATCAGTAAAACCTGCCTTATAAAACTTAGCTGCAGCTCGGCCGGCTAAGGCTACCCCATCATCATAAAGATAAATAGGTTGGCTCTTATTGAATCCTGGAACCCCTTGTTGGAGACTGGAATAAGGGACATTCCGTGCCCCAGTAATATGGGCCGAACGAAACTCATTAGCTTCACGCACATCCACCACTTGAGCCTGGCGCATGCCGGCTTCAAAATCTTCCTGGGATAGGGTAGTTGCTACCTGTTTTCGCTGCCACCACTGGTAGGCAAGGTAGATCCCGTAGCCTAGGATAATGGCTAATAAAATGTATAAAATAATATTTTGACTCATAGTATCTTACTCCTTTAGATCATTTTGGATAAGGGAAGCTGCTCCGATCATTCCCGCATCATTGCCCAGGCTGGCAATCTTAATCTCAACGCTTCCCTTAATACCTGGGTAGAGACCAGCTTCAAAGGCCGGTTTCAGTCCCTGGATTAAATAATTTCCGGCTTGGGCCACCCCGCCACCTAAGAGAATACATTGAGGATGGACGGAGTTAGCGATTTGACTGAGGCAGCGCCCTAAATAAGTGAGACATTCTTCCACAACTGCCTGAGCAAAAGCATCCTTAGCCCTAGCTTTTTCAAAAATTAACTCGGCATCAATTCGGTCAGGATGGGCTTGGACAAAGCTCTTGAAGGAACTTTCAGGGCTTTCCTCTTGTTTGGCACGGGCCAAAGCTGTTTGACGGAAGCCGGTTGCTGAAGCAATGGTTTCAATACAACCCCGGTTGCCACAGGTGCAGAGAAAGCCTTCCGAATTAGCCTGGATGTGTCCGATTTCCCCGGCGTTACCCGCGCCAACCAGTAATTGGTCGTTAACAATTAGGCCTCCACCAATGCCCGTACCCAAGGTGACTAGTAAGAGGTGACGGTAGTCTTTACCAGCTCCCTTGGCATGCTCCCCGAGGGCTGCCACGTTAGCATCATTTTCCAAGGCCACTTTCACCCCAGGAAAGACCTCCTGGAAGGCCCCCCTGATGTCTTGGGCTTTGGCCCAGCCCAGGTTAAAGGCCCCTTGTACATTACCGGCTTGGCGGTCAATGCTGCCAGGGGTCCCCATGCCAATCCCAATCAAATCACTCGAAGCTAACTTGTGTTCCTGAAGTTCGCTTTGGATAGAGGCAATTAAGTCAGGGATAATGGCTTGCCCGCCATTTTTAGCATTTGTCGCGACTTGCCAGCGCCCCACTTCGTCAAGCTGGCGGTCAAATAAAGCCAGTTTAGCAGAAGTGCCTCCCAAGTCTATTCCTACAATATATTCAGCCATTTGAATGTCCTCCTCTTTCAATCAACACATACTAAAATAATAGCTGGTAAATGCCAGTCTTGGCAAGAATGAAATAAACGATGGCCACATACACAGCGAGTGCTAAGACGATTTGCCAAATTTTAACTTCATTTTGCTTCTGAGCAAAGATAAAAGAACTCAACAAGCCTCCCAAGGCCCCGCCTAAGTGCCCTGCAATATCCACATTAGAAGCCAAAAGATTTAAAACAATGTTCATAGCAATAAGTGTCTTATAAGTTCGTCCTAAAGCTTCATAGTAAGGATTATTGGGATGCATGTAGGCTTTAACAATAAAGAAGGCAAAGAGGCCGAAGAGGGCCGTTGATGCCCCGGCTGAGATAGCAGCTGAGAACTGGTAGCTCATCAAGTTTCCCATCAATCCAGAAAGTAAATAAATTGCCAAAAACCGCCAATGACCCACGATACTTTCGACCATGGGACCCAAGTAGTATAAGGTAATCGAGTTAAAGAGCAAGTGAGTAAAGCCAATATGGATAAAGATAGGGGTCAGCAGTCGCCAATACTGGCCGCCCGCAATCAAGGCATTCACCTTGGCTCCAAATAAAACTAAAATGTCCGCTCGCTCACTGCCTCCCAACCAGGTCATTAATAACCAAACAATAATTTGGATGGCTAGTAGGCTATAAGTAACAATGGGCTGCTTTTGCTTCATAACATCCTCCCTTCCCTTTAAGGTTCATAGATTTATTATAGAGTAGCTTCTTGTGAAGGTAAAATAAAAAGAGGGAAAAGCATTCTCCCTCTTTGCACCGGCTCATCACAGAGAGGAGCTCGGCATGACTTGTCTGAAACTTATTTCTTAACTTCGCGGAATAAGCAGACACGTTTTAATTTTGGACTATATTTCTTTAATTCTAAACGATCAGGATTGTTACGTTTGTTTTTTTCAGTTAGGTATAAACGTTCACCCTTGTATTCAGTATTTTCTAAAAGAATGTTAACGCGCATTGGACTACCTCCCATTGATTTGATTTCATTTGCTCTTTTTTAGCATACCACAATATTTTAGCATATGATTTAAGACTTTGCAAAATGATTTTTCTAGTTGTCTGATCCTTGGCTGGCTTCTTGACTCTGGTCTGCTTCATTTTGTTTTGTATTGTGACCAAAGTAAGCTGATAAAACATCATAGCCTACACTTTGAGCGTCGACATCCGCAGCCGATGAAGACTTGGCAGGGATAACAATTGAAATGGCAATGCGCGGATTGTCATAGGGAGCATAGGCCACAAAGGTCGAATTGACAATGCCGCGTTCATTGGTTTCTGCTGTCCCGGTCTTAGCGGCGACAGGCACTGGGAAGCCCCCAAAGAGATCATTACTCAAGCCATCTGGATCTGCTACAACCGCCCGAAAGCCTTCTTGGATGGCTTGGATGGCGGCGGGTTCGACCTGGACTTCATTGAGAAGACGGGGTTGGCTCTTGTAGATCAACTGGTTAAAGTTTTCTTTAGCGTTTTGGCTGGTATCCGTCTTTTCAATCGACTTCATTAAATGGGGGGCATAGCGTTTACCCCCGTTGGCAATGGTTGCTACATACTGGTTGAGCTGCATGGGGGTATAGGTATCGAACTGGCCGAATGACATGTCTAAGTAGTTCCCTGGAGCAGATTCACCACCATTCAGACCGGTGGATTCATTCTGAAGATCAATACCGGTCTCAACTCCTAGGCCAAATTGAGCATAAACATAACGCAATTTGTTCCCTAAATTAGGATCAAGGTCTACCAGAGACATCCCATCTGTGTATTCTTGCATGCCACCGATCGCCATAGCCACCCGAATCATGTAAACGTTAGAGGAGATAGCTAGAGCCTTGCGGTCATCTAAAACGACCCGGCGGCTTGGATCAAAAGCATACCACCAAGACGCTTTGATTGGCGTCCCCGAGAAATTCAAGGCCTGGTCGACAAAAGTATTGTCTCCCCCTGGTTCAAGAACATCATAGTAGTAGCCGGCCGCAATGGTAGCTCCCTTCACGGTTGACCCCATTTCAAAGGAAGCGTTGATTGTTCCTAAAGCATCATCGTAGAGCTTACCATCTTCACCCCGGCGCTTGCCGCCCAGAGCCAGCACCTCGCCATTGCGTGGGTCTGTTGCGACCACATAAATCTGATTATTTTCGCCAGTAGACTTATTTTCTAAATAGTCTTCGGCGATGGCTTCGACTTGCTTCTGTAAGTTGGTATCGATGGTTAGGCGGAGGGTGTTTCCGATATCGCCAGAGTATTTTTGCCGGTTTTGGACCAATTCACCATTCTGGTTGACCTCGGTCTCATACTTGGCCTTGGCCCCTCTCAAGTCTGCTTCATACATTTCTTCGAGATAAGATTGGCCGACCCGGTCATTACGGGCATAGCCCTTGGCCAGGTAGCGGTTAGCCCGATGACTTGGCAGCCCCTCTTTCTCGGTCGTAACAGAGCCTAGAACACTGCGCAGGAGGTCTTTTTCAGGGTAAACCCGCTTCCAATCAATGGTTGTTGTCACCCCAGGCAGGTCAGCGCTGTGCTCGCTGACCCGAGCCACTTCTTCATTAGTCACATTCTCATGCTTAATCAGGGTTGTGCTGAAGGCATAGGCGCTATTCATTTGCTTATAGATCGCGGCAGCTTCCTTATCTTGGTCAGATAACTTGTCCAAGTCTTCTGACTGGATACGGTTAAGCTGGGCATCATAGAGTTGTCCGCCCTTCAAGCGTTTCTCCTCACTGGATAAACGGTCATTAAGTTCATCTTCATGACTTGCTGCCCAATAGTCTTTCAGGTCACGTTCGGTTAAGGCTTCCGTATCCATTTCAATGAAGTCGGCTAACTTACGTGCCGTCTTAGCCATATCTTCCCCACTGGTATTCTTGCCCCGTGTGTAGCCGATTGCCTGTAAGCCTTCATTATCAACTAATTTATGACCATCTCGGTCGACAATATAACCACGAGGCACACCCTCTTTAGCTACATTTGTCTCCGTTAGATGGACCAATTCCTCGAAGGTCTGACCATTGACTAACTGCAAATAACCCAAACGGAAGATCAAGAGGGCAAATCCAGCAAAAACTAGGACCAAAAGAATATTCAATCGATTTAAATAACGATCCCAGTGCGTTTCTTTGCGCTTAACTTGCTGCTTGTCCAATTCTTCACCTTCTTTCAGACATTTATTATAGCAAATGGACCGTTTGAATGAAAGCCGCAGGACCCATTTTTATCTTAAGCTTAAAGGATAAAAGGTCTTGGCTATTCGCCCTGCTTATATTAAGATTAAATGAAGACGTGATTCTAAGAAGGAGGTCCCCATGAATCTGATCAGCCGCTACTACCAGACCCTGAAAGAAAATATCCACCAGCATCTCCTAGCCTGGTCCCTAGTGGCCAGCTTTGGCTTACCTTTTGTCATCCTTATGGTCTTTTATTTCTTTGGTCTAGGTCTTTTTCCTTTCGGGGATGGAAGTCTCTACACTGTTGATTTGGGCCAGCAATATATCGACTTCTATGCCTATTACCGCAATGTTCTCTTGGGACAATGGGACCAAGCCCTCTACAGCTTCCAGAAAGCCCTAGGAGGAGAAATGATTGGGACCTGGACTTATTATTTAATGAGCCCCTATCTACTTATCTTGCTCCTCTTTCCCAAGTCTTGGATGACCCTGGCCGTAGCCCTAATCATTGCAGCTAAAATTGGAACGGCTGGTGCCAGCTTCCAATACCTCCTGGCTAAGCACTACGGCGACATCTCCTGGCGGTCGCTTAGCTTTGCCTTTGCTTACGCTCTGATTGGCTATGTCTCTGCTAACCAGCTAAATGTCATGTGGTTGGACGCCTATGCCTTCCTCCCCTTAGTCGTCTACGGCTTGGAGAAGCTCCTAAAGAAAGGGTCATGGCCCGTCTATATCCTGAGCCTGACCTATATCCTCATCGCTAACTATTACATGGGCTACATGGTCTGCCTCTTCCTAGCCCTATACATGGTCTATGCCCTCATCCGCGACTTTTCCTGGCCCAACTGGCAGGCCAGCTTGAAACAAGTCTGGCGCTTTACTTGGACTTCTCTAGCCGCAGCTGGCCTAGCTGCCCTAGTCCTCCTGCCGAGCTACCAGGCACTCAGTCTAAGCAAGGGCACCTATGCGAGTGAGGTTAACTGGGAATGGGAACTGGCCTATCCAATCCAGGATCTTTTGAGCAAATTTTACCTGGCCCCCTTTAACTTCGACCAGATGCCTGAGGGCCTGCCCAATGTCTATATCGGTAGCCTGGGCCTAATTGCTCTCGCCCTCTACTTTAGCCAAAAGAAGATTCCCCGCCAAGAAAAATGGGGGGCTGGGCTGGTCCTCTTCCTACTCATCCTATCGATGAATGTCAAAGCCCTCAATATAATTTGGCATGGCTTCCAGCCCCCTATCTGGTACCCCTACCGCTTTAGCTTTGTCTTCAGCTTCTTTTGTCTCTTCCTGGCCTACCGGGGCTACCGACACTTACGCAGCTTCCATCTCAAGACCGCCCTTATCCTCTTGGGGCTTTTCACAGCGTCTACGGTCTATGTCCTCAGCCAAGGCGAGCGTTTCGACTACCTGCAGGGGCCCTATATCCTAGCTAGCTTCGTACTCTTCATTCTCTTTAACCTGATGCTATTCTTTATCGACCGCCGTCCTACTTGGTCAACTTTTCTCATTTATTTGCTCACGGTTGTGGAACTTTTCGCTAATACTTGTCTGACTCTGTCAGCTATCTCTTATCTCAGTCATTCTGAAGTCGCGGACTACAATCAACTGACCGAAGACTTCATTGAAGAGCTCAATCCTGCTAGTAAGGACTTCTACCGCATCAGCAAACTCTTCCAGCGAACCAAGAATGATCCCATGCAGCTCAACTATTACGGCCTCAGCCATTTCAACTCCACCATCGAAAAGTCAACCACTGAGCTCTTCCGCTATCTGGGCCTGCCAACCAGTGAAGGCTTTGTGTCCTATAATAACGGAACTCTAATTACTGATGCCTTCTTTGGTGTCCGTTACTTGGTCGAAAGTAAATCTCAGACGGCAGATCAAAGCAGTAACCAGATCCATCTCCAAGCCGCTAGTAGCCGACCTGATACCAAGCGCTATCCCCTAGTACAATCCGACTCTTATTTGATGGCTTACGAGAACGATAGTGCCCTTCCCTTGGCTTATAGTCTACCTAGGGAGATCTTAGATCTTAAGCTCCACAATGCCTATCCCATCTTGCTCCAGGACCAGCTCCTGCAAGTTGCCAACCGCCAAGCAATTAAGGATTACTACCAGTATTTCCAAGTGGCCTCTTTTGCTGGTCTGGAATTAGATAAGGTAGAGAGTGCAGATCCCAAACAGATCAACACCCACTACCGAAAGACCTCAGATAAGGGCGATGCCTGGATTCATTTCGATATCCAGCTTAATTCCAATGATTCCTATTACTTGACGGTACCTGGCCATCTGAACGAAGATGACCTAGTCTTCTACCTGGATGGCGAGCCCATGGCCTATGAGAAAAGCTTCAATAGTGTCCAAGTCTATAACCTAGCAGCCAATGAAGCTGGTCAAAGCCACCGCTTCTCTATCAAATTGCTGGCGGATGACCTGGCCTTAAACAATGTCAACCTCTACCGTCTCAATCCAGACCATGTTCGCCAAATGGCAGGTCGACTCCAGGCTTCCGGCCTCAAGATTGATAAGTTCAGCAACCGCCAAATCCAGGGACAGGTCGAAAGCCAGGAAGACCGAGACTGGCTGGTCTTCACCCTTCCCTACAACCAGAACTGGACCTTCACCGTTGACGGTAAAAAAGTCTCTAGCCAGCCCGTCCTAGACGGCGGATTCACTGCCATCCCCCTTGGCAAGGCGGGTAAGCACCAGATTAGCTTATCTTTCTGGCCTAGTGCCCTGACTACCGGACTGATCGTCTCAGCAACAACAGCAGGCCTCCTCATCCTCCTCTACTGCAGAGACAAGAAGGAGTAAAAAATGACAAAAGAGAGTGGGACAAAAGTCGATCAGGCCTGACTTTTGGAGCAGGTTTTGGAAAAATGTTTGCTATTTAAAAGGAGGCCGGAACTTTTGTCCCAGCCTCCTTCCCTGTCTATCAATTAAAGAAAAAGGAAACTTGCTAAGCTAGTCAAATGCAACCTGCCAGTCTTGGCCTGCATCTTTAGCCTCATAGCACTTAGCCAAATGGGCAGGAGAGGTGCGGTAGACTGATAAGTCCGGCAAGTCATCCAGGGCAAAGAAGGCACAGGCAGAGGTTTCATTATTGGCCTGAAAATCCACGCTCTCCAGCTGGCACTCGACGAATACCTTCACCACCGTAAAGAAGGTATCATTGGCATGACTAGTTTCAAGAAAGAGCAGGCGGTCAGCATGGACTTTGGCTCCCGCTTCCTCCCAGGCTTCTTTTTCACAATTCGAAGCCAAGGTCTCTGTAATATCCATCCAACCCCCGGGCAGGGCCCATTGCTGGTTTCTTTCCTTAACCAAGAGAATCTTATCGTCTTGCCAGATCACCGCCCGGGTGTCAATCTTAGGCGTCTGATAGCCCTCCTCCTCGCTAAAAACCATGGCGATCTCTTCTGCTGAGGCATCCGTCAGCTGGTCAAACATCTCCTGTGAAATGGCTCGGATCCGTTCGAATCGTTCCAAGTCAAAATCATTCGCAGTATAATAACAACCTGCCTGGCCCAGAGCCTGGAGCTCCTTGGCCCATTTCATCCATTTTGACATCTAATCCCTCCCTTGCATTGATTATACCTGACTAAATTCTCTTACAAAAGGGTCAAAAAAAGAAGCCAGGTCTTCGCCTAGCTTCTCAATAAAGAATGAACTATTTAGCAGCTGCGTATAATTCGTTAACGTAGTCCCAGTTCACAAGATGCCAGAAAGCATCGATGTAATCAGCGCGAACATTGCGGTACTTGAGATAGTAAGCATGTTCCCAAACATCCAAGCCTAAAACAGGCGCTTGACCATCCATAACAGGTGAATCTTGGTTAGGGGTTGAAACGATCTTCAATTCACCGTTTTCAACAACGAGCCAAGCCCAACCTGAACCAAAGCGACCGCTTGCTGCACTGGCAAATTCTTCCTTAAACTTGTCGAAAGAACCAAAAGTCTTATCAATAGCTTCTTTAATTTCGCCTGTTGCTTCGCCACCAGCATTAGGAGCCAGCATCTTCCAAAACTCGCTATGGTTGTCGTGGCCACCTACATTATTGATGACTGCTTGACGAATATCTTCTGGCACTTGGTCGATATTGGCTAAAATTTCTTTAGCAGACTTGTTCGCAAATTCATCATGACCTTCCAAAGCTTTATTGGCATTGGTCACATAAGTGTTGTGGTGTTTGTCATGGTGCAATTTCATTGTTTCTTCATCAATGTAAGGTTCTAAAGCATCATAAGCATAAGGTAATTCTGGTAACTCAAATGGCATATTTAACTTCCTCCTTTTTTATTCTACTTAGAGTGTAACAAGTCTTAGCTCAAGATTCAAAACATCCGCTCAAGCCTTTTAAATTTCGCTTAAGCCTGGAAGTTTTTTGCCAGCCTTGCTTGGATTTTGCTATACTAAATAAGAAGTACAGAAGCTAGAAAGAGGCATCCTATGATAGCAACTTGGAAATTATTTATCTATAGTATCTTTAAAATCGAGCGTACCATCCCAGCTCTAACCATGAAACTAGGCAAGAAAATCGCCTACTTAGCCCTCCTGACCCTGGTCAGCGCAGCGGCCCTCTTTGCTAATATTTTCCCCGTTCTTGAACTGATCGAAGACAATGGCGAGCAAGTGGCCCAGTCTATCCCTGCTTTTGAGATGAAGGAAGGACAGATTACTCAGTCCGAATCAGAAGGTTTCGTGAATAAGACAGACCTCATCACCTTCGCCTTCGACCCTAAAAACCAGATTTCTGACCAAGAGATGCAAAATATTGAGAAGAAACCCAAACTGGTTATTCATGCCCAAAAAGATCAAGTAACGATTGCTGCCCTCAACCAAAACTACCAGCTTTCCTACCAGGACCTTGCTGGACAGGGCCAGGATTTAAACCAAGCCAATAGCCAAGCGATCATCCGCCAACTGACCCAGATTACTGGTCTCACCATGGTTCTCTTATTTGCCAGCTTATATATTTCTTCATTCTTCTATGTCGCTTTCCTAGCCCTAATGATCAGTCTGATCGCACAGATCCTTAAATTAGGAACGACCCTCCATTTAAACTTTGCTGACCGATTTAACCTCAGCCTCTTCAGTATGACCCAGCCCCTGCTAGTCTTCAGCTTGCTTAATATTTTGGGCCTGATGATTCCTTTCCAATCGGAGCTCATCATTCTCCTAGCCCTCTTCCGTTTCTGGATTATGACTCTGAGAACCCATGTGGTAAAACTAAGTGAAGATGAGCTCAAAGAAAAAATTAAAGAAATTGAAAAATATTTTGACGATAAGAATAAATAAGAAAAATCCTAAAGGCTAGCTCCTTCTAGAGCGCCTTTAGGATTTTTATTTTAAGCTAGCAAACTGCTAGACTTTGCTGTGCCCCACAATCATGCAAGATGAGTTCGATGGAGGTGTTAGTGACCAAGAGAACAGGGGCAACTTGTCTTTAAACCAAGCCTTTGCGCCATTCTATTTACTAATCAGTCTATCGATCATCATGCTTGGTATTACGATAGTAGCCGGCCTCTTTGCTTACTTATACTTCCACTCTAAAGGAAGCTATGAGTCCGACACTAACTTAGGCGCTTCGATTAATCGGGCTGTCTGGGAGGATTCGCTAACACCAAGTATTTCAACGGTTGCTTTCCTCATGATTTCTAAACTCCTGGTTAACTGGGGATAAAATACGGCAATTGCTTTAGGTCAACGTCCTTGGTCTATGCAGCCATCGCACCCTTGATCGGAATTTTCTCCTCCTTTATGACCTCTTCAACGACTTCAGGGAATATTCTCTTTATCCTGATCCATCAATCGATTGTCCAAACCATGCCCCAGCTCAGTATCAACCAACTGGTGGCTAGCCAATCCGCTGGTGCCTCGACAGCTAAAGCCGAAGATGAAACAGGCTTAATTTATAAGTGGTGCATTATCTTCTCCCTTCTTGTCGGCTTATTCATGGCCATCTTTGCAGTCATTATGCATGTCTTCCTAGCTGGCTAAGCAAGCCGTATATTTACATATTAAAAACGCCTTTCAGTGTAAACTGAAGGGCGTTTTTATGAAGTCGATTAAAAAGAGTTACGGTCCTTATTGGCCTTGCGTTGGGCCCGAAGTTGTTGGCGGCGCTTCTCCCTAGCCTTAGTAGACTTATGCTTCTTAATTTGCCGGTCCAACTTCTTCTTATAACCGGGTTTAACTTTCTTCCGTTTATTTTTGGCAATCATGCCCTTCACTGTATGGTCCGTTTCTTCTTGGTGCTGGGCCTTGCGCTGGCGTCTTTGGTCATGGTGACTAACATCTCGCCACTCGCCGTTCTTCAAGTCCATCACTTCAAATTGGATGCCCTTCTTTTCCAACCATTCAACTGCGGGCTGCTGGTCGGGTTCGTAGAAGGTGATTGCGGTGCCAGGCAAGCCTTGCCGGCCGGTCCGCCCTACCCGGTGGATGAAGAATTCCAATTCATGAGGGATTTCATAATTAATAACATGGGAAACGCCATCGATATCAATCCCCCGAGCAGCTAAGTCCGTAGCTACCACATATTGGAAGTCTAATTGCTGGATTTGCCGCATGACACGGCGGCGGTCGCGGGCAGACATATCGCCGTGGATCTTAGCCACCGACAGCCCACGTTGGCGCAAGTCCTCATAGACCTGGTCAACTTTGTCAATGGTATTCGCAAAGACTAGGGCCAGATAAGGTTGGCCCACGGTGAGCGCTTCATAGAGCAAGTCTTCCCGCTGGCGTCCACGCACAGGCAAGAGGATATTACGGATGGTCGGTGAGATCAAGCGTTCATTCTCGATTGTCACCCATTCCGGAGCAGCCATATACTTTCTAAGAAAAGGATGGAGTTTCTCTGGAATAGTGGCTGAAAAGACATACATATGTAAGTCTTCAGGCATCCGGCTGGCAATCTGATCAACGGTTTCTAGAAAGCCCATATCCAGGGTCATATCCGCTTCATCTACAACAAAGTGCTGGCAATGATGGAGGTTGACTAATTGCTGTTGGACCAAGTCTAAGATTCTTCCGGGCGTCCCTACAATCACATGGGGGGCGCGGTGGGTTAGGCGTTCAGCCTGGCGCTTAGTATCTGTCCCCCCGAAAGCCCGCTCTATCCGCAAATCAAAGGGGGCAAATTGGCTGATTTGACTGGCATTCTTATAGAGCTGCTCGCCTAATTCGCGAGACGGCGCCGTAATCACTAACTGGGTCCGGTCCCGGTCTTCAAGCTTATCGAAAAGAGGCAGTAGGAAGGCATGGGACTTTCCCGACCCCGTCTGGCTCTGTGCCACCAAGCTCTTGTCTGCTTGGATCAGGGGGATGACCTCTTCTTGAATCGGGGTAGCTTCATGGAAGCCTAAGTCTTGGATGGCTTCTTCAATATAAGGCGCAAAATTATAGTCTGAAAATGTCATTATGGACTCCTTTCACTCGGGCTAAGCTTGGCCTAGCTGGTCCTGGTAAGTCTGAGCAGCATCATGGAGGGCTTGGAGGACCTTGACCTGGTCTGCAGCTGAAGGGATGCTCGCCCCACTAGCTTTTGGATGGCCACCACCATCGAAAGCCTGGGCCACTGTATTAATGGTCGGACCCTTCGAGCGAATCCGACAGCGGTAAGTGCCATCAGCTTGTTCGACGAAAATGACCCAGGCCAGGACACCTTTGATTTGACCAGGCATTTGCACAATGCTGTGGCTCTCCGCTTCAGATAAACCAAGTTCACTAAGGCTTGCTTGGCTCAGGCTGACACTAGCAACGAGACCATCTTGACTTCTTTGTGTATGGTCGAGGACATAGGCTTGGAGCCGGGCTTGGCCAGGCGTTATCTCCATGGAGGCCTGCATCAATTGACTAGCCGGGAAGTCAAAGGCCAAAAGTTTACCTGCTATAGCTAAGGTTTCTGGACTTGTATTGTCGAAGAGGAAACGTCCGGTATCTCCTACGATCCCTAAGAAGAAATTCTGAGCAGCTTGATCCGTCATTTTTAAGGCATTTTGCGGGTCTAAGACTGTCCGCGCCCAAATTTCTGAACAAGAGCTCGCTGTGGTATCCACATAAGAAAAATCTCCATAAGCTTCATTATCGGGATGGTGGTCAACTTTGACCAAGCGTTCGCCCGAGCTATAGCGGTCATCATCGATGCGAGCCGTATTGGCTGTGTCGTTAACAATCACTAGGGCCTGATTAAAGGTCTCATCATCTACCTGGTCCATGGCCGCAAACTGGGCTAAGGAAGGCTCCGTTTGCCCAACTGCATATATTTTTTTGTCAGGATAAGTCGCTTCCAGCACTGCCTTTAAGCCGAGCTGGGAGCCTAAAGCATCAGGATCTGGCCGCTGGTGGCGGTGAATAATTATCGTGTCATAGGCTTCAATAGCTTGTAAAATATCTTCCATAAAGAATCTACTCCTTCATATCCAAGGGAATTTGCATGGTTAAAGTGGCTTTGGCCATCAGCTGCTGACCATGGTATACATGGACCTCAACATAGGCATGACGGCGGCCCAAGGTCAAGATACGGGGGTGGATTTCCAAGGTACTATTCAATTGCACCAACCGCAAGTTAAGAAAATTAACACTTTCAATAATGGCTGTTTTTTGGACGACATCGGCAAAGTATTGTTCAACCACTAATTGGATGACTCCTAAGAGCAATCCAGTTGATAGGGTGCCTAATTGGTTAGACATGGTGGCATCTGACAGCATTCGGTAGCGTGGATTTTCTAGGCTATCATCGAGGCATTCTAACTTCTCTTCGAGCATAGACTCCAGGCGACTATTGCGGTTGACCTGGTGTTGCTTGTATTCAAGAGTTCGCAAGACATCTTGGCGGGAGACAATCCCTAGGAGACGGTTGCTGTCATCCACTACCGGCAGGAGCTCCAGACCATCCCATACCATCATGTGGGTCACACTGACCACACTCATAGAGAGCTTAGCTACCAAGGGATCAGCGGTCATACAAGATTCAATAACTTCCCGGTCTTCCTTGCCGAGCAAGTCCTTAGCTGTTACAATCCCCTGCAATTCATAGTTCTTATTCACCACTGGAAAACGACTGTGGCGGGTTTTCTCATTGAGCTTACGATAGTCAACCACATGGCTATCGGTAAAGAGATAAAAGGTCTTCTCAAAAGGAATAAAGATGTCTTCAACTAAGACAATATCTTGCTGGATGGCCCGCTCAATCATGGCCTTATTAATCACCGTCGCTGTAGAATAGGTGTCAAAAGCCACGCTCATGATAGGGATCTGCTTCTGGTTGGCCAGGTCGATGTTAGCCTGAGAGGGTTGGAAGCCCCCGGTAATCAGAACAGCCATTCCATGCTCTAGGGCCACTCGTTGGATATCTTCCCGGTCCCCGACAATCATCAGGGCTTCAGGTCTCAGATAGGTCATCACAGCTTCCTCTTGCATGGCACCAATAATGAATTTGGTAATTTCGCCATCCAGGCCTCGCTCGCCCCCATGGACGGTACAATCAGTCAAGCGGACAATTTCGCGGATGGTCAAGCGCTTGGTTTGGTCGTAATCATAGGGTTCAATCCGAACAGTGCCGACTCGTTCGACAGTCCGGACGAGGTTTTGATTTTCGGCCTCTTTGATGGCCCGATAGGCGGTACCATCGGATACCTTCAAATCACGAGCAATACGCCGCACGGAAATCTTCGTATCAATTGGTAAATCGCGGATATAATTCAATATTTGCTCATGCTTAGTCGTCATCTTTCTTCTCCTTTGTTTCTGCTTGATAGTCTGGAGTTGGCGGCTTAAGGGGCAGGCTCAGATTTTCAAAATCTTGAGCAGTAAGTTCAGACAAACCGACCCCCAAGAGGCGGATGCCCTGGTCAACTTGGCCAAATTCCTCCCATAAGTCTTCGGCGTGGAAGGCGATCTCCTCCGCATCATAGATAGGCGTCTGCAAAGACCGCTGCCTAGTCATAGTAGCAAAATCTGGGTAACGGAATTTAAGGGTGACCACCTGGCCGTGGAGCCCTTTATCTTCTGCCGATTGACTGACCTCAGCTGCTAGTCGCTGGAGCTGCTGGCGAACCTCATCTTCATGGTAGAGGAAGGGATAGAGTGTGGTTTCCTTACTAATTGACTTGCGTTGGCGCTTGACCCGAACTGGCCGCTCGTCAACGCCCCGGACCCGTTCGTAGATCCGCAAGCCAAGTTTCCCAAAAATATCCAGGCATTCTTCCTGACTCAAGGCCCGCAAATCGCTTCCCTTATGAACCCCTCGCTCATGGAGGCGCTCAGCTGACTTTTTGCCGATGCCATAGAAGTCATCGACTGGCAGCCGGTCCAAAAAGGCCAGCGCTCGCTTGGGCGTAATTACCGTCATTCCCCCCGGCTTCCGATAATCTGAAGCGAGTTTAGCTAAGAACTTGTTATAAGAAACACCAATACTGGCAGTCAATCGGAGCTCCTGGTAGATACTTTCTTGGATATCACGGGCCAAATACATAGCATAGGGCTGGTTGAGCTTATTCTCCGTCACATCTAGGAAGGCCTCATCAATGGACAAAGGCTCAATTAAATCCGTATAGCGGGCAAAGATTTCCCGGACTTGGGCTGAAACCTCCCGGTAATACGCATGACGGGCAGGAACAAAAATCGCCTGAGGACATAAACGGTAGGCTTCTGCCGCACTCATGGCCGAATGAATGCCAAATTTACGTGCTTCATAGCTGGCCGTTGCGACCACTCCCTTACCGCTATTCTCTTTGGGATGGCGGGCAATCACTAAGGGCTTACCACGGTAGCTGGGTTCATCCCGCTGCTCGATGGAAGCATAAAAGGCATCCATGTCGACATGTAAAATTTTTCTTTTGGCTTCAATTTTGGGTTCCTCAAATTCTAGAATCCCAATCGTCCGCATACTAGCCCTCCATTCTCCCTAGACTTAAAAACTTCGGCCTCTTTTTTGACTAAGGAACTTTCTAGCAAAAAGCTGTTCCAAAACTCAATCCTGACATCCAGTTCCATAGTAGGCTCCAATGGTCTAGGCCTAAGCGGCTTTTGTCACAGGCTTACTTCCACAAATATATTTTGACTAGCTCCAGCATTTAAACGTAAGCTCTGCCCTTGGTCTAAATCTTTCAGGACCAGGTCATTACTATAGGCTTCCCGGTCAACAAGTTCATAAGCTTTATTCATGCGCAGGCCATGTTCATCCAAATAGGCTAGGAGCTGGTCATCATCTACCACCCGGCGCACGATAAAGGAAGTCCCTAAGTTAATATTTGCCAAGGCCTCCATGGCTTCATGTTCTGAATGCCCTTCTTGGTCAGGAATCGCACCACCATGAGGACAGTACTTTGGGTAACCCAGATAGGCCTCTAAGCGGTTGATGAAGTCGTCCGAAACATAGTGCTCTAAGACTTCGGCTTCGGGGTGGACTTCATCCCAAGGGTAACGCAATTCATCGTGTAAGAAAACTTCCCAGAGCCGGTGGCGGCGAATAATCTGCGAGGCAAAATAGCTTCCTTCCTCCGTTAAACGAACGCCCTGGTAGGGAACATAGACAAGATAGCCTTCAGCCTGCAGTTTGTTCAACATCTCAGTGACGGAAGCGGCTGAGACATGGAGCGCTTGACTAATTTCCTTATTCGAGATATTACGCTCATCACCCTTCAATTGGTAGATTGCTTTCATGTAATCATCTTTACTTCTAGACATAAGACCTTCATTCACTCCCTCATTTGATATGGTTCAACTTGGCCAAGCCCATAAATTATCTACCCTCTATTATACATGAAATTAATAATTTTCAGAACGATAGAAATTTCCTCCGTCTTGAAATTTAACCAAGAAAAAACAGGATGACCAGCTGGCAAAAGCTTCCTTCTGGCATCCTGTTTCCGACTATAAAAGATTAGAGATATCCATATCATCAAGCTTAGGAACCGACAGTGTGGACGCTTCCAGATAGGCGTAATCGAAGTAGTCATTGGCCGTGAGCGCGTTCACAGCTTGGCGTTTCTGACGAATACGCTTGGGTTTCTCCTTCTTCCAGGCATAAGTCGTAAAGTAGGCTTCAATATCCTGACTCCTAATCTCTGGATAGCCTTCTTCTTGAAATTGCTTGGCCTTACGCTCAAAGGCTGCTTTCAGCCAGAAGCGTTCCCAGTCACTAAGTGCGATCGCTTCCGCTAGTGGCATGTTTCCCTATTCCTCGTCTTGAGGATCCGCTTGACCTTCGCGCACTTCAAGTCCATCCTTTTCTTCAACTTGGTCGGCTTCCTGAGTTTGGACTGTTTCTTCTTCTGCTTTTTCAGCAGCTTGAGCCTCAGCAGCATTAGAAATAGCTGCATTAGCCGCTTCAGTCCCCGCTGGATCCGCCTTTTGTGTCCGAGCAATCGCTGAACGTTCGAATACGAGCAGGACCCCTTCACAATCTAAGGTAATGGTGTTCTTCACTTCATCGATCTCATAGATGACACCATGAAGGCCGCCGATCGTTACCGCATGGTCACCGACACCCATAGAGGATAGCATGTCCTTATGCTTCTCTTGGCGTTTTTTCTGTGGACGGATCATTAAGAAGTACATAATCCCACCAACAACAATAAAGTATAACAAGAGACTCATTAAGCCTCCGCCAGATGCTGCAATATAATATGAATTCATTCTAATTAGTCGCTCCTTTCAAAAGTAAATGCCGTTAATACGTCTATTCTAACATAGCTCGTCTCCTAAGAGGCTAATTAGCCCTTTAATTCCTAAAAGTTTTTAGGATTTTTAGTATTTAGGCCATATGCTTCGAAGAATTCTTCCTTGAAGTCTAAAAGATTATCATCACGGATCGCTTGGCGGACCTGGGACATGAGATCTAAGAGGAAGTGGAGGTTATGGATAGAAGTTAGGCGCAGACCAAATGTCTCATCCGCCTTAAAGAGGTGGCGGACATAGGCCCGGCTGAAATTCTGGCAGGTATAGCAAGAACAGTTTGGATCGATGGGGTTAAAGTCCCTCTGATAAGGGGCATTCTTAACCACCAAACGCCCTTGGCTAGTCATGCAGGTCCCATTCCGAGCAATCCGGGTCGCCAAGACGCAGTCAAACATATCGACGCCACGAATGACACCTTCAATTAAGGCATCTGGGCTCCCTACCCCCATCAGGTAACGGGGTTTGTGTTCGGGCATGACGGGGGTCAGATAATCGAGGACTTGGTACATCTCGTCCTTGGATTCCCCTACCGATAAGCCACCAATGGAATAACCTGGGAAGTCCAGACTGATCATATCCTTAGCGTGTTGGAGGCGCAGATCCTTATAACCTGCGCCCTGGAGGATCCCGAAGAGAGCCTGGTCGTCTGGTCTCTGATGGGCCTTGAGCCCCCGTTCAGCCCAGCGTGTCGTCCGATCAATGCTGTGTTTAACATAGTCATAATCATGGTTAAAGTCCGGACACTCATCCAAGGACATGATAATGTCTGCGCCCAAATTATTTTCGATTTCAATCGCTTTTTCAGGGCTCAAGAAGAGCTTACGTCCATCCAAGTGGCTCTTAAAGTGGACCCCTTCTTCGGTCAATTTCCGGCTGTCGCTCAAAGAAAAAACTTGGAAGCCACCGGAATCTGTTAAAATGGGCCGGTCCCAATTCATAAACTGGTGGAGTCCGCCTGCCTCTTTAACAATATCATCACCTGGCCTTAACCAGAGATGGTAGGTATTCGATAGAATAATCTGAGCATTCATAGCCTTTAATTCTTCCGGTGACAAGCTCTTCACCGTGGCCAAGGTACCTACTGGCATAAAGATAGGCGTTTCAATAATGCCGTGGGGGGTCTTAATTTCCCCCAAACGGGCCCCTGTGTGTTTTTCTTTTTTGATTAATCGATATTCCAAAGCTGGCATGGACTGGCATCCTTTCTATCAAAGCTAAAGCCTAGCATTCATTGCTTCAATCATCATTTAATCCTACCACATTCTACGCCCCAGCTGCAAGCTCGGGACATATGGATAAGAAAAAAGAGAGTGCGACAAAAGTCGATCAGGCCTGAACCACTGGAGCGAACTATGAGAAAACTTTTATCAACGATTTCTCATAGTTCGTGAAGTGGATGTCAGGCCTGACTTTTGGAGCAGGTTTTTGAAAAATGTTCGCTATTTAAAAAGAGGTTGGAACTTTTGTCCCAGCCTCTCGCGCATTGGCGCTAATTAATCAATTTTAACAGCTTCCTTGACCAGAGCCACAACTTCATCTGCTGTTGTAGCTTCATTTAAGGCTTTATCAGCCAGAGCTGCCATTTCCTTGGTATCTAATTCCGCCATCAAGGCCTTGGTTCTCAGGATGCTTGAAGCAGACATGGAGAATTCATCCAAGCCCATACCAACGAGCAATGGTGCAGCGATTTGGTCGCCGGCCATTTCCCCACACATCCCGGTCCATTTACCTTCTTTATGTGATGAATCAATCACATGCTTGATCAGACGAAGGACAGATGGATTGTAGGGTTGGTAGAGGTAAGACACATGCTCATTCATCCGGTCTGCTGCCATAGTGTATTGGATCAAGTCATTGGTCCCGATAGAGAAGAAGTCTACTTCCTTAGCGAACTGGTCAGCAAGAACAGCTGCTGCAGGGATTTCAATCATGATACCGACTTCAATATCTGAAGCTACTTCATGGCCTTCTCCTTCAAGTTCTTGGCGCACTTCTTCTAGGAAGGATTTAGCCTCACGAAACTCTTGCAGGCTAGCAATCATTGGGAACATGATCTTCAAGTGACCGTGTGCTGAAGCACGGAGCAGGGCCCGAAGTTGGGTGCGGAAGAGATCCTTTTGGTCGAGGGCAATCCGGATGGCCCGGTAGCCCAAGAAGGGGTTCATCTCTTCAGGCAGGTCCATATAAGGCAATTCCTTATCACCACCGATATCCATGGTCCGGATCACAACCGCCTTGTCGCCCATAGCTTCTAGGACTTTCTTGTAGGATTCATACTGGGCCTCTTCTGTTGGCATTTCATCAGAATCCATGTAGAGGAATTCTGTCCGGTAGAGGCCAATCCCTTCTGCCCCATTATTGAGGGCCCCGTCCACATCCTTAGGGGTCCCAATATTAGCGCAGAGTTCAAAATGTTGACCGTCTTTCGTTACGGTTTCAGCATCTTTTAGGAGTGCCCATTGCTTGCGTTTTTCTTCAAAAGCAGCCGCCTTTTCACGGTAAGTGGCGAGTTCTTCTTCAGTCGGGTTAACAATAACTTCCCCGTCTAAACCGTCAATAACAACGATATCGCCATCATTTACGGATTGGGAAATCTTAGCTGTCCCTACGACAGCAGGAATTTCTAAAGAGCGGGCCATAATCGCGGAGTGAGAAGTCCGGCCCCCAATGTCTGTCGCAAAACCGAGCACGTATTGCTTGTTCAATTGCGCCGTATCACTTGGGGTTAAGTCGCGGGCGATCACAATGGCTTCTTCATCGATCGTCGCTGCATTGGGGATGTTCACCCCTAATAACTTAGCTAGGATCCGGTTAGAAACATCACGGACATCGGCCGCCCGTTCTTGCATATAAGCGTTATCCACCATTGCTTCAAAGGTTTGGATAAAGAAATCTGCCACTTGGCGTAGGGCCGCTTCAGCATTGACTTGGTCGCTCTCGATCTTAGCTGTAATCTGTCCGTTAAATTCAGGGTCATCGATCATCTGTAAGTGAGCATCAAAGACAGCCGCTGCTTCTGGTCCAACATTTTCTAATGCTGACTCATAAACTTTTTCAATTTCTTGACGGGCTTCTAAGCGAGCCGCTTCAAAGCGTTGCTGTTCGGCTTTGATATCTTCAATGGTTTTTTCTTCGAAACTTAAGTCTGGTTCAGCTAGTGAGTAGGCCTTGGCAATTGCAATCCCATCACTTGCTGCAATACCTGTTAATTGTAAGGTCATAGGTCCTCCTTAGTTAAAAAGCTTTTTAATGCGTTTACACATCTATTTTACTATATCTTTCGATAAAAGCCCATAGGAATTACTTAGCTTTTGGGTCACGTTTGAGGAAGAAGTTTAGGAGTAAGGCCCCAACTACAGAACCAACTAACCAAGCAATCACATATTGAACGGGGTTAGTCACACCATTGGTCAATACCGCAAAGATCCCACCATGTGGTACATAGCTGACACAGTTAAAGAACATGCTCAAGGCACCGGCTACCCCAGCCCCAATGGCTAAGGAAGGAATCACGCGGACTGGGTTAGAGGCTGCAAAAGGAATAGCCCCTTCAGTAATGAAGGCTGCCCCCATCACATAGTTGACTATAGCTGAGTTGCGTTGGGCTTCTGGCCATAGGTTACGGTTTAGGGTTGCTGAGATAGCAATAGCCATTGGTGGCACCATCCCACCGACCATAACGGCAGCCATAACATCTGAACCTGCCCCATTAGCCTGAGTAACTAAAGCTGTCCCTGTCACATAAGCTGCCTTGTTTAAAGGACCGCCCATATCAATAGACATCATGGCACCGACGATGAAGCCGAGGACAACCCCTAATTCGCTAGGAATAGAAGCCAGGCCATTGGTTAAGGCATCCATGATCATGCCCATTGGCGTATTGACAACAAAGAACATGGCTAAGCCCATGAGCAGGACACCGAAGAGTGGGTAGATGAAGATTGGTTTCATCCCTTCCAAGGACTTAGGCAACCAAGCGAAGGCTTTCTTCAAGAGCCAGATAATCCCACCGGCTAAGAAACCTGCAACTAAAGCACCCAAGAAGCCAGATGGCGCTGCAGTGGCGAAGTAGCCTTCTTGGTTAAAGGCAGTCAAGATCCCTGGATTGGCAAAGACGCCCCCCATAGCCCCTACAACTAAACCTGGCGTATCAGCAATAGATTGCCCGATAAAACCAGCCAAGACTGGGAGCATCATGGCAAAGGCTAAACCACCTAGGGTATTTAAGAAGTGGGCGATTTCATTAAAGCTTGGGTCTGCTGGGTCTGCAGAATTAATCCCCCAGAAGAAGGAAATGGCAATTAACATCCCCCCTGCCACAACAAATGGCAGCATGTGGGAAACCCCATTCATCAAGTGCTTGTAGATTTGACGGCCGAGTGATTCATTGCTTGAATCTTCCTCTTCCTCATGGGTAGATTCACTAGCATGGAAGGTCTTCGCTTCCCCTTCTGCTGCCTGACGAATCAATTCATCTGCCATATTAATCCCATCCGCTACCTTACGGAAGATGACAGGTTTACCATCGAAGCGATTAATTTCTACTTTACGGTCAGCAGCTACAATAATAGCTGTGGCTGCATCGATATCCGCCTTGGTCAAGCGGTGGTTAACCCCACCCTGGCCATTGGTTTCAACTTTGATCTTGTAGCCAGCTTTTTCAGCAGCCTGTTTGAGTTTTTCTTCGGCCATATAGGTATGGGCAATCCCGGTTGGGCAGGCAGTAACGGCTAGGATGTACACATCGTCATCAGCAACAGCTGGTGCGGCTTCCACTTCCTCTTCTTCAGCCTCTTCTTCCTTATCCGGATCAAATTTGTCCATGATAGCAACCACATCGGCAGTTGTTTCAGCTTCTAATAATGCTGCCTTGGCTTCAGGTTTCATCAAGACACCAGATAATTTAGAGAGGGCTTGTAAGTGCTCATTGCCTTCGCCTTCAGGTGCTGCAATCATGAAGATTAATTTAGCCGGTTGCCCGTCCATAGATTCCCATTCGATGCCTTCCTTGCTGCGGCCAAAGATAACCGCTGCTTGCTTAATGGAAGGATGTTGGGCATGCGGAATCGCGATCTCATCGCCTACCCCAGTGGTTGACATTTCTTCGCGGGCCTCTAATTTTGCCACATACTCATCGACATTGGTCACGCCACCAGCTTGGGCAAATTTTTCTGCCAGGTGCTTGAGCGTGTCGGTCTTCGTTGTTGTCTGTAAGTCCAAGTCCATTGCGTCTTGGATAAATAAATCTGCTAATGCCATAAATAACTCCCCTCAAATGCTTCTATTTAATTTCTTTGACATTAATTTCTTGGTAAAGTGCATAAACTTTATCGGCTGTTGCAATCCCTGCGGAATAAGTGGTGGCAGAGCCAGAAGCCGCACCTTGTTGCAAGCTTTGGGCATAGTCTTCTGTTTCCAAGTACTTGGCCATAAAGCCAGCCAGCATGGAATCCCCAGCACCAGTTGGGTTGACCACTTGGCCATTTGGTACGTCTGACTGGTAAACTTCCCCATTAGCTGCTACCAGGAGGGCACCCTTAGCCCCTAAGGAAACCAGCACATTCTCTGCGCCTTCCTCTTGAAGCTTCTTAGCATAGTAGATGATGTCTTCAACACTTTCAATCTTGACATTGAAAATTTCACTCAACTCTTCATTATTCGGCTTAATAATGAAGGGCTTAGAAGCGAGGCAGGCACGCAAGAGATCGCGGTTAGTGTCTAAGACAAAACGCGCGCCCTTGTCCAAGCAAATATCGGCAATTTTCTTGAAGTCATCGGCTGTCATCCCGGGTGCCTTGTTGCCCATTAGGAAAACCACATCACCGGCCTGGAGTTCTTTTTGGAAGAAGACTGCCAGTTCCTCGCGTTTTGCTTGTGGAATCTGAGGGCCTTCGCCGTTAACCTCTGTTGCCGTTGCTTGACGGGTATTGATCTTCGCATTAATCCGGGTAAAGCCATCGACCTCAATAAAATAAGGATCGATTCCTTCAGCTTGGAGCTCATCTTTAATGAACTGACCGGTAAAGCCACCTAGAAAGCCCGTTGCCCGGTTCTCATGACCCAAGCGCCGTAAAAGAATGGACGCATTGACCCCTTTACCCCCAGCGACATAGCTTTCTTCAGCTGAGCGATTCAATCCGCCTTCAACTAATTGATCAAGCTGGTAGACCATGTCGACGGCCGGATTGAAAGTAATTGTATAAATCATCCCTTCACCTCTCTTAAATTAATTTGTTCGCTACATTGTTGCTTGAGCTCAGGGCTCAGCTCGCTCGTTATCACAATTCCTGTGTCCGCATCAGCTACCTTGGCAAAAGACATCTTGTCCAATTTGCTGCTGTCAGCGAGGAAATACACCTGGCCGCCTTGGCTGATCGCCTCTTGCTTAATATTAGCCTCCTCGATATCTGGAGTCGTCATGCCAAAATCGGGGTGGATAGCATTGATCCCCATGAAGACCTTGTTAAAGTGATAATTCGCAAGTTGCTGAAAAGCTTGGGAACCGACGACAGCCCGCGTGTTTTTTTTCAGATTACCGCCCAACATAATCGTATCGATAGCTAAAGCATTCAAAGCCATGGCTTGTTCAATTCCATTGGTAACCACCAAAATATCGAGGCCCGCTAAATGGGGAACCATCTGCAAGGTGGTTGTCCCAGCATCTAAATAAATAATATCCTTATCTTGAACCAAGTCAGCTGCTGCCTTAGCAATCGCTTCTTTCTCTTCAATATGTTGGGTCAACTTCTCGTCGAGTGACTTCTCATTATCCAATGAATAATGCCGTCTAGCGCCACCATGAACGCGGGTTAGCTTCCCTTCATCTTCTAAAGTGGATAAGTCACGTCGGATGGTCGCCTCAGAAGCCCCGAGTTGGTCAACCAGACTGGTTACCTTGACTAGGGACTCTTTCTCGAGCATCTCCACAATGAGTTGCCTTCTTTCTGTCGCAAGCGTTTTCAACACCCCCTCTCAATTAATAGAATATCATGTTCGAAGGATCGTTTCAATCATTTTCGATCATATTCGATCACTTTTTTTGATAGTAAAGCCCTTAACTGGTCAATTATGGTCACCATCAATCATTTATCGCTCGACATAAAAAGAAAATTATGTAAAAAGAGGCTGAAAATTTCAGCCTCAATCTTTCAAATGATAGTATAAATAATCCTTCAGGCAATGGCTAAAGAGCTTCTCATGCGAGAGGAAGGGACTGTGGCCTGCTCCAGGGATAATACGGAAAGCCTTCTGGGGAGCTTGGACCTGGTCAAAGAAGTCAAAGACTTGGTCTAGGGGAGCCTGCCAGTCCAGAGCTCCTGAGACTAGGAGCAGGGGGACCTCCAAGCGATCGATAGCTGTTAAGTCCATACGCTGGGCCTCTTCCATCAGGTCAGCTTGGATCTGGGTAAAGCGCGTCCCTTGGCAGGCCATAAGCCCGTACCAACGCAGGTCGGCCCAGCTTAGATCAGGTGAGCTGAGAGCTTGCCAAAAAACCTTTGCTTGGGCCTTCCAGGGAATCGTCCGCAGATAATCTTGGGCCAAGCGCTCCACCTTAAGATAGTTCTTCGCTTCGATATAGCGAGACTGAAGGGCATGGCGGGTGGCTCGCTTGGCCTTGGTCAAGGAAGCCAGGGCCTGGCGGTCACCAAGACGGTTGATGACCCCCTCAGCCATATCCAAGATGAGGAAGTTACCGGCAATCATGTCCGTAATCTGACTGATCCCCACATAGGCTAAGAGCTTGCCTGGATGGGCCTTGGCATAGCCTAGACCCAAGATGGACCCAAAAGAATGGCCGACCAAGATCAGCTTATCCTTACCGTAACGCTGGCAAAGTTTATCGACTAAGTCATCCAGGCTCCCTTCCAATTCCTGGTAGCTGGGGCCCTCTTGACAACGGTCCGGATTAAGGTAGTAAGATCGGCCAGATCCAGCCTGGGTCCAGTAGCAAATGATAAAATCGTCTTCCAATGCTTCCTGGTAGCTATAAGTAAGCGCCGGATTAGGAAGACCTGGCCCTCCGTGGATCCATAAGATAAGGGGCTTAGTCCGGTCTTGCCCCCGCACCTGGACTGCCTGCCGGTAAGCCCGAGGTCCAAGGTCAAATACCAAGTCCTCAGCCAGTTCAGATCGGTAGAGACGCTGGTTGACCTTTCGATAAATATAGAGAAAAGCAAAGGCGAGGACGAGACAAATCAGGCAAATGATCATAAATGAGCTCCTTTTTAGGGCGGTCAGGCTAGGCTTGGTAGCGGCATTCCCCTTTAAGATAAGTAGCTTTAAGATCCAAGTTTTCGTCCAGAATAATGAAGTCCGCATCCAGGCCAGGCTTAATTTGACCGCACACATTTTCCAAACCTAGCGACTTGGCTGGGTAATAGGAAGCCATCCGGACAGCTTCGGGGAGCGATGCCAAGCCCCATTCCACCACATGCTTAACGGCTGTCTTTAGTTCTAGAATGGAACCAGCCAAGTTACCTCCCTCTTTCAAGCGGGCCGCTCCATCTTTAACGATGACTTCAAACTCACCTAGCTTGGAAGGCCCATCTGCTAAGCCCCCTGCTCGCATGCAGTCGGTCACGAGGAGGCTTTCTTTCGGTCCACGCTGGTCGACTAGAATTTGAGCAGCGCGCGGATGGACATGGTAACCATCACAGATGAGTTCGGCATAAACCTCCTTGAAGCTTAGCGCCGCCCCCACCATACCCGGTTCGCGGTGGTGGAGACCAGACATGCCATTGTAGGTATGGACAAAGAAGTCAGCCCCCGCTTCATGGCAGGCCTTGGCTTGGTCATAGGTCGCATTAGAGTGGCCTAAGCCAACATGGACGCCCAGTTCTTTGGCAGCTTTGACAAAGTCAACTGCCCCTTCACGTTCCGGTGCAATCCCGATCCGGTTAACTAAGCCCTGGGAAAGTTGCCGCCAATTTTTCAGCTGGTCAATTTCTGGATCTAACATGTAATTAGGGTTCTGTGCGCCCTTGTATTTCTCAGTGAAGAAAGGGCCTTCTAGGAAAATTCCTTGAACCCTAGCTCCACTTAAGTGAGGTGCTGTATCACCAATCATCTGGCAAACTTGGTTGAGTTCTTCCGTCGGTGCAGTCAGGGTCGTTGGCAACCAAGAAGTGACCCCACAAGACAATAAGCCTTCCGCAATCGCTGCTAGGCCTTGGGGATCTGCATCCATTACATCATGGCCCAAGAAGCCATGGATATGGAGGTCAAAGAGGCCCGGTGCCAGGGTGACTTCCCCTAGGTCCACATAGTCTCGCCCCTCCTCAAGTTCAGTGTAAATGCCAACGAATTTGCCGCCTGCTACTTCAATATAGGCATCACTTAGGTCTTCCTGGCTGAGGATCACCCGCTTGGCCCTGTAAATTTCTGACATCTCTGTTCATTCCTTTCTCATATCTACCCCGATCACTTATCACATGGCAGAGCTTATTACTGACCTTTATTTTACTCTGTCCCCCTAGAAATTCAAGGCTCTTTCAACCCGCTAATTTTTCTTTAATTACAGAATGAAAGTTTTTTCACCGGCATTCATGGTAAAATAGTCCTAAAGCTTAAAATAGAAAGAAGGACTTAGACATGCCCTACCAAGTATATGCCGACAAAGAGACTGCCTCACAAGCCGTATTTGAGCTTTTTAAGGAAGAGTTCAGCACTAATCCGCAGACCGTCTTTGGCTTAGCAACCGGCTCAACGCCAGAAAAACTCTACCAGTTACTCAGAGAATCTGATCTTGATTTCAGCCAGGCCACTTCAATTAACCTGGATGAATACTACGGTCTGCCGGCTGACCATCCCCAGTCCTACCATTATTTCATGCAAAAAGAACTTTTTGCTGCCAAGCCATTCCGATCTTCCTACCTTCCTGACGGTAGTACGGATGACCCTCAAGCAGAAGTTAAGGCCTATGAAGCTATTATTGACCAAAACCCCATCCAGGTCCAAATCCTAGGCATTGGCCACAATGGCCACATTGGCTTTAATGAACCAGGTTCACCTTTCGATAGTTTAACCCGCCTAGTTGACCTCACCCAATCGACCATCGAAGCTAACCAACGCTTCTTCGATAGCATTGACGAGGTCCCCACCCAGGCTTTGAGCATGGGGATTGCGAGCATTATGAAGGCGGACAAGGTTATCCTCATGGCCTTCGGTGAAGAAAAAGCCAAAATCGTCCAAGCGGCATTAGAAGGGCCGGTGACCGAAGAGGTGCCAGCCAGCATCCTCCAAAACCACCCCAATGCCCTCTTCATCCTCGACCAAGCTGCCGCTAAATACCTAAAGTAAAACTTAATAGGCGATTAAAAAGGCAGCCCGCAAATTTTCTGTGGGCTGCCTTTTTTTTCATTTAATCTAGCCATCGTGCCCCCTCTTCGTCGAGGTCCAGTACACGAATTTGAGCATCTTGGATGTCATGGCTGAGTATGTCAGCTAAGTCTTCGGCATTTTCCTTATGGGCCAGGGTCATGATCGTTGGACCGGCACCACTTAAGTAAGTACCATAAAGACCAGGCTGTCCGTCTAAGGCTTGGCGCACTTGCTTAAGTTCAGGAACCAAGGGGCTACGGTAAGTCTCATGCAAGAGGTCCATCTCCATAAGATGGCCAGCTTCTTCCAATTCACCGATAGCTAGCTTACTGGCTAGGACATTGCCGATACCATTAGCTCTCACGGCTTGGGCGAAGTCCAATTGTTTGGGGAGGACAGCCCTTGCCTGACTAGTTAGGAGCTGCTTATTAGGAATGGTCACCACGAAGGCAATGTGGGGGAAGGTATGCTTGGTCCATAAGACCCGATCGGCTTCCAAGGCCACCCCTATCACTAAGCCCCCTGCAAGAGCGGGGGCCACATTATCCGGGTGTCCCTCAATAGCATTAGCCATATTAATCTTCTCTTCTTCTGACCAGCCTTTTTGTCCCAAACGGTCGGCCAGTTCAATGCCTGCAATAATGGCGCTAGAACTTGATCCTAGGCCACGCGCTGAAGGAATATCGGAATGCATAGCGAGTTTATGGGCAGGCACTTCTGGCGCCAATTTTTGGATGGTTTGGATGATCAGGTTGTCCTCACTGTGAGGAATGTCATCGCCCAAGTCATGGTCAATCCACCAAGCATCAGCCGGCTCTAACACATCCATGGTTAAGTAGAGGCTAACCGCTACACCAATTGAATCGAAGCCAGGGCCCAGGTTAGCTGACGTCGCAGGTACAAGTAAACGTGTCATCGTCCGCCTCCCCTAGTCTAAGACATTATAAGAAGCAGCGCATGCCATCTGGTTAGCTTCCTCAACGAGTTCGAGCAAATATGCCTTCTCTTCCATAGTCATCAAATCCGTCACCACAACTACTTCAGCTTCTTCACTGTCGCTAGGTAATTGGAGGACATGGGCAAGGCTGATATTCGCCTTGGCAAATAGTTCCGTCAAACGGGCAAAAGAGCCAGTTTGGTTGACCAATTTAAAGCGGAAGAAGGCCCGTCCCGTCACATCCTTGGCTTTTGACCAAGTGCTTGCTCGGTTAAAGCGGGCGAAAGGTGCGCCAACTGTGCTTTCATTCATGTTGCGACCAATCGCAATAATATCAGCAACGACGGCAGAGCCTGTTGGTAAGGCGCCAGCCCCCGCACCATAGAACATCAATTCCCCACTAGCTTGGCCAACCGTATAAACAGCATTCATTTCTGCATTAACCGTAGCAAGGGGGTGGCTATTAGGAACAAGGGTAGGAGCCACTTCAGCATAAATCTGGCCATCCTGGCAAGAGGTCGAACCTAATAATTTGATGGTATAACCGAGCTGCTTAGCCACTTGAATATCAGCTTGTTTAATTTGACTAATCCCTTGAATCGGAAGGTCATCTAGGCTAATTTCAGCTCCAAAAGCCATCTTAGTCAGAATAACTACCTTACGGGCTGCATCCAGACCTTCAACATCAGCGGTTGGATCAGCTTCTGCGAAGCCAAGTTCTTGGGCATCCTTTAAGACCCTTGCATAGTCTGCCCCCTCTTGGGTCATCCGGCTGAGGATATAATTCGTGGTTCCATTGAGGATGCCCCGCACTTGGACCAATTCATCAGCCACAAGCGAATTAGATAGGGCACGGAGAATAGGAATTCCCCCAGCAACAGCCGCTTCGTAATAAAGGTCGAGGCCTTTTTCTTGGGCTAAGTGACTGAGACTTGCACCATGGACAGCGATCAAGTCTTTATTCGCTGTCACCACATGCTTGCCGGCATTAAGGGCCGCTTCAATACAGTGTTTAGGGAAATCTATCCCCCCCATCAATTCAGCTACAATCGCAATTTCAGGGTCATTTAGGATGTCATCCAGCGATTCTGTTAAAGGAATTTGTTCAGCTAAAGGCCCAGTGACTTCATCCACAGACTTCACCAAGGCCGCCTTCACAACAACTTCCTTACCGAGGATAGCTTGCATCTTCTCCTGGTGTTGGAGGATAATTTCTGCCGTTCCTCCCCCTACTGTCCCTAAACCTAGTAATCCAATATATAGTTTATCCATCTTTCGGACCTCCTCTTTCTCTTACTTAGAAGCTGACTGCGCTTTATCATAGGCTTTCAGTTCAGCCTGGGCATAGTGCACATCCCCTAAATAGTCTTCTTTATTACCATTAATCTTCATAAAACATTCATCGCCTTTGCCGGCTAAAAGAACTACATTTGGCGCTTGGTCAGCCGCTGCATCCACAAAAGCTTGGTGGATGGCTTGAGGTCGGTCCAGTATAATCTCTGCCTGGCCACCAGCCTCTAAGACATGTTGGTGGAGAGTTTGGCAGATCGCTTCAACAGACTCGGTATCCGGATCATCCATGGTCAAGTAAATGGCGTCCGCCTCCTGGGCAGCAACCTGGGGCAAGTCTTCGCGCCGACCAATCCCGCGATTACCCGGTGCCCCAAAGACAATCCGGTAGCGGTGGTCAGGAAACATCTGCTTAGCGGCGTGAAAGAGCTGCTCAAAACTCAAGAGATTGTGGGCAAAGTCCACGATAGCCTTCAGCTGGCCATCAGCTGACTGAAAGACCTCCATGCGTCCTGGTGCTTTAATTTGAGCCAAGGCTTGGTTAATCAAGGCATAAGGAACACCGTAATGGCGGGCGATTGCGATAGCGACCAGGGCATTTTCTACATTGAAGATTCCCTGCATGCTCATGGTCATTTCTTCCTGGCCTTCCGGATCGTGGAGGGTAAAACGCTGGCCATCCGTTTGCGCCTGGATATCTGTCGCATAATAATCAGCGCTCGCATCATTGAGACTTACTGTAATAATTTCTTCGACTTCAGGACTCCTTTGGGCACGGTCTAGAATACGGTCATAGTGGTCGCTATCTTTAGCGAGAACGGCACACTTGGCCCGGTCAAAAATTTTAAGCTTACTTTCAAAATAATCCTCAAAATTAGGGTGTTCATTAGGGCTGATATGGTCCCTTGAAATATTTAAAAAGGCTGCCACATCAAATACAACTTGATCCACCCGACGATACTTCAAGGCCTGGCTGGATACTTCCATAATCATGAAATCGCGCTGGCTCTGACGGGCATGGTCGAAGTGCTTAAACAAGGGCAAGGATTCCGGCGTCGTTAGCTGGGAAGCCCCCCGATCAATCCCATCATCGAAACGATTAGAGGAGAGGAAGGCTGTTGCTGGCTTGCCCTGGTCCTCCTGGTAGGCATCGAGGATGGCATGGAGATAGGCTGTGGTCGTCGTCTTGCCCTTGGTTCCCGTAATCCCAATCAAGTCAAAGGCCTGGTAGGGAGCCCCATAGAAAGCGTCAGCCACTAAGGGCATCGCCCGCCGGACATCGCGCACCTGGCAGTAAGGAAGGTCAACTTGGGGATAATGATCTTCCGCTATATAAGCGACCGCTCCCTTGGCCTTAGCCTGGTCAAGAAATTTCGGATCAAAATGTGCCCCCTTACAAAAGAACAAGCAGCCCGGCTCAACCTCTCTGGAATCATAGCTAATTTGCTTAACTTCCAGAGCTCCCGGCCAATTCAAGTCCACAATTTCATCTGCTTCAGCTAGTCTATCTGCCAGCTTATCCAAGTTCAATGCATTCACTACCGCTCTTCACCCTTCCTTATCCGCTTCAAAAAAAGAGCCGTGCCAAACACGACCCAGCGTTTCAGCAGTTAACTGCCGATAATCGGATTTCGTTCTATTGCAACAATTCAAAGATTTCAATGGCAACTAAGTCAATATCGTCAAATTGGAAGCTTTCATTAATTGTATGGTCATGCAATTCAAAGCTCTCAGTTTCACGATCATAACGAACTTGGCAGCGTTCCTGACCTTCAAATTCGAAACGTCTTACCTCAATCTCAGAATCATCTGCCGTCATCGCTTCTAAACGGTTAAGAATCGCTTTTAACTGTGATGTTTTCATAAGAAAACTCCTTTCACTATATCCCAAATTACCCTATTAAATATAAAGTAACTTAGCTAAAATTGTACACTAAATCCTTGCTTCTGTGAACAATTATTCTAAATTTCTTAGCCAGAGCTATCCATTCCTCTAGCGTCCTACTTTATTCTAGCATAGTCTCCTAGAGACTTCTCGAACAATGCATGAAAAAATCCCTAAATTATTAGAAATTAAGAAAAAAGGTCTTGCGATAAAAGTTGAATTGAATGGATAGAGTTTGTGAGGTCGAAGAGGATGGGATAAAAGCCCCAGCCTCTTAAAAAAGGAGCTTTTTCAAAAACAGTTCCAAAAGTCAGACCTGACATCGGTCGTGAAGTAATCCAGGCCTAAATGACTTTTGTCACACTCTCAATTTTTATAAAGGAGCAAAAAAATAACCGGTGCGAGCACCGGTTAATGAAAGTTTTTTATTATTCAGACAAACCTTCGTTTGACATCGTTTCTTTAATGGCTGCGATAGCTTCTTCTTCGTCGCTACCTTCAGCAGTAATTTCAACATCTGCGCCTTTACCAACACCTAAAGACATAACGCCCATGATGGATTTAAGGTTAACAGATTTACCTTTATATTCCAAGTTGATTTCAGATTCAAACTTGCTAGCAGTTTGAACTAATAAAGTAGCTGGACGTGCGTGGATACCAGTTTCAGCAGTAATATTGAAAGTTTCTTTTTGCATAATAAATATCTCCTTAATCTATATTATTGACTTCACTTCGTAGCAGAATACTCAAACTCAAGAGAGATGAACATACTCCTAAATAATAATTTACCACGTTTGCGCACTTGAAACAAGGCCCTGTGGTAAAGATTACTTAATCATATGATACCGCTATCAGTTTTTTTATGCAAGTCTTTGCTTAAATTTTTAGCAGATTCACATCTTTATTTTTTTCAGATAATTTGTACACTTACCGGGATAAATTTAAGGCTTAAGACTTGAAAGTCAGTAAAGGTCAATGTATAATATGGGTATAGTCAGTATTGGTCAAGATATTTTGACTAGGTACTTGACCAAGTATTTGTAAAGATAAAGGAGTGACCCTATGATTTGTCAACGCTGTGGCAAGCGCCAAGCCGCGATCCATATGTATGCCAATGTTAACGGCAAGCGCCAAGCCATCAACCTCTGCCAACATTGTTATCGCGAAGTCATCAATGATGGCGGCTCCCAAGAAAACTATAAACAAGATAAGCCAAACCAAGACCTCCCCTGGAATGACCTTGATAGTATTTTTAGAAGTCTCCGCCAGAACCCGGCAGGCTTCCAAGCCTCTTCTAAACAGGGAGAGAATCCTTTTGCTAACTTCACCGCTGGTCAAGGGCAAAGTACCAATAATGAACAGAGCCTGCTGTCAACTTATGGCACGAATATGACGGACCTAGCTCAGAATGACCACTTCGATCCCATTATTGGACGCGACAATGAAATTCGCCGAGTGATCGAAATCCTCAACCGTCGGAACAAAAACAATCCTGTCCTAATCGGAGAAGCCGGTGTTGGGAAAACGGCGGTGGTTGAAGGCCTCGCCCAAAAAATTGTGGCCAAGGAAGTCCCTGAAAAACTTCAAAATAAGGAAGTGATTTCCTTAGATGTGGCCTCCTTGGTCCAAGGAACTGGCGTGCGCGGGCAATTCGAGGAAAAAATGCAACAATTAATCCAAGAAGTCAGTGCCAATGATGACATTATCCTTTTCATTGATGAAATTCATGAAATTGTCGGTGCCGGTAGTGCTGAAGGCTCCATGGACGCAGGCAATATCCTCAAGCCAGCCCTAGCTCGGGGTGAGCTCCAATTAGTTGGGGCTACCACCCTCAATGAATTCCGCCAAATCGAAAAAGATGGGGCCCTCGCCCGTCGCCTCCAACCCGTTTATGTGGAAGAACCAAGGGTGGAAGAAACCCTTGAAATTATCCAGGGCATTACGGATAAGTATGAGAAGTACCACAATGTTATCTACAGCCCAGAGGCCATTGAAGCCACTGTCCGCCTATCTGACCGCTACATCACTGACCGTCAGCTCCCGGACAAGGCCATCGACCTCTTAGATGAATCTGGGTCGCGTAAGAATCTTACCATTCCTTTTGTGGACTTGGAATCGCTCGACAAGCAAATTACGCAATTGAATGACCTGAAGCAAATGGCAACCGAAGCCGAAGACTATGAAAAAGCGGCATATTACCGGGACCAATTAGCCAAATACCAAGAAATGCGCGACAACCATGTAGATGTCCCTGAAAAACGTCCCCGGGTGGAAGTCGAAGACATTCAATCCATTGTGGAAGAAAAGACCGGCATCCCTGTCTCTGACCTCCAAGAGCAAGAACAAAACCAGCTCATCAACTTAGAGGAAAACTTACAGTCCCGTGTCATCGGCCAGGATGAAGCGATTGAAGCTGTCAGTCGGGCTATCCGACGCAACCGGGTTGGCTTGACTGCTGGTGAACGTCCGATCGGTAGCTTCCTCTTCGTGGGACCGACTGGTGTTGGGAAGACAGAACTTGCCCGTCAACTCGCCCGCGAACTCTTCGGTAGCAAGGATGCCATGGTACGCTTTGATATGAGTGAATACATGGAGAAACATAGTGTCAGCAAGCTGATTGGTTCACCACCTGGCTATGTAGGCTACGAAGAAGCTGGTCGCTTAACCGAACAAGTCCGGCGCCGCCCTTACTCCCTGATCCTTCTCGACGAGATTGAAAAGGCCCATCCCGATGTCCTCAACCTCTTCTTGCAGATCATGGATGACGGCCGACTGACTGATTCCCAAGGTCGGGTGGTTTCCTTTAAAGATACCATCATCATTATGACTTCTAATGCGGGATCAGCCGGTGTCGAATCCAGCGTCGGTTTCGCCGCCAGCCAGCAAGGTAAGACCAAGACGGTTCTCGACAAGCTGGACGACTACTTCAAGCCGGAATTCCTTAACCGCTTCGACGCCATTGTCGAATTTGAACCATTGACTAAAGAAGAGCTCATTGTCATTATTGACCTCATGATCAAAGAAATGAACAACTTGCTCAAAGGTCAAGGCATTCAGGTCCAAGTGAGTCCAGAAGCCAAGGATGAACTCGTGGAACTGGGTTATAATCCTAAACTCGGTGCTCGGCCCCTCCGCCGTGTTCTCCAAGAACATATTGAAGACCAAATCGCGGATGCCTACCTCAAGCACCCAGACCTGAAGGAAATCAGCTTTGACCTCGATGGTGACAAGAAGATTACCGTCAGTGACCTGGAGGAAAATAATACGTCTGACTCGGAATCAGGTACTGATAGTGCGAGTGATGACGGAGAAACTGAATAAGTTCAAAAGATAAAAGTGCAGTCCTGAAAATTTGGGACTGCACTTTTTGATTGTTAAAATTTTTTCTTAAAGCAAGCTCTTCAATTCGACATCCGGATACTTGTCTTGGAACCAGCGCTCAGCGAAATTGTTTTCAAAGAGGAAGACAGGCTGGCCATAGCGGTCCTTGCAGAGCAGGTTTCGGCTCGATGACATATTCGGGTCGAGGTCGTCTTCGTCAATCCAGCGCGCGGTCTTAGACCCCATAGAGGACATGATAACTTCTGAATTGTACTCGTTCTTCAGGCGGTCTTCAAAGACTTCAAACTGCAAGTGACCCACAGCGCCAAGGATATACTCTTCGGTAAACCAAGTCTTATAGAGCTGGATGGCGCCTTCTTGGACCAGCTGCTCAACCCCCTTGTGGAAGGATTTTTGCTTCATCACATTCTTGGGTGTCACCTTCATAAAGAGCTCTGGCGTAAACTGGGGCAGGGGCTTGAACTGAACCTTCTGGCCGCCTGCATAAATAGAGTCTCCGATCTGGAAATTCCCCGTGTCATAGAGACCGATAATGTCTCCTGCAACCGCTTCGCTCGCGTTCTCCCGGCTGTCGGCCATAAAGCGAGTCGTATTATTGAGTTTCAGCTTCTTATCATTGCGGGCCAGTTTGACGGTCATCCCCTCTTCGAAACTCCCCGAACAAATCCGTACAAAGGCAATTCGGTCACGGTGGCGGGGATCCATATTAGCTTGGATTTTGAAGATAAAACCAGACATCTCTGGATCTAAGGGACTGACCATTTCGCCATTCTGAGTCTCCACTGGACCCGGTGCTGGCGCGAAGTCAACAAAGCTATCCAGGAAGGTTTGGACGCCAAAACCGGTCAGGGCAGAGCCAAAGAAGACAGGAGTCAGCTTCCCGTTAAGGATGGCTTCCTTATCAAAGTCATTGCCAGCTTCCTGGAGCAATTGGACATTCTCCAAGGCTTCTTCGTAGAAAATAGAAGACTGGATCGGATGACTTTGGGCGAGATCGCCGGATTCATCCAAGGCGAGGAAAGGATCCTCCGCTTCTGGATGGTTGAGCTCGATCCGTTGATTATAGATATCATAAATGCCTTCCAGGCTCTTGCCCATGCCGATTGGCCAATTCATTGGATAGGCATCAATCCCTAAGATATCCTCCAGTTCGGCCACCAAGTCCATGGGCTCACGGCCATCACGGTCCAACTTATTCATAAAAGTAAAGATAGGAATGCCCCGCATGGCACAAACTTGGAAAAGTTTTTTAGTCTGGGGTTCGATCCCCTTAGCTGAGTCGATCACCATGACAGCCGCATCCACAGCCATCAACGTCCGGTAAGTATCTTCAGAGAAATCCTCGTGCCCAGGGGTATCTACAATATTGACCTGGTGACCATCATAATCGACCTCCATAACGGAAGAAGTAACGGAAATTCCCCGTTTCTTCTCAATATCCATCCAGTCAGACTTGGCATATTGACCAGTCTTTTTCCCTTTGACGGTCCCAGCTTGACGGATGGCCCCAGAGAATAGTAAGAGCTGCTCAGTAATCGTTGTTTTCCCCGCATCCGGGTGGGAAATAATGGCAAAAGTGCGCCGTTTTTGAACTTCTTCTTTAAGATTCATCTTCTTCATCCTTTATATTTAACGCTAACTGTTTTTTACATCCCCTCATTCTATCATAACTTCCAAGCAAGTAAAATATTAGTCGCTAGATATTTTATTAGCTTTACCCAAAGCTTTAGTGCTAGAATTAAGCAAAAAAGGAAAGATGCGCATGAAATTTAAATGGACCCAAGACCTCAACTCCCAAACTTACCAGGATGCCCTGGCGATCCGCAAAGCTATTTTTATCGGTGAACAAGGGATCGACCCCGCACTGGAAATCGATGATAAGGAAGAAGTTGCCCGACACCTGGTGGCCTATCGAGCTGGTGAGCCCTTAGCCTGTGCCCGGCTCCTTCCCCTCTCCGAAGAGACGGCCAAGGTCCAACGCGTCGCTGTCTTGAAGGCCCAGAGAGACCATGGGATTGGGCGAGAACTGATGGCTGAATGCCAAGCTTATAGCCAAGAACAAGGCTTTAAAGAACTCATCCTCCATGCCCAAGCCGGTCGCGAGAACTTCTACCAGCTATGTGGTTACCAAGGGGAAGGGGACTACTTTGAGGAAGCCGGCATCCCCCACCTGCAAATGCGCCTCTCCTTAGCTGAAAAATAGAAAGAACAGGAAAACAGTTAAACTGACTGCTTTCCTGTTTTTTCTTTGAGGATATATTTTCATCTATAATGCATCACATATAATATATAAGCTCTAATATCACATAAAATATTTGTGAAAAAAAAGAATTTATCCTTCATAGATTTGCATTTTAAAAGCTATTCCGCTCCCTAAGTAGCTATTCACAATCAAAAGAAGCGCTTGCAATTGTATATGATGCATTATATAATATTTGTGACGTATCACTTAGCAGTCAAAGGAGGCTATTATGTCACAAAATGTTTATGCTTTCACAGAAGGTCATGCTGGAATGCGCGATTTACTGGGCGGCAAGGGAGCTAACTTGGCCGAACTCTGTCGTTTGGGACTCCCTGTTCCCCAAGGTTTTACCATCACGACCCAAGCTTGTCTCGCCTATCTCAAAGATCCTAAGCAGGGTCTGAGTACTGACCTTAAAACGGATATTCAAAAAGCCATCCAAGATTTGGAAGCACAAACCCACAAACAATTTAACCAAAAAGACCAACTCTTACTGGTTTCTGTCCGCAGTGGGGCCAAAATCTCCATGCCAGGGATGATGGATACCATCCTGAATGTGGGCTTAAACGACGAGAATGTGGAGGCTTTAGCCCAAATGACGGATAACCCACACTTCGCCTATGACTGCTACCGGCGGCTCTTACAGATGTACGCCGATGTGGTCTACGGCTTGGACAGTCAATTATTTGAAGACCGACTCAGCCAGGCCCGCCGCAAAGAAAAGGTCACTGCCGATTACGAGCTCAGTAGCCAGGCTCTAAAAGATTTAGTGGAAGACTTCAAAGCCATCTACCAAGAAGAATTGAACTTTCCCTTCCCCCAAGATGTCCACCAACAAATCTATGATGCTGTCGAAGCTGTCTTTAAATCTTGGAACAATAAGCGAGCCCGCGTCTACCGCCAGCTTCACGATATTCCAGATGACCTGGGCACAGCCGTCAACATCCAAGAGATGGTCTTTGGTAACCTAGGACCTCATTCAGGCACTGGCGTTCTCTTCACCCGCCATCCTGCAACAGGGGAAAAGGCCCTTTTTGGCGAATTCCTAGTCAATGCCCAGGGGGAAGACGTGGTAGCCGGCATCCGGACACCCCAAGCCCTCGATGAAATCAACCAGCATGCCCCTCAGATCTACCAAGAAATTGAAAGCTTAGCGAATAAACTCGAAGCCCATTACCATAATATGCAAGATATCGAATTTACGATCGAGGAAGGCAAGCTCTACTTCCTCCAAACCCGGGATGGAAAGCGGACCGCCAAGGCTGCGGTTAAAATTGCGGTAGATATGGTCAAGGAAGGACTCATCACCAAGGCCCAAGCCCTCCAACAAGTTGACGCCAAGAGCCTTGACCAATTGCTCCACCCTAGCTTTACAGAAGAAAACTTAAGCCAGGCAGAACTCCTATCAGAAGCTGGACTAGCAGCCAGCCCAGGAGCAGCCAGTGGGGCGATTGTATTCACGGCAGACAAGGCCAAGGCCTGGGCCGAAGCTGGCAAAGCTTGTATCCTCGTCCGTCAAGAAACCTCGCCCGAAGATATTGAAGGCATGACGGCTGCCCAAGCTATCCTCACTTGCCATGGTGGCATGACCTCCCACGCAGCGGTTGTCGCTCGCGGCATGGGCAAGTGCTGCGTGACCGGATGCCACGACTTAAGCGTTGATGAAGGTCAAGGCCTTCTCCACTGCGGCGACCGTTTGCTCCACGAAGGTGATAGCATATCCGTCGACGGCAATACAGGCAAGGTCTACCTGGGCCAAGTTCCAAGCAGCCCCAGCAAGGCCGGAGCTGACTTTGAAGCCTTAATGACCTGGGCCCGTGAAGAGAGCCGCCTAGCCGTTCGCATGAATGCTGAAAATCCCCAAGACATCCAGACAGGCTTGGCCTTCAAGGCACAAGGGATCGGTCTCGTGCGCACTGAGCACATGTTCTTCCAGGCTGAACGCCTCTTAGAAATTCGCCGCTTTATCCTTTCTTCTAACAACGACGACCGCCATGCGGCACTAGAGAGAATTGCCGGCTACCAAGAAGCAGACTTCAAAGCTATCTTTGACCTCAGCCAGGGGCAAAAAACGGTCATCCGCTTACTGGACCCACCCCTCCATGAATTCCTGCCCCAGGATGAACAAGAAATCCAAAGCCTGGCGCAGTCGCTTGAACTCTCTGAAGAAGCACTCAAGGACCGGATCCAACAATTGAAGGAAGTTAACCCGATGCTGGGTCACCGGGGCTGCCGGCTCGCCATGACCTATCCCGAACTTTATGAAATGCAAGTTCACGCCATCCTAGCTGGTGCTCTGGCCAGCCAAGAAGCCGGTGGCCAGGACTTAAAAGTGGAAATCATGATTCCCCTGGTTAGCCTAGGCAAAGAATTACAGCTTTTAAAACAAAGACTAGAGGAAACAGCAGACCGCTATCTAGCTGAACACCAGATGACTTTATCTTATAAAATTGGTACAATGATAGAGATTCCAAGGGCTTGTCTAACGGCTGACCAAATTGCCCTGGATGCCGACTTTATGAGCTTTGGGACTAATGACCTGACCCAAATGACTTTTGGTTATTCCAGGGACGATGCTGGCAAGTTTATCCACCAATACCTGGCAGATGGCACCCTAGCCAAGGATCCCTTCCAAAGTCTCGACCTGGAAGGCGTGGGAGCCTTGATCAAACTTGCTTGTCAAAAAGCCCGGTCCGCTAAAGCTGATATTCCGATTGGGGTATGTGGCGAAGTCGCAGGAGATCCCGCTTCCATCGCCTTCTTTGATGCGATTGGACTCGACTATATCTCCTGCTCGCCCTTCCGTCTCCCCATTGCCCAATTAGCAGCCGCCCAGGCCAGTCTTCGCAACCGGCCCTAACCATTTGTCGTCGCTAAGAATTAGAAATTGAGGAAGATGCATGAAATTTAGCCAACGCCAAGAGGAAATTATCCGCATTGTCAAGAAGAAACAGCCCATCACAGCTGATGCCATTGCTGACCATTTCCAGCTCACCAAGTCTACCCTGCGTAGCGACCTAGCTGTCCTCACCATGGTCGGGATACTAGACGCTAAACCAAAAATTGGTTACTTCTATACCGGGCAAAATGTTGAACCGCTCTGGTCCGACCAATTTGCTGACTTGACAGTGGCGGATGTGATGGGGTCTGCTATCCAAGTGAGCCCAGATAGTTCCGTCCAAGAGGCAATCACCCTGCTCTTCCTCTATGATTCCGGTTCGCTCTATGTGAGCCTTCCCGAAGACCAGGAGCTCTTAGGGATTGTCTCGCGCAAGGACCTCCTGAGGGCCAGCCTTTCGGGAGGCGACCAAGGTCAAACGGCTCTAGCGGTCATTATGACCCGGATGCCCAATATTCTGGTCACCCGTGCGGATACCCCCCTCATCGAAGCGGCCAAAATCCTAGTTAAACACGAGGTGGACTCCTTGCCCGTGGTCGAAGACCTAGAACACTTTAAAATTTTGGGAAAACTATCCAAAACCCAGCTTGTCCGTTTATTTGTTCAATCCCTAGTTAGCGAGGAAGATTTATGATTCACAAAAATATCTATATCCTATCAGATGCTGTTGGCGAAAGCGCCCGCCTCATGGCCCAAGCTGTTCTTGCCCAGTTCCAGCACGGTCTCAAGCCCCAGGTTAAACGCTACCCCTTCATCCAGGAGACAGAAGACCTTCTCCCCATTCTGGAAGACGCTAAGAAAGAAGAGGCTCTTTTGGCCGCCACCTTTGTGAATCAAACGCTCGACCACTGTGCCCGCAACTTTGCCCAAGACCAGGGTCTGGCTTATGTCAACTTTATGCAGGAGATGATTGACCAAGTCACCCAGACCACCCAGTTAGCGCCGAGCCAAGAAATCGGGGCCCAGCGCCGGGTCAACCAAGATTACTTCAACCGCATGGCCGCCATGGAATACGCCATCAAGCATGACGACGGCAAGCTCAGTCAGAAGAGCCTGCTTGAAGCAGATATTATCCTGCTCGGTGTTTCGCGCTCGGGTAAAACGCCCCTCTCCATGTACCTGGCTAACCATTCCTGGAAGGTTGCCAACTTCCCTCTCATGCCAGAAGTTTAGCTCCCGGAAACCCTCCGTCAAGTTCCCCCTAAGAAAGTCTTTGGTCTGATTGCTTCCCCGCGCTACATCCTCAATGTGCGTACCCACCGCTTGAAAGACCTGGGCTTAACCGGGGAGGCCCCTTATAGCCAGCTAGACCGTATCAAGCACGAACTCCAACATGCTCGGTCCATCTACCAAGAACTCGGCGTCCAGGAAATCTCCATTGAATACAAGTCCATTGAAGAGAGTGGTTCCGAGATCGAACACTTGCTTAACCTGTCCTAAAGGTAAAAATCGATACATAAAAAGGAAGCCAAAAGTAGGCTTCCTTTTTGTGTTGATTTCATTCCGTTGACATTTAGTAGACCCTATCCCTTAAATAGCGAACTTTTTCAAAAACCTGTTCCAAAAGTCTGGTCTGACCGACTTTTGGAACACTCTCTATTTCTCAACCCGCCATTTCTCCGGAATCTGTTCAATAACAAATGGCGTATCTTGGTAGACATAATAGTTCAGCCAGTTGCTAAAGAGCATATTGGCAGCTGTCCGCCACTTCAATAGCGGAGCTTGCTTGGGATCATCGTGTGGATAATAATTACGGGGCATTTGGATAGTCTTGCCTGCGTCAAGGTCGCGGCGATATTCCTTGTCCAAGGTATCAGCATCATATTCCACATGGCCAAAAATAAAGACAAAGCGCTGGTCCTTGCTGTAGGCGACACTCACGCTGCCATCTTCCGAATAAGCGAGAACTTCCAGCTCATCCTGTGCTTCAATATCTTCACGACGAACTTCCGTATGCCGGGAATGGGGCATGAGGAAGACATCATCCAGGCCCCGTCCCAGACTATTTTCCCGGTCATTGAGCCGCTGCTCGTAGATACCGAATAGCTTGTCCTTAAGAGGGAACTTATTGATCCCATAATGATGATAAAGGGCAGCCTGGGCTCCCCAGCAAATGTGCATGGTGGAGAAGACATGGCCCTCACTCCAATTCATAATGGCCTCAAGCTCTTCCCAGTAATTGACTTTTTCAAAGGGCATGGTCTCCACCGGCGCCCCTGTAATGATCATCCCATCAAAGTAACGGTCCTTAATATCTTCAAAAGTCCGATAGAAAGTTCGCAAGTGCTTTTCCGAAATATGCTTAGAAGTGTGACTAGCCGTATGAAGAAAAGTGATATTGACCTGCAAGGGCGAGTTACTCAATAGACGGAGCAGCTGCTCTTCGGTCGCTTCCTTAGTCGGCATCAGATTCACAATCACAATTTCAAGGGTACGGAAGTCTTGCATCTCCGCCCGTCGATCATTCATAACAAAAATATTTTCCTCTGCTAAACGGTGAATCGCTGGTAAATTACCCGCAACTTTAATCGGCATATCCTCAACCTCCTAATATCATTCGAAACGTTGCTACTGCTCACAAGTCATTGATATGAAAACTATTCTTTAACCACTAGCTAGCCAGGCTAAACATCCGAGCAGCTTTTTGAGCTTCCTATCAAATAAAAACGTCCCTACAGTACTCCACTGTAAGGACGTTGATAACGTGTTACCACCTTAGTTTACAGGCTTAGACAGCCTGCCTCATTCGCCATAAGCTATGGCAGTGCTTTAATGGGCACTAAACAGAAGGACTCACGAGCCTAAATACGGCTTATTCTATCCTTCCCTGCTCACAGACCATATTCAATCGCTTCAACGCATCCGTTCTCAGCTTACCGGATTCTCTGTGCCGCGCCACCATCTACTCATCTGTTCTTCGCTTTAATCTTGATATCACTAAACTATCACTATTTTAATCTATTTATAAACTAAAATCAAGTTTCCGGTCTTAGCTCGATAATTACATCAACAAAGGCAGGAATTGCGCCGCGATCGTAAAGTAAATTAATACCGAAGTCAAGTCACTCAAGGTCGTAATAAAGGGACCCGAAGCAACGGCGGGATCGAAGCCTAAACGGTCCATTAAGATGGGGATCAAGCTCCCCGCTAAGTTGGCTACAGTAATGGCACAGAGCATAGCAATTCCAACCACAGCCCCTAAGACAAAGTTAGACTGCCAGAAACCAACAATCAACATAATGGTCAGACCTGTAATCGCCCCACAGAGGAGCCCCGTTACAATTTCTCGCATAATCATCGAAAAAAGCGAGGTCGACTGGTCATCAGGCAAGGCAAGCTTGCGAACCGCCACGGCCAAGGACTGGGTCCCCGCATTCCCTGCCGTCCCTGTGATCAGGGTGATAAAGAGGGACAAGGTAGCGACTTCTGAAATCATGCCTTCAAATTGGCTAATCAAGCTCGATGTCCCCATACCCAGGCAAAGCAAGGTAATCAACCAGGGTAACCGGGACTTGGCAGACTTGGATGGACTCTCATACTGCTCATCCACGTCCACCCCTGCCAGACCAGAATAATCGGCCATGGCTTCGTCATCCATAACATCGAGGATATCATCAACGGTAATAATCCCCAGCAATTCGCCGGTTGCTTCCACCACCGGAATGGCGAAGAAGTCATAGTCCTTAATGGTTCGGGCCACCTGGCTCTGCTCCTCATCGACATCCACCGAGATCACCCGGCTAGACATGACATCAGAGACTAGGACATGGCCTTCACTGAGGATGAGGTCACGCAGGGAGAGAACGCCCACTAAGCGGTTATCATCGTCAACAATATAGAGATAGTAGATACTCTCCGCATTTTCGGCCTTGGCCCGAAGCAGGGTCATAGCTGAACGGATGGTTTGGTTGGCCTTAATCGAGACAAACTCCGTGGTCATAATCCCCCCGGCCGTTTCATCCCCATAATTCATCAGGACCTTAAGTTCATCCGCTCGCACCTTAGGCATCAGGCGCAGGTAGGTTCGCATCTTCTCCGGTTTCAGGTCATTCAAGATATCCGCAGCATTATCGGTGTACATCTCGCCCAGGACCACTGCCGAATACTCGTCATTCATTTCATTCAGGAAGGCTAAGATCAGGCTTTCATCTTCATCATCGATAATATCATAGATTTCAGCCAGCTCCTGGGGCTCCAGGAATTCATGGACGAGCTGGCGGTCAGCAAATTCCAAATTCAAATAAATCTGAGCTTGAACAAAGGTATGGTTTTTGAAGAATTCTTCACGAAAAGCCACCCGGTCATTTCGCCTCAAACAGGCCATGACCCCTTCAAAAACCTCTTCATCGGTCATTTGTTGACTTTCATAGATTTCAGGATTTTCAGCGTTTTGGACTTCTTTTTTATCTACCATCTTCACACTCTTTCTCTTGGTCTTCAAAATAACGCGTCTGCCAATCCGACAATTCATCAGCTAAAGGGGCAATAATCTGCAAGTGGTCGCCGGTCAAGGGGTGGTTGAAGGATAAGCTCCGGCAGTGGAGGGCCTGGCGGTCAAGACCGGCTGCCAGGTCTCCGCCGTATAGGCTGTCACCATACAAGGGCGCTCCCGCATAGGCAAAGTGGACACGGATCTGATGGGTGCGCCCGGTATGGAGGCGGACCCCATAGAGGTAACCAGCTGCCGTCTCCCGCAAGAGCTGGTATTCCGTTAAGGCCGGCTTACCGTCTGGGTCAACCCGACGTTCAATGATCGAGCCCGGCTTCCGACCAATGCCCGCTTCAATAAAACCCTGGTCCTTGGGCTGCAGAGGGTCAGGGGTAAAGGCCCAGTAACGCTTATCAATCCCGCCCTGACGCAAGCTCTGGTCCAGGAGCGAATGAGCAAATTGGTGCTTGGCAAAAAGCATCACGCCGCTGGTATCTCGGTCCAAGCGTGTCACGACATGGATGACCTGGTTATCATAATTCTGTGCTTGGTAATAGGCCTTCAAGATATTCGCCATCGACCCCTGGGGATTATGGAAAGAAGGAATCGAAGTATAATAGGCCGGCTTATTGACAGCCAAATAATGGTCATCCTCAAAGAGAATTTCCAAGGGCCCTGGCATCCCCTCAATCTCCTCCTGCTTCCCTTCATCTGGGATTAAGACTTTAATCCGATCACCCACCACGGCCTGGGTCCCCACATAACGGGGCTCATCATTCAAGAGGACCTCCCCGCCATGGTATTTAATCCGAGCTAGGAGACGGCGCGAAATCCCCTTCCCCCGCAAAAAAGTACGAACATACATGTCTTGGTGGACCGTCCATTCAAAAGATAACACAGTGCTTCATTCCTTCCTTGTGTCCTATGCAGTGCTAACCAATAAAGCTTGTCTTGACACGGTTCCAAAAGTGTAAATGACGGTAACGTGCAAAATGAATCCGCTCTTCGGCAATCCGAAATTCAATCTGCTTAACCTCCTCTAGAGGGGCTGAATATTGGTCAACAAACAAATAGACGCCTGAAATCTCCCCATCACCTGGTCGGAGCACAATCCATTCATCCGGTGCAATCAACATCGAAGAGCTCAAGGTACGGAAGACCCGGTTGTTGAGCGAGGCGATCTCTGTCAGCTGGAGGGTCTGCAAACGCGGATGGACCACAGCTCCCCCTAAGGATTTATTGAGCCCGGTTGAGCCAGTGGGAGTTGATACACAAAGGCCATCCCCTCGAAAGACTTCAAAGAGCTCATCGCGGATATAAACTTCGCAAGTCATGGTCCCCTCATAACGTCGAATAGCCGATTCATTCAGAGCCAAGCGTCGGCTGCTTAGCCCATCACTATGAACGAGGCGCACTTCCAAGAGGGGGTAGGAGACATGCTCCCCCTGGTCCCGGCTGATGGCGTCGACCAGTTCAGCCACTTGGTTGTCCTTCCAGTCCGTATAGAAACCTAAGTGGCCAGTATGTAAGCCGATAAACCGTACCCGGTCAAGCTGGTCTTGGTAGGCATGGAAGGCATGGAGCAAGGTGCCATCCCCGCCTATACTGATCACGATATCCGGTTGGTCTTGGTCAAGCAAGATCCCCCGCTCTAAAAACAATTCTAGTATTTTTTCTTTTACTGCCAAGGACTGTGTCTTTGGATTATTTACAATAGCAACTTTCATGCGAGCCAGTCCCCCTTTCTTTTCAAACAAACACCCCTATTTTATCATAAAAAGCTTAATAAGCTAGAAAAAATCCCTCTCTCATGAAGACATAAACCGTGACAAAGTCGCTTTCTTCTAGCTCATTTTCCACTAAAGCCCTGAGCAATAGCCTTTATCTATAAACTTTATATTCAATTATAATAAGCGCAAAACCTTGCCTAGTCCTTCTTTATCAGTTACAATTCATATGATTAAAGATTATTTTTTGGTCATCCTAAATTTAATCTTATGAGACTTCAGCCAAGCACATTAGTTTCTATCTCCCCTGAGAATTGCTATAATGGCCTTGAAACAGGGAAGGGAAGGAGCGATCAAATGGAAGAAGAAGTTGAAATCGAATATAAGAATATCCTTTCCCCAACTGAGTACCAGACGCTTATCAGCGAATTTGAAGATTGCGAGCAAAGGATCAAACACTTACACAATATGTATTATGATACGGCTGACCGGCAACTCAAAGCCAGGGGAATGGGCTTACGTATTCGCCAAGCGGATAACTACCAGCACCTCACCCTTAAGGTCCGCCAAGCTGACCAAGAAATGCGGGAATATACGGAGATACTCTCAGTAGAAGAAGTTACAGCCAGTCTAGCCCAGGGACGCCCCGTCATCAAAGAGAGTCTCAAGCAGGTCCTCAATCAGGCTGGTATCACCTGGCAAAGCCTGGAAATGATTGGGCACTTCCAGACCTTGAGGCGGGAACTCCCCTACCAAGGCCAGCTCCTTGTCCTCGATGCCTGCCAATTCGACCACTACCAAGACTATGAACTTGAGATGGAGGTCAACAGTTCCCAAAAAGGCTGGCAAATTTTCCAAAACTTTTTAGAGGAACGGCAAATTGAACGGCGACCTGCTGCCGTCAAAGTCGCCCGTATGCAAGCGACTGTTCCGGATTATACATTTTAGCATAGGCTCAATTGGAAGGAGGTTATCAGCCTTATGAAGCAATTTCAGTATTCTCACAAGCAGACGACCGACCTAACCGCAGAAGACCACGACCATGTCTTCGAGCTCTTCCTATTCGTTAACCCAATGGGAAGTAATTGCCATTCTTGTGAAGAGGAAGTTCTAGACTTTATGGAGCATACCGACAAGCGAGTGTACTATCACTTCATTGCCTGTAATGACTTCCGCTTATTCAACGAATACTTAAAACAAAAAAACTGGACCAAGCTTAGCCTAGGCGAGCGCAACCGCCTCTACTGCCACATGCACCAAATTGCAGTGGGCTACAAGGCTGCCTTGCTCCAAGGCAAGAGAGTGGGCCGACAATTTCTCATGACCATGCAGGAGCACTTTGGTCTCGCTGAAGAAGAATTTACCAAAGAACGAATGCTTGAACTCGCCAAAGAAGCCCGCGTCGACCTCGAGATGTGGCAGGAAGATATTGATTCTGGTTCTGCCCTTAAGTCTTACCATACAGATCTCAAAATCGCCCAGCAGATGAAGATTCGTTCTAACCCTAGCCTGGTCATCTTCGACAATTTGGATTTTCGCTACGGTCTCAAATTAGACCAGGATATCACTAAGGACAATCTGGACTATATCACCGACCAAATGATTCATCCAACAGAAGATAGTTTATTCAATTACCAAGCCAGCCATTATCATAACAAGGCCAACAAAAGCCAAGTGTCCACCATTAACACCGGCAACCTGCGCCTACTCAATAAATAAAAAAGGAGACCCCTTGAAAAGTCAGCTTAACTCGCCAGCTCTTCAAGATTGGGTCTCTTTTTTCTTGTTCTCTATTTTTAATAAAGGAAGCTTTTTTTAAGCCATTAGTTGTTTCAGTTCTTGGAGACGAGCCTTGAATTGGTCAAAGGCAGAATCCAAGTAGTCACCCTGGGTCATATCCACACCAGCGCGCTGCATCACCTGAATCGGGTAATCGCTAGAGCCCGCTGATAAGTAGCTTAGGTAAGCACTAACAGCCCCCTCTTCCCCACGACTAATCCGTTCAGCCAAACGATTGGCAGCAGAGAAACCTGTCGCATATTGGTAGACATAGAAATTGTAATAGAAATGCGGAATCCGTGCCCATTCCATAGCAATCGTCTGGTCTTCAGGATCAACAGCTGACCCGTAGTAGCGTTGGTTGAGTTCGAAATAGGCCTTATTGAGGGTCTCTGCCGTCAAACTCCGCCCTGCGGCTGCCTCTTCATGCATCCACTGTTCGAATTCAGCGAACTGGGTCTGTCTAAAGAGCGTCCCCTTCACGCTATCCAGGTATTGGTTGAGAATATAGATCCGGGTCTCCGTATCTTCCACGGTCGCTAAGAGATATTCAGTTAAGAGATTCTCATTCGTGGTCGAGGCAATCTCAGCCAAGAAGATCGAATAATCTCCATAAACATAAGGCTGGTGCTTGCGGGTATAGTAAGAATGCATACTGTGACCCAGTTCATGGACCAGGGTATAGACATCATTTAAGGAATCTTGCCAGTTGAGCAGAACATAAGGCTTGGTGTCATAGGCACCAGATGAATAAGCCCCTGACCTTTTACCGATATTTTCATAGACATCAATCCAGCCTTCCTCAAAGGCCTGTTCCAGATCAGCCAAATAAGCCTGGCCAAGGGGCGCTAGGGCCTTGCGGGTAAGCTCCTTAGCCTCTTCAAAAGTAAAGCGGATAGGCGCCTCACCAGCTAGGGGCGTATAGAGGTCATACATCTGCATCTTTTCTAAGCCAAGTTGGTCTTTACGGAAGTTTAAGTAGTCGTGGAAGTCTCCTAGGTGGTCGTTCACCTTTTCTACCAGACGATCATAGACAGCCACGGGAATATGATTTTGCGCCAGAGCAGCTTCGCGTGCACTATCATAGTGACGGAGCTTGGCCTTGTAATTGTGGCTCTTCACATTATTACTCATATTCTCGGCCAGGGTATGAATCAAGCCTTCATAGCCCTGGTAGAGATTGTGGAAGGCCTGACGGCGCAAGTTGCGGTCCGAGTGTTCTAATAAGCGGCCATAACTCCCATGGGTTAAGGAAATTTTCTGACCATCCGCCGCTTCAACCGGCTCAAAAGTTAAGTCAGCGTTATTAATCATGCTAAAAATCCGTCCTGGGCTAGAGAAGATTTCACCCGCTGCTGCTAGGGCCTTTTCCAATTCAGGATCAAGGACATGGGCCTTCTGATCTCTCAATTCCTTAAAGAATTGCCCGTAATCCTCACGCTCAGCGAGGCGGTCCAAACTGTCATCGGGCAAGGCCAAGACTTCAGGCTCAAACCAAGACAGAGCACTTGAGACCTCAGTCAAGAGACCACTGGCTTTGTTATTATAGTCCAAATACTTGGCGTTAGTCGTATCCTGGTCGTGCTTGAGATGGGCATAGACATAGAGCCGTTCCAGTTGCCGGCTAATCTCTAAAAGAACCTCTAGGGCGCCAATCACCTGGTCTTCCCCCTTATGGAGCTGGCCTTGGTAAGGGGCGAGACGGTCTAAATGTTGGCTAAAATTAGCTAAATCTTTTTCAAAGTCTTCATCTTGGGCATAAATTGAGCTCAGGTCCCACTGGTAGGCGGGATCCATAGCCTCTCTGGCTTGGGCTTCTTTAATTTCTGACATATGATATCCTCCTTTATTCTCTCTTCCTATTCTAGCATAGTCTCACCCGCCTTCAAAAACTGAGGCAAGCTCTGGAAGAGATGGTTCAAAAAATCTTCTCTTAATGCTAACTCAAAAACAGGATGCGGGCGCCAAGACAAGGCTTGGGCCAAGTCCTCTCGAGTCAAAAAGCCCTGGTTAACCAAGTAAGTATAGGCTAAAACTAGCCAAAAGGGCTCTTCAGTGAGTAAAGATTTGTCTGTGACTAAGACCAAGATCTGGGGCAAATCCATGAGAGAGAGGCCGACCTGGTAGAGGCAATTGAGCAAACGCCGCTCCGACTGGCTGGGCCGCCTTAGGATCTCCAGTAAGCGACGCTGGTAATGTGAGGGAGGCAGACTATGGATGGCCTGCTTAGGGATCAGTTGACTAAAGTTGAAACCCTCCTCCCAGCCTGTCAACTGACAGAGGGCGAGGTAGTCCGGGAGCGATAGCCGGTAGACTGTCCCGAGCCTCCCATAATAATCAAGAGCATATAGACGAACATCAGCCGCTTCCTCGTGCCAATAAGGCAGGCAGAGGCCTAGCTGGGCAAAGGGCTTGAGGAAGGGCCACAAACGCTTTAAATAAGCTGGTCGCAGCTTGAAGTGGGGCGACTGGTGGCCGAGCAACCAGAGCAAATTAAAACCTGCCAAATGATAATCACTGGTCCGCTTCCCTGCTTCCTCAGCTGACATTTGCGCATATTGGATCTCTAAAACCCAGCGCTTATCTACGCATAAATCAGCCCGTCGTTTAATCGTATCGATAGGCAGTTCCGTCAAGACCTCATAGCCTCCTGCCCTTAGGATTTCGGCCATTTGCTCCTTAGAAGCCCGGTGGCGGTCAGATTCCCCTCCCCCAGTAGAGCGCTTAGCTTGGTGGGCGAAGTAAGGGCGACCTCGCCGCGGTTGGCAGAAGTTTACTTGCTGGTGGCAAGTCGGACAATAAAAGCGCGGCTGGCTGTCCAAAGCCCCCACCTGGCTCGCTGCAATCAATTGATTATTTTCGATATGTGCAAAAAACATCTCACGCACCTCCTATAGATATATAAACCAAATTGCGCCAAATCCACGAAAGTTTATTTAGAATATAGGAAGCCAAAAAGTAGTAGGAACTAATTTTGATCAAAAGCGGAAGGTATGCTCACCCAGACAATTTAAATAACGAGCAGATAAAAAAGCAAGTCCCCTTTTTGATAGGAAACTTGCTTGCTTTGACTATAAAACTTGCATTAATAACGCAGTCCCATAGCATCTTCCATCTCAGCCAGGGTTTGGTTGGCAATGACTTCTGCCTTCTTAGCCCCTTCGCGCAAGATATCTTCCAGTTCATCAGACTCGAGCAAGTCATAATAACGGGCTTGCATCGGTGACAAGAAGTCAGCCATCACTTCAGCCAAGTCGCCTTTAAAGGCCCCATAGCCTGAACCCTCATACTCAGTGACTAAGTCGTCAATGCTCCGATTCGAGAAAGCTGAATAGATGTCTAAGAGATTGGAGACCCCTGGTTTTTCTTCAGGATCATAGCTAATGACACCAGAAGAATCCGTTACAGCAGACTTGATCTTCTTAGCAGCCTTCTTGGGTTCATCCAAGAGCGAGATAAAGGCCTTCTGATTATCATCTGACTTGGACATCTTCTGACTTGGATCCTGCAAGCTCATAATCCGGCCCCCTGACTTAGGCGTCAAGTGTTCTGGCTTGGTTAGGATAGGCTGGTCCTTGCTGGCAAAGCGCTTGTTAAAGCGGTCCACAAAATTCCGGGTCAGTTCCATATGTTGCTTCTGGTCATCCCCCACAGGCACTAAGTCGGCATGGTAGAGGATAATATCTGCCACCATCAAGGTTGGATAGGTCAAGAGCCCTGACATAACAGACTGTTTCTTGGCTGACTTATCCTTAAACTGAGTCATCCGCTCCAACTCGCCCAGAGGAATCAGGCATTGGACCAACCAGCCTGCCTTAGCATGAGCCGCAACATCCCCCTGTACGAAGATGGTTGACTGATGTGGATCGACCCCCAAGGCAAGATAGAGAGCCGCTAAACGCCGTGTATTCTCTCTTAAGCTTTCTGGATCTTGGGGCACCGTGATGGCATGCTGGTTCATAACACAATAGATGGCATCGTGGTCATTTTGCAGGTCAACAAATTGCTTGAGCGCGCCCACATAGTTCCCTATGGTCGGGATACCACTCGGTTGAACCCCTGAAAAAATTTTTTTCATTCCTGCTTCCTCCTAGTTAGTAAATTACCTTCTTATTATAGCATTAGCCCTCAAGGAATTCAGTAGAAGACTGTTTTTTTCCTGCGACTTTTAATTCAAAAGTTGCTTTTAATGGTATTAAATCAGATCTGTGGTAGAATAATGAGTTGTACATTTTTATTCCAAAAAACTATATCTCCTTAAAAGGCGCGAGATCTTAAGCTTTAATTATTGCGACTGAATAAAAAAAGAAATAAAAATACAAAAAATGTTTTTATTTTTTCTTTATTGTAGATAAATCCATTTCTTTACAAATTACTTACAATTTAAAAGCCCTTCATGTCAGGCTTTTAACCCATCTTCGTATTTAATCAAATTCTTACTTTCGAAAGTAGCTTTAAATGGATTTTAATAATTGTTATAATAAGTATGTTGAATGATGCATTAGTCATTTCTTAAGGAGAGATGCAAATGGTAAAATTATACACGTCACCAAGTTGCACTTCATGCCGTAAAGCGCGCGCTTGGCTAGAAGAGAACGACATAGCTTACGAAGAGCGCAATATCTTTTCCGATCCCCTCAGTTCAGATGAAATCAAAGACATTTTACGTATGACTGAAAATGGGACTGAAGAAATTATTTCAACAAGATCTAAGGCTTTCCAAGAATTGGACCTCAATCTTGAAGAAATCGGTTTGAATGAACTGTTTGATTTAATTCAAACAACGCCAGGCTTACTTCGCCGTCCAATTATTATGGATGAGAAGCGCCTGCAAGTAGGATACAACGAAGATGAAATTCGTCGCTTCCTACCTCGTAAAGTTCGTAAGATTGAACTGCATGAAGCTTTACGTAAGATGGGCTAATAATTCATCTAAGGAGTGTGTTTTACGCACTCTTTTTTATTTACTTCCCTAGCTAATTAACATTGACAATTAGTCCTAAAAAGCAAATTCAAAAGCAGAGCGGATGCTTACTTAAAGGCTATACACTTTTATTTTTCCAAAGATTTCTGTGTCATTCAAGCAAAAAAGCTTAAAATTGCTTCTTTTCGCATTTTTCAATCAGAATCAATTTACTATTCTCGTTTTTTACGATAGACTAGAATAAACAGCAAGAGATTGAGGTGAGACCCAATGGAAATGGAATATATCAATGAAAATACTATGCGTGTCTTTATCGCGTCAGAAGACCTCGTCGATCGAGGAATTTCCTTCACCGATATTATTAGTGACCAGAAGGCTGTCGAAAGTTTCTTCCTATCTGTCTTGGAAGAAATGGATACCTCCCGGCGCTTCCAAGACTCGGAAGCCCTCACCTTCCAAGTTATGCCTAAAAAGGGAGGAATTGATCTCTATATCAGCAAGACAGGACCTGAAACTTCCCCTGAAGAAGAGCGCCGAGCCTATAAGAAATTGCTCGATATTATCGAAGAAGGCGAAAGTGCCTTAGACGAAGAAGATAGTATCTTGAGCAAGGACTGGGACCAAGAAGACTGGAATCAGGTCATTCTTGGCTTCCAAAAATTCGATGACCTTATCGCCTTCAGCCACGCCTATCCCCTAAGAGATGTCCAAGTCGATCTCTACCAGCTAGGCGGCCAATTTTATTATCTTTTAACCTTTAACCCGACTGAATATGATCCAGGAACCATCGAGAACGCCATCTATTGTGCCCTCGAATACGGACAACTTCCATCCATCAACCAAGCAGTCCTAAGAGAACACGGCCAAATCCTAGCAGAAGGCCGCGCCAACCAAACCATCGCCCAAAACTTTAACTAAAAGGGTGTGAGAGCTGGCGCTTAGCTTTCCTTCACTGGAACAAGTCAACAAAACAGTCTAAAGGACTGCGGCGGAGACTTGTGAAGTGACAGGAAAGCTGCCAGACCGAACCCGACTAAAGGGTGTGAGGGAGCGCGGTAGAAGTGGACCTCTGGAGCAAAAGACCGAAGAAGTCTGAAAGACTTCGCAGGGATTTTGTGAAGAGGAGCCCTTTCTGCATCTTCGAACCCAACTAGACCAGGGTGTGAGACTTGGCGTTTAGGCTTAGATGATTAAAGTAAGTCGGAATAAGACTTTGACCACATAAGCACCCTATCAAGAAGCTAACCAGCTATAATTCAGTCTGGCTAGCTTCTTTTTTTACTAAAATACATATTCTTTAGATAAACTATCGCAAGGCTAGCCCTAAATAGACAAATTAGCTAGCCTTCCTTCAAGCCATCGCCAACAAAATAAATCCTCTCACAGCATATCAAAGGCCCCAAAACCATCACTCAGCGGATTGTTTTGGGGCTTTTCCCTTTTTTATGAAAATTTGAGAACAAAACCAAGACAAGCAAACTCGCTCACACATGCCACTTCCTTGAGCAACTAATAAATCAAGTCAATCAAGTCTTCGACGGAGATGTTGCCAAAATATTTATTAATATCAAGGGTTGAGAAAGTCTCTCTTAAACCCTCTTCCGTATAGTCCGAGCCTCTGAGGGCCTCTTCTACATCGGAGATTTCGCCCAGGCCGAAGAAATCCCCATAAATTGAAATTTCTTGAATTTTTCCTTTAGAGATATTGAATTGAAATTCAATTTGACCAGCTGGCGTCCGGCCTTCGCGGATCAGTTCATAGTCTGGATCCTTGCCATAATTCCAATCATCATTGCCGGTATAGCGATCTCTAAAGTGGAAGATTTCTTCCCAGTCTTCATCCGTCAATTGATACTCTTTGACTTGGTCTAGGCGATCGACATCAAAGATAAATTTCAATAGAATTTCACGGAATTCATGGATAGAAATATTTTGATAATCATCGTTCAAGAAAGGTTTAATATTCGTCACCCGGCTGCGAACTGATTTAACCCCCTTAGACGTTAATTTTTCTTTCTTAGGCTTTAAGACCTCTGTCGTTACCGAAATATCCACGTCAAACATCAGGGTCCCGTGGGCGGTCATCCGGCCCTTGTGGCTGTACATGGCATTACCGGAGAACTTCTTGCCATCAATCACCAAGTCATTGCGGCCGCGCAACTCTGCTCCCTCAACCCCCATCTTATGTAAGGCATCGATCACAGGGTCTGTAAACTTCTTGAAATTGCGGAAGGAATTGCCATCGTCATCGGTGATAAAGCAGAAGGAAATATTGCCTAGGTCATGGTAGACCGCACCCCCACCAGAAAAGCGGCGGACGACATGGATATTATGGTCACGCACATAGTCCTGGTTGATTTCGGCCCGGGTGTTCTGGTTTTTACCAATAATAATAGAAGGCTCATTAATATAAAAAAGAAGAATGGGCTCATCTAAACGTTTCTCATTGAGTAAATAGTATTCAATGGCTAAATTAAGCCTAGGATCATAGATTTCTTCACCTTGGTATTCATTCTTTACGTAATACATCGTTTCCTCCTTAAATTAATGCATAGTCATAGGTCCAGCGAAAGCCCCCATTGGCTAAGTAAGTCGACCCCGTGCGCTTAAAGCCCTCCCGTTCAAGGATATGCTGCATGACTCGATTATCTGGATGGGTATCCACCCGCAGCGACCGCTTCTCATCTGCTTTAGCAATGTTTTTGATCATTGCGAAGACAGTCCGGCTGAGGCCCTGACCTCTTTGCTTAAAGCTAATCATCACCCGGTGGATCGCATAGTAAAGGGCCTCTGTCTGCCAAGCCCCCTCAGCTAAGTCATCATAGGCTTGGTCTTCATCAGCTAAGACGAAAAAGGCTAAAATGTTTTTTCCTTCATCTAAGCAGACATAGGCCTGGTCAGCCTCAATCACTAAGCGAAGATGGTCAATGGTTACTTCCCCATTCTGCCACTGGTCTACTCCCTGGTCGGCCAAGTATTGGATGCTAGCCTTCAAAATATCTTCTAATCGATCGAGATCAGCCAAGCTGGCCTTGCGATAAGCTACACTTTCCATAGTCGGCCTTCTTTCCTTATAAGATACTTACATTATAGCAAAAGATAAGGCTTTCATCTAGACCGAGCCAAGCCAAGAAAAAAAGCTAGTCCCCAGCACACTTCTTCCAAAGTTATACTGGGAAACCAGCTAATCAATACTATTTCTTTTTGGCAGCCTTCACTTGCTCATCGAGAGCCTTATAATCTGCAGAGATATTATCATTATCAGACCAAGCCTTTTGGTCAGCGCCATCGGTTACTTCCTTAATCTTGGCCTCTGTTTCAGGCGTTTGATAGGTTTCAACAACCTTCTTAATGGCTTCATCATTGGCCCGATCTTTCTGAGTGGCGATGATACACTTGTACTGGGTCCCTACCTTGGCTAAATCTTCAGTATCGACGAAGATTCCATCCTTAAAGGGATTCAAGCCGGCATCTACCGCATAATTGGTATTAGCAACAACGGCATCAGCATCCCCAAGTGAACGTGGCACCTGAGCCGCATCCAATTCAGTAATCTTAACATTCTTTGGATTCTCAGTGATATCATTAGGGGTTGGAGAAATGCCGGCATTGTCATCAATTTCAATAACACCCGCTAGTTCTAAAAGGAGTAGGGCCCGACCGCCATTGGTTGCATCGTTAGGAATCGCAATTTCAGCGCCATCTTTGAGATCGTCCAATGACTCGACCTTGTCAGAATAAGCGGCCATAGCTGAAATATAGGTATAGCCGACAGGTTGGAGGTCTTGTTGTTCACTGCTATTGAAGTCATGCAAGAAGGCCATGTGTTGGAAGGCGTTAAGGTCGAGTGACCCATCAGCTAAAGCCTTATTAGGTTGAACATAGTCAGTAAAGACTTGGACATCTAGGTCAACCCCCTTGTCCTTAGCACGCTCCGCAACATCTTCCCAAACTTCGCGTTCTACATCGCCAACTACCCCTACCTTGAGCTTGGTTGGCTCAGCGGTTGAACCGCTGCTTGCTTGGTCATCACTGCTGGCCCCGTTCGAACAAGCTACCAAGGCAAAGGCAGCCGCTGTTAAGAGCCCTAATTTTTTAAAACTTGTTTTCATAAATAAATTCTCCTTTAATTGTTAATCTAATGCTCAATGCGGCGGACATACCAGTCAGCAACCGCTTGTGAAATAAAGACAATAATCAGAATAATGATAGTTGAAACAATCGTCACATCGGTTTGGAAACGGTTGTAACCCCGGGTGATGGCTAGGTTACCCAAGCCCCCACCCCCGATGGTACCAGCCATAGCGGTCAAGCCAATCACATTAATGATCGATAAGGCAGAAACCCGGATAATACCTGGCAGTGCTTCTTTAAGATAAACTCGGCTAACAATTTGCCAAGTGCTCAAACCCATAGAGAGGGCGGCTTCAATCACACCCGGATTCACTTCGATCAAGGCATTCTGAATCTGACGGGCGAAGAAAGGCACTGTAGCTACAACAAGTGGCACAATAGCAGCCGTTGTCCCGATTGAAGTCCCTACGATAAAGCGGGTAACGCCCACTAAGAGAGCCATCATAATAACAAAAGGAATGGAACGGAAGATGTTCACTATTTTATCCAGAATGCTGTAAGCCACACGATTTTCCTTCAAGCCACCCGGCATGGTCAGAACGAGGAAGATCCCCACCACAATCCCCAGGGCAAAACCGATGATACAGGTCAGGATGGTCATATAAATCGTTTCAATCGTTGCTGTGATAAATTCGTCTGGAATTTCACTCACATTAGGCAATAAATTCGTTAAAAAATCCATTATTCAACACCACCATTTCCTTCAACTTGATATTCCCGCCATTTAACGCCATTGTCGTCAATAAACTTAACGGCATCAGCCATGGCTTGATCATCCCCACTAATCGATACCAACATGGTCCCTGTCGGTATGCCTTGGAGAACTTCAATATTCGCATAAAGAATACTTGGAAGAACGCCGAAATCACGTGCTAGCCGGGCTACCAGAGGGTCTCCTGTATCCGCCCCCGCAAAGTCAATACGGATAATCCGATCAGACGAGTTCACATCGACCAACTGGGAATTGGCTAGGACGGAAGCGATCCCCTTCTCAGTAGGACTCGCTGACTCGATAAAGTTCCTGGTTAATTCCGTCTGTGGATTAGAGAAGATATCAAAGATCGATCCCTCTTCCATGACATAACCATCCTGCATGACCGCTACCCGGTCACAGATCTCTTTAATCACGCTCATCTCATGGGTAATAATGACAATGGTTACTCCGAGCTGTTCATTGACAGTCTTTAACAATTGCAAAATCGACCGGGTTGTCTTAGGGTCCAAGGCTGATGTCGCCTCGTCACAGAGGAGAACATCAGGGTCATTGGCTAGGGCCCGGGCAATGGCTACCCGCTGCTTTTGTCCCCCGGATAATTGGGAAGGATAAGCATCCCGGCGGTCCGATAAATTAACCAGTTCTAAGAGTCGGTCCACTTTTTCACGGATTTCTTCCTTGGATAAGCCTGAATCCTGGAGTGGGAAGGCCACATTACCGGCAATCGTCCGCGCATTCATCAGGTTGAAGTGTTGGAAGATCATTCCGATATTTTTGCGAGCCTTTCTTAAGTCACTATTGTTGAGTGCGGTCATTTCATAGTCACTCACCCGCACCGTCCCACTTGTTGGAGCTTGGAGCATGTTAATAGTACGGACTAAGGTCGACTTCCCGGCCCCAGAATAACCAATCACACCAAAGATTTCACCCTTAGCAATCGACAAGCTCACATCTCGAACGGCATGGACTTTGCCACTTGCTGTATCAAAGCTGACATCGACGTTTTGTAAATCAATCATAGCCATCATCCTTTACTCTCTCAATTGAAGCCTAAGCCCAAATACATGGCTGGCTCCTTAACTGCCAATGAACCTCAGCGATTCATTTTCATCTACTTTTTCTAAGAAAAGTAGACAAGTATCTATACTAATTTATTTTATCATTTTTTTAGCTTTTAGAAAGCATTGATTTCCAATAGCCTTTGATCGAGTGAAGCGATCACTATATCATGATAAAACAAGAAGTTTGCACATCATTTTATCATTTAAGGCAAGCTTTTCTTAGCTTTTTGTGAATTTTTATTCATGATCACTAAAAAAGCCCAAGGCACAAGGCCTTGAGCTTAATTGAATCGCTTAGAGGGCTTCGCCTCGCCCTGCTAGACCCTGTCCAGGGAAACAAGACGTTCCCTTTTCCTTATCTACTAGGGCGGTGTAGAAGAGGGCCTTGGCCACATTCAGGCGCAGACCGTAATAGAGTCCAATTAAAGCCGCAACTAAGAGGGCGAAGAAGAAGAGTGAGAAAGCCAGGACATAGCTAGGCCCTTGAACAGGACTTGCAGCAATGGCGTAAGCAAAGAAAGCGACAATGCTGGCAATGAGGATTAGGATTGGAATCCAGATATAAGTTAGGATCAAGCCTAGAAGTTTCCAGCGGTTGCCCTTCATCATACGGAAGCTTTCCTTCATCACTTGCCAAGCCCCCATCTCTGGATAATCACCTAAGAGCGGCGAAACCATAGCCAGGGACAAGTCCAACCAAGTGACGACAATCCCTAGTATGATCCCTGCTAAAATAAAAATCCCAAAGAAGGCCGCATAGCCTTGCCATTCTTCAGTAGAAAGTATACTGGCGCCAATAAAACCGAAGCCAGAGAGAACCCCCACCACTATCGTTGGAATTAACCCAATTAAGGCAAGGAGGAAGAGGGCTAAGATATTACGGCCCAATTTTTCTTTAAAGGGCTGAACCAAGCTTCCCTGGTCATAAGAGCCGCCATGGCGGACCAGACGTACTAAGCCCCACATGATCCCCATAGAGAAGAGACTGGAAGCTAGCGTTGAGATCAGATTGAGTAAGGGAACTAGGCCAAAGCGAAGGCTGAGACCTTCCTGGGGATCCAAGCTAATTACCTGGTCAATGAGATAATCGATGGCAAAAACAACGATAAAGCTAATGACCATATCCCCTAAAATGCGCCAAAAATTACTGTGACTGATAGTTTTTTCGTGCTGATGGATGGTTCGATTACTTAGGTCAAGTTTCATTTGAATTGCCTCCTTAATGGCTTGCAAAGTGTACGGTTAGGTGGAAGCTTGCCCTTAATCACTTAGCGATGCTTTATGCAGTTCCAGGTGTTGGCGCAGACGGTTGGAAGCCTCTTGGCGGTCTTCTTCTGAGACAATGCTCAGATAAGTTCCTGTTGACATATCATCCGTTCCCTTGAGAACCCCCTGTTCAATGGCGTCGGCCGTATTACGGTAGTCCTTGGCCAGGACCATCATATCGGACAGCTGGAGGTCTGTGCGGACATTTTGGCGGACAATATCTGATAAGTCTTTGAGGTGGGTCAGGCTTTGAACGGAACGCAGAGAATCTAGGATTCCTCTGAGAACCACTTGTTCACGCCGGGCCCGGCCAAAGTCCCCTTCCGGATCTTCGTAGCGCATGCGGATATAGGCCATGGCTTCCTGACCATCATGGAGGGTAATACGACCTTGAGGGAAGCTATAGCCCATATTGCTGAAGCTGAGGGGATTATCGACCTGGATGCCACCCAGGCTATCCACAATATTCACTAGCCCAGTCATATTGACCAAGGCATAGTAATCAACAGGAACATTCAAGAGCTCTTGGACAGCTCCAATGGTCGCCTCAATCCCCCCTTGTCCGTAGGCTGCATTGATCTTCGTGCCAACTTGTTCGCTATAGGTATCCCGGGGAATACTCAGCATTTTAGCGGACCCTGTCTTGGGATTGAGAGTCAGCAGGATGAGGGCATCCGTATTCTGTTCTCCAGTGGTCCGCCCATTGCCTGAGTCCATACCTACCAAGAGGACAGAGATGGGATCTTCCCCTAATTCTGGATTCCGCTGACCTGCCTCCTTGTCCTGGTCCCTCCCCTGAGTTGGCGCATAGAGGTCATCTGCTACCTGCTTAGCACCAAAGTAAGTCCCCCCTAGAACAACTAGGACCAAAAGGGCAAGTCCAGCCAGGATCCAAGGCCATATTCTCCTCTTGTGTCGTCGGTAGTGGTCACGTTGAGGCATCATACCCTTCCTTTCTATCATCGTATTCTACTTTTATTATAAAGTGTTTTAGCCAACAGTACAATTATAATCAAAAAACTCCAGTCATTGCCAACTGGAGCTTTGAATAAATCGCTTAATCTTTTCTAATAACATAGGAATGAACGAGACCAATTAATAGGCCAAGAATGGCTGGTAGGACCCAGGCAAAACCATAGCTATAAAAAGGAAAAACGGCCCCAGCAAAATGATCCAATGCTGCAATCGATCCTGTAGGCAGGGCATGCTGGAGGTCAAAGCAGGCAGGAACCAGGGTAAAGCCCAGGGTCCAGCGCATAATCACTGGTCGCTTCGTCCAAGCTGGCACCAAGTGAAGGAGGGCAATCACAATCGAGAGGGGGTACATAAAGGCCAGAAAGGGGACTGCCCAAGCCAGGATCGCATTCAAGCCCGCATTAGCAATCACAAAGGAAATACCAATGAAAACATAGGTCCATTTCTCCTGGTCGAGCACATTGGGATAGATCTCCGCAAAGGTTTCTGCACAGGAGACGATAAGGCCAATGGCGGTCTTGAGGCAGGCCACAAACATGACTACAAAGAGCAGGATCCCCGCAAAGACGCCAAACTTAGTGGATACAATTTGGATCAAGGCTTCGCCCCCATTTTGGGCCAGGCCAATATCTTCCAAGCTCCGGGCCCCCAACATGGTCAGGAGGAAGTAGATCACAGCCATCAAGCCCATGCTCAAGGCCCCACTCTTAATGGTTCCCATGGCTACGTCCCGGTCTTCTGTCACCCCAACTTGGTGGATAGACCGCACCACCAAGATGCCAAAGATCAAACCAGCAATCACATCCATGGTATTATAACCATTTAAGAAACCTTGAAGAAAGGGGGCCTCCTGGTACTTAGGAGCAACCGGGAAAGCGGCAAAGGAAAAACTATCAGCAGTTAATAAGACGCCCGCTAAAATCAAGGCTAGAAAAATGAGAAAGACCGGATTCATCCACTTGCCCACCCAGGTCATAATCCCTGAAGGCTTGAGAGAGAAATAAGCCACACAAATAAAAAAGAAAATCGAATAAGCAAATAATAAGAGCGGGTGTTGGGTAAACTGACTAAAGCCAATTTCATAAGATACCGTCGCTGTCCGGGGAATCGATAAGAGCGGCCCAAGGACAAAATACAAGAGCGCCGTAAAGATATGCCCGTACTTGGGAAGGACCCGCTCCGACATATCATTGAGTCCCTTAGATCCCGACACCCCAATAGCCACCACAGATAGGAGGGGCAAACCCACCGCTGTTACCACAAAGCCGAGAGCAGCCGGCCAGAGATTAGCTCCAGCTTCCTGCCCCATTTGAACGGGAAAAATCAGATTACCAGCCCCAAAAAATAAGCCAAATAACATAGACCCGATGACGGTTGACTGACGCCAGCTCAAAGTCTGGTGTTGATTCTTCAATGCAATCACTCCTCTTTCGCAAATTTATACCAATGATTAAAATTTTAGCATAAATCAAAGGCGCTTAAATTAATTTATGATGAGGATAAGCCCATAACTATCTCTATTCTATCATTTTCCCCTATTTCTGAAGATAAAATCATCTTATCCAATAAAGTTTTAAGGTCCAAATTCAAAAGCGCAAGGTATACTCTCCAGCGCAATTCACTAAAAAAGCTGGAGCCCAAACGCTCCAGCCTAATGGTTCACAAAATGGTAAAGATACAAGAGATAAGCCCAGTACTTGTAGAATTCTTGCTGGGCAAAGTCTTGGATATAGTCCGGTCCTTCCTTCCAAGTCACCCAATGGTCCCCCTGGCGGTGGTAGGCAGCAACGAAGGTAAGATCGAAGTCATAGCGACGGTTAACTCGCTCGAAGATCATCTTGGTCCTCAACATATGATAGTCTGAGGAAACCACCAAAGCGGAGCTATAGCCCGCCTCTTCCATCATCTTCAAGCTATGGGTCGCATTCTCATAGGTAGAGGTCGCTGTGGCATCATTGACGATAGCGGACTCTGGCACCCCATGTTCGGCATAGTATGCGCCATTAATTTGATCATAGGGCGACACAATCAGCTTACCAGACCGGCTATAGCCTCCCCGGTAAAGGTTAGCCGCCCGCTCGGCCCGTTCCTCAGTAATCATCCCCTCTGGCACAATAATCACATCAGCTTGCTTGGGCGTCTCATCCACAATTAAATGATCCATGATCACAAAATATGACAAAGAAATAAAAGCCAAAGCTAGCCCGAGAGCTAGAATGGCTCCTAAAAAAAATCGTTTCATATGCACCTTTCCAAGCCTAGTCGTGATTCCTTAAGAGACCTAAGTCCTCACAGTGCCCTCCCTAGGCTTTCATCGGTCCAAGTTTTATGGACCAAGCGAGGGAGGTCCCAAGTCGGCACCTTACCTTCCTTCAATCAATTAGCGGATCCCTAAAGCGATGCGGGCGTAACGCGAAAGACGTTTGGTTGTCCAAGCAGGCACCCAAACCAAGTCGATCTTCATTTCTTTAATCGCATCGACATCATCCAGGGCAATGGCCGCCGATTCCATGAGCACATCCTGGAGAGGACAGCCCATAGTGGTTAGGGTCATCTTAATCAGGAGGTGGCCCTCACCGTCATAGAGCAAGTCGTAGATCAGACCCAGGTTGACAATATCAATGCCCAGTTCCGGGTCAATGACTTGCTCTAAGGCCTGGATACACTCCTCATAGAGGGCTTCGTCCATGAGTTTCAAATCTTCAAATTTGGAAAGGTCGGTAAAATTTTCTTCACTCATATAAACTTCCTTTCTTTATTCAGATCGTTCAGCGACTTTGACAGTCTTATTGTTGATGGCTTGCTCCAGTCGCGGATAGAGGTCCCGGGCAACGCTAGCACCCAAAGTCATGAGCTCATAGAGAACTCGGACGTCCTCACCGGTCCGCGACAGGCAACGCGTATAGATTTCCCCATCGCCCGAGAGGATCAGGTTGTAATAGCCGCTCCGTTCACGGTTCAAATCATTGATGACTTCGAGGGCCTTGGCCGTCTGTTGGTAGTCTTCCACCTGGCAGAGCTGGCGGTAGTTAATTTGAAAGTCCGTGGTGGCTTCTCCCTCGTTAAAGTCCCGGGCAATGATATGGCAAGGCACGACCTTGTCTTCCCCTAACTGATAAGCTAAGGCAAAGAGGTGCTGGCCACCATCTAAAGGCCGGTATTCTACAGGAACCTTCATTTCTTTAAATAATTGGCTTAAAATATCCTGGATTGCTGGCATGACAAACTCCTTACTATTTTGTTGTCGTTTTCAAGAACTCGCTTTTTAACTCTAACATTCTAAGGCTCATTTGTAAATGAATTGCCCTGGTCCTGGTCGATCGTCTTAATCACCTGGCCGGGGACCCCCATGACGAGGGAGTTCTCTGGGATATCCTTGGTAACCACCGACCCGGCCCCAATTACAGAGCCTGAACCGATACTGACACCTGGCATCACTGAGACATTAGCCCCGAACCAGCAGTCAGAACCAACCTTAATAGATCGGGCTTGCTCCAAGCCCGCATTGCGGGCTTCTGCCCTCAGGGGATGGGCAGCCGTATAGAAGCCACAATAAGGGCCGATAAAGACATGGTCCCCGAATTCAATCCGGGCTCCATCCATAAAGTAACAGGCGTGGTTGACAAAGCAGTGTTTGCCGAAGTGAATATTGTCGCCGTAGTCCACATAAAGCGGCGCCATGACTTCCAGGCCTTCAGGCAGGTCCCCTAGTAGCTTAGCTAAGGCAGTCTCAGCTTCTTTGCGATCAGCAGGATCGATCTGGTTGAAGCGGTGGGCCCTGCTTTTTGCTGCTTCTCGCTTGGCGAGGATATCCGGATCATAATTGGCGTCGTACCATTGGCCGGCACGCATTTTTTCATAGTGACTTAACATATATACCTCCTAAGGCCAGAGTCCTGATTGTCGGTAGTCTTGGCCGCAATAGTGCCAGTTGATCACATCCTGGGCATAGCGTTGGATGGTAGTCGTTGAATTATTGTGGTAGACCGAGGGGGCAATTAAGAGGCCGTGGGGATGGACATGGTCTAAGCGGCCAAAGCGCGGAGAAATTAGCTGGTAGCGGTTAACATCCAGGCTAACTCCCTGGGCTGGATCAGGATTCAACCAGCCCTTATCACGCAGGTCATAGAGGAAGCTATCTTGGGGTAAAGCTTGCCTTAAATCGAGATTGATCCCCGTCGCATTGACAATATAGTCCACTTCTTCAATGATCATGCCCTCCTGGTCGAGCAGGTAGTAGAGCCCAGTCTGCTTATCATAAATAATTTCTTCAACACCCGAACAGGAGCTGAGGCAGCCTTCATCGGCTAGGTCTAACAAACGCTGAGCCGACGCCAAGGGCATCTTACCCTTGGCCAGGGAAAAGACCTTGTCGTACTTGTCCGCAAATTGCTGACGGTCGCTTAGGCTCAGATATTGCCAGTAGTGGAAGAGGAGGCGGGTCACCCGGGTGGCCAAAGCCTCCAAAAGTGCTCCCTGGCTGGTCCAATCCATCGCACGACGGATCCCTTCAATTCCTTGGCTGAGACTCACTTCCTGGCAGTCTGCCCAATCTAGGCCTAGGTTCTGGCATTCGGCCTGGATCCACTGGTCGACCTGCTGGTAGGTCAGCCCCTCTTCCGCTTCCTGGGCTGCCTGAAAATTCTCCTCACTGAGATAAGCCCAGGCCAGGTCTTCCGCCTCCTTACCGCTCACAATCGGAAATTGATTGCCCCGGGAGAAGGCCAGAATTTGATTGGGCTGGCAAATATCGGCCAGGTATTTAATCACATCGATAGCTGATAAACTTGTTCCAATCACGGCCACCCGTCGCAAGCCTTCCTCATCCATCTGATAGCGGTCAGCCTCTAAGGGATAGGCCTGGTTGAGATAGCGGGGCGTTCCTTCCAATCGATAGAAGTCATTGGTCCCCAAGTCCCCACAGCAAAGATGGATGCGGTCGAAGCTCGCGTATACCTGGCCAGATTTGGTCTCAAGACACCAAGTCTCCGCCTCTTGGTCGAAGTTGACTTTAGCCACATACTCCTTCACCAGCTGGACCTGGAGGTTATCCAAGAGCGTCTCCACCCGGTCTCTTAAATAGCTTCCAAAGAGATAGCGGGAGCTATATTCAGGCCAGTCGCGGTCGGGATCCTTGGCCTTAAGCCAAGTTTCAAAATCACCGGGATAAGCTTGGTCATAGGTCAGACCAGCATTCCGTGTATTCATCAGGGCCCCTTCATAAGACTCCGTGAAGGGGATCCCCCGTCCCAAATAAGGCTCACGGTCAAAAACAACTAAGTCAAAGTCATGGGACTGAGCCAAGTGCTGGTAGGCTGCCAAACAAGCTGAGCCAGAAATCCCTAAACCTATAATCGCAATTTTTTCCATTGTCTCTAGTCGCTCCTTGTTCGCTTTTACTTTCTTTATTATAACATTTCTAAGCTAGAAGGCGAAAGCTTCTGCAGACTAAAGTAAAAGCTCAGCAGAAGCTTCGCTTAGTCCCTATTATTTGAAGGCGAGTCTCTCTTTGACTTTAAGTTCAAACATGTGAACCCTTACACAAATATTTGCAGTTTAGCCCAAAACTCCTTATACTAAAGATTAAAGAAATATTAAGATAAAGGAGTCCTTTGCATGAAAACTAAGCTTCCCTTAATCGCCGTTCTGACGGCACTCACCACTGCCCTATCGATCCTAGTAGTTATCCCTATTCCAGCCACTAGCGGGATCTTCACCCTCTGTGATGCAGGCATCTATGCCTCTGCCCTCCTGCTTGGTCCAGTAGCTGGCGGCATCGTGGGTGCAGCCAGCGGGGCCCTTATCGACCTCATCTCCGGCTATCCCCAGTGGATTGTCTTTTCTTTTATCATCCACGGCCTCCAAGGTTATATTGCTGGTTGCTTAGCTAAGAAAAAATTACCTGGTGGCAACTGGACAGCGCTCATCCTAGCTAGTATCTGGATGATGGTCGGCTATGCCATTGGGACAGGGATCCTCTATAACTGGGCCGCAGCCATCCCATCCATTCCTGGCAACTCCTTGCAAAATATCTTCGGTATCCTCGTAGCTATCCCCCTCAACCGCAGCATCCGTCGCCTCCGCCTACCTGCCCTCCAAGCTTTTATAGAAGACTAAACTAAAGGACCTTCCTCATCAAACAAGAAGATGAGGGAGGTCCTTTCTAATTTTACAATTAAGCCTGGCGAATTAGCTCATGGTCCAGCCGCCGTCAACAGGGAGGGCATGACCCGTCGTATAAGAACCAAGGTCCGAAGCTAAGAAGAGGGCTGCCTTAGCCACATCTTCCGCTTCCCCAAAGCGTTGCATAGGGATAGGTGCTAGGAAGCCTTGGGCAATGTCAGGGTCTTCCAAGAGTTCATTAGTCATCCCCGTTTTACCTGTGCCTGGGCAAATGGCATTGCAGCGAATTCCCTCACTGGCATAGTCCACGGCAATCGCCTGGGTCATAGACACCACTGCCCCCTTAGTAGCGGCATAGGAGACCGCATCAGGGAAGCCGATCAGACCGGCAGCAGACGCCGTATTAATGATATTCCCCTTGTTTTCCTTGAGATAAGGCATAGCAAATTTAGAAGCTAGGAAAGCCGCCGTAACATTGATGGCCAAACTCTTCTGGAAGGCATCGAGCGGTGTTTCTTCCACATTGCCTGGAACATAGATGCCCGCATTATTGAAGAGAATATCAATGCTTTGGTAAGCCTCAACAGTTTCTTCAACCATGGCTTTGACAGCCGCTTCGTCAGCCACATCAGCTTGGATAGCCAGGGCTTGTCCCCCTGCTGCTTCAATTTGACTAACGGTTTCTTCAGCCGCTTCACGATTAATATCGACCGCAGCAACTTTGGCCCCTTCCTTGGCGAAAAGTAAGGCCGTCGCCCGACCAAAACCAGAACCGGCACCCGTAATTAAGGCAACTTTATTTTCTAATAACATAATATAATATCCTCCTTGGTATTCTGCTTTAACGTTTATCTTTGATACGAACTTGAATGGTGATCAGAGGCTCTATGCCCTGGTCAAAGTTTAGGCTTAAAATCCGTGCCTCTAGAATATTCCCATGGCCAAAATAAAGCAATTGGCTAATGAAGTGATTGTCATCTGCAGGGAGATAACCTAACTGATGCCCCTTATAAGCCACTTGGACAGCATCCGAATCATAAGGATTATCCGCTTCTGCCAAGAGGTCCACCGCCGTCCCCACTTTCAGATCATCAATCACATCCAAACCGTCATAGCAGCGAAAGCCCTTGACTTTGAAGCTATCTAATTCGCGCGAACGGTCATACTTGACCAAATATTTATCCTTTTTTGCCATTTCTTCAGCTCCTTTAGCTTTTAATTTAATTGACGAAAAATTAATGACTTGTCCCCGGTCATCAAAGGTCAGACCTTCCCCTTCTAAGAGGGCCTGCTTCCGCTGGGGACCATAAGCATAACCCGTTAGTTGTCCCCGACTAGAGACCACCCGGTGGCAAGGAACCAATAAGGCAATGGGATTGCGCCCTACTGCGCCGCCGATTGCCTGAGCAGACATGGGGACCTGATAGCGGTCTTCATAGGTCTGAGCCAGGTCCCCGTAAGTCGTCACCCGGCCATAGGGGATTTCTCTTAATAAAGCCCAAACCCGCTCCTGGAAGGGCGTTCCCTGGAGAACCAAGCTCTCAGGCGCTAGCTGGACGGCTTGCCCGGCGAAATAAGCATCTAAGGCCTGGCAGACTTCCTCTAATTCAGGGCAGCTCTCTGCTGGTTGACCATCTTGGGGCAGGTCATCGTCAAAAGCAAGCCCATATAAGCTTCGCCCTTGATAAGTCAGTTCGATGACTCCAAATTTAGATTGATAATAAGCACTCAGCATCCTAGGCCCCTTTCAAGCTTCAAGTCAAGTGTACAAAATTTTATCCAGAGATGAAAGTAAAAAGCTAGTCCTTATCTTCCGGCTGGCGCATGTACTTGGTGAGGAAGGCTGTTCCAACCACTAGCAACAGAAGAAGGCCAATCGCTAAGACAAAGTCCCAGGTGTTAGGCGCGACCGCCTTGTCCCCCACATTGACATAAATCAGGGTTCCCGGCAAGATGGTGACTAAGGAAATCAGCAAGTAGTCGATAAAAGTAATGTCCGTTAAACCAAAAGCATAATTTTCAATATTATAGGGAATTAGAGGAATCAAGCGGGCAAGGGCCAGCACTAGGCGTAAGCGACTGGGTTTGCTGGACAAGATCTCCTGGGTGGAGGGATAACGTTCATAAAGGAAATTCTGTACAGGGCGTCGGAAGAGGTAGCGGGCTATTAAAAACATAAAGGACATATTAAAACTTGCCCCAATCACTGTCAGCAGCGATCCTTTCCATAGACCGAAGCCCATTCCCCCCGCCAGAGCCAGGATAGGCACCGGGAAGAAACCCATAGGCAGGAAGGTCCACAAGAGTACATAGATCCCTTCAGCATAGGAACTCGTCATCACCAAGTCCCTGACCCGGTTGAGATTAAAGGTCTTAAAGATCCACCAGCTCACAAGCACGAGTAATCCTAGGGCCAGCCAACGCCCCCATTTCGACCAATTAATTTTTTTACTCACTAGGCTAGCCAGCTCCTTTCTATAATAACTTTCTCTATTCATTATAACAGTTTGTGAAAACGTTTCAATATCAAAAAGCGATGGAAGTCCTGTCTGCCTATCGAGAAGAGTTGCTGGATAGGCTTTGGACTCCCATCGCTTTTTGGGGATGGGCTCATTCGGTGTGTCAAGCTACAATCGGAACTTTTAATTGGCGCTTGGTCAATTAAGCGTCAGCCCACACACCCTTTAGTCCGCTTCGACTTGGCAGACTCGGAGTGATTTCACAAGTCAGAAACGAGCGAATGCTTCGCTCTTTATTCTGCCTTGCTCCAAGCATCCAAAGCTAAGCGCTCTTGCTCTCACCCTGCATAGTCGGGTTCGCATGAGCAGCTTTGGAGTGCTTTCGCAAGTCGGGAACGAGCAAGCGGTGCTTGCCCTTATCCCGACTTACTCCAAGCATCCAAAGCTTAACGCTCTTGCTCTCACCCTTGTTTAATGCGTTTTTCCTCCTACGCTGTGGAGGTCTTCTTTGCCGTCATAGGCGACAATAGCTGAGATGGCAGCTTCTAGGCCTCGGCTGATGTCGGTGAGGCCCATGGATGGGGTGTTGGGACGGTCAACGACTTGTTCGGGCAGGTAAGGGATATGGATGAAGCCGGCGCCCTTAACTTCTGGGTAGGTCTTGTCGATCAGATAGAGGGTTTGGTACATGATGTGGTTGCAGACGAAGGTGCCGGCTGTATTGGAGACTTCTGCAGGCAATTGGGCTTCCTTAACGGCCGCTACCATGGCCTTGATGGGGAGGCTAGAGAAGTAAGCTGCTGGTCCGTCCGCTTGGATAGGCTGGTCGATGGGTTGCTTGCCCTCGTTATCCGCAATTCGAGCATCATCCCAGTTAATAGCCACTCGTTCTGGGGTTAAGGCATAGCGCCCCCCTGCTTGGCCCACATTGACCACATAGTCAGGTTGATGGTCTGCGATGGCCTGGCTCACGACCTCCGCGCTTTTCACAAAGACTGTCGGAATTTCTAACTTAATGACTTCTGCTCCAGCAATTTGGTCAGGGAGTGTTTTGACGGCTTCAGTGGCCGGATTGATCTTATCCTCACCAAAAGGATCAAAAGCTGTAACTAAAATTTTCATCGATAAAGCTCCTTTCTTTTATTAAAAGGCCCAAATATATAAGAGAACAATATGGACCACGATCATAATAAGGGCAAAGGGCAACTGGCGCTTGATGACACCATTGGGATCAGTCATCTCAAGCAAGGCCACAGGGAGGGCGTTGAAATTCCCTGCCATCGGTGTCAATAATGTCCCACAAAAACCGGCTGTCATCCCTAAGGCACCTACAACAACTGGATCAGCCCCCTGCATCAGGACAAAGGGAACCCCGATACCTGCCGTGATGACCGTAAAGGCGGAGAAGGCATTCCCCATCACAGCGGTAAAGAAGACCATGCCCAAGACATAGGCCACAATCCCCCAGAACTTCGACCCAGCTGGGACAATGCCTGCCAAGATTTGGGCCACAATCTCACCGACCCCGGCGTTGACAAAGATCACACCCAGGGCAGCGAGCAGTTGGGGCAAGATACTGGTCGTGCCGACTTGCTGGGTCATCCGATCCGTCTCATAGAGGGCCTCCTTGGCTGAAGGCTTAAAGAGAGCCAAGGCGACCAAGGTTCCCAAGAGCGAGCCAATCCCAATCGAGGAGGCACTGGACTCTGGAATCAGTCGGGCCACAATGACAGCGGACAGGGCCATGACCAAAACCGGTAAGAAAAGTTTCCAGCCAAAACGCTTAGCAGCTGCTTCCTGCTTAGCCTTGTCTTCAACAAAGGCCGTCCCTGCTCCGAATTGCTTGAACAAGGTGATGACACCCAAGAGGACCACCAAGATCCCGGAAACGAGACCAGGTAAGAGGCGGCCAAAGACAAAGAGCAAACCTAGAATGGCCCAAAAAGCTGCGGTCCCCCAACGCTTGGGATTCGTTCGATCCTGAGCCCCTTGGTAGGCAGAATAGAAGAAGATCAGACCAGACAAAATAAAGAAAAATTCTAAAACATAGCTAAATAATACTTCCATGGTCATTAGTCCCTTCCTCCTTTATCCGACTTAGAATAGCCATTCAACCGGTCCAACCGGCGGTCAAAGATATAGTTTGAAAGCAGGCCAAAGACGAAGGCTAGAAAGGCAACAACTAAGGAAGCCATGGCAATCTCAGCAGCAGCAACAGGATAACCCAAGGATTCCATGGTGCCGACAATGAGCAGGGTGCCCGCTGCGCCAACGAAGCCGTTCTGGGCAAAGAAGTTCCCGATATTTTCCATAGCAGCCGACTGGGCCTTGATTAATTCCTGGCTCTTAGCATCCGTCTTGTGGTAACGGGCCTTAGCAGCTGACTGGGCCATGGGTTCCACCAGGGGACGGACAAAGGCGGGGTGGCCACCCAAGCGAACTGAGATAATCCCTGCCACTTCCCGGATTAAGAGATAGATGCTGAGAAATTTTCCCGCCGTTAAGCCCTGGATGCGGTTGACTAAGCGGATGGCCTGCTCTTTTAAGCCATAGCGCTCCGATAAGCCCACAATGGGAAGGGTTAGGACAAAGAGCGTGACCAGGCGGTTGGCCACAAAGGCGTCCCCCAGGCTGGTCAAAAATTCGGCAATCGACATGCCAGAAGCGAGGGCAGTAACAGCTGCTGCGATCACCACCACGGCAATAGTATCCAACTTCAAGGCAAAACCGACCACAATGATCAGGATGCCCAGTAAGGGTAGATAGGACATAATATTTTCCTCCAATTGTAATGAATTCTTTAAAAATTGTCTTGATGAGCATCCGTTTTGCTTTTTGAATTTGCCCCTTGAAGAGCCATGGCTAAGGGTCAACTTTAAAGCTCCACTCCTGCTCAAAAATAACCTGTATTGATTTCTTGATTACTAGCCATCAACATTAAAAAATTCAAAGTTTTTATAAAATCTACTTATTATTATAACACTTTAGGAATAGCTAACATAATATTAATTGCTAAATTTGTTGTAACAGTATAAAAATGCTTCAGTAAGATTTTAAGTTAGCTACAAAAAAACGCATTGGGACAGGAAAATTGTCACACAATGCGCTTGTTTCATGCGGTTCTTAGATTTTATATGCCGGTCATTTTATAAAATAGCCGCCGCTGATAAGACCATGGCCGTTGCGACGGCGGCTCCCATACAAGTTGGGGCGACTTTGAACAAGAGGCGACGGTAGAGGGCGCGCTGGCTGTCTTGGCAATAAGAGCCAGTCGCCAAATAGAGGCTACCCGTATCGGAGAAAGGCGAAGCTCCTGTTGAGAAGCCGCCCACAATGACCAAGCAGGCCAATAGAAGAACTGGCCAACCCGTCGCACCCGAAATGGCAGCCAAGGCTGGGAAGAAGAGGGGTGCTAGGACGCCGATGGTTGAACTGAAGATCGACATCAGGCCACACAGAACCGTTAGGACAATCGGAATCGTTAGCTTAGGCATGTAAGAGATCAGCTTGGCCATCTCTTCCGTGATGCCCAGCTCAATCCCCAGACTAATCAAGAAGGTCATCCCGCAGGCCACCCAAATCGTCTGCCAAGGAATCTGGTCAAAGACCTTGTCCCGGGGCGCCAAGTTCATCATATAGGCAATAATCCCGAAGATGATAGTCAAGAAGCTGAGGTTGATGTGTTCACTAATAAAAGTCAAGGTTGGGAAGTCATCGGTAAAGTTGGTAATCATGGCGGGAAGCAAGAGCACCACAGCAAAGCAGGCAATCAAGGCCAGGGTTTGTTTTTGCTTGGAAGTAAAGGCTTGAGGGGGATCAATTTCTACACTCTCTTGACCGTAACGGTAGTGTTGCCAGAGACTAAGCCCGGCAATAAGCACCAGGGGATAGAGGATCGACACACCGAAAATCTTCCAAGTCATCTCAGCCGCCTGGTCAGCAAAACCCGATTCAGAGAGGACCCCGAGGATGATCGCGCCGTGAGGGCCAAAAGGAATATTCCCGCCATTCATCCCACCTAGGATAACGGAGATGGCAGCCACTGTCTCATTCATCTTAGTCTGCCGGCAGAGCTGGAGGGCAATGGCTCCCACAATCGGCACAGAACCCCAAGTCCCTGCCCCCAAACCAGATAAGAGGGCTGCAGTCAGATAGAGGCCCAAGGGAATAAGCGAGGTATGGTGGCGGAAGCGGTAGATCATGTGGTGGCCCACCGCTTCTAAAGTTCCATTCATCTTAGCGAAACTGAAGAAGAAGGAAACTCCAAAGATCACCATGAATAACTCAATCGGCCAGAGCGCAAAGACTTGGTCCGTCGTAAAGCCAAAGACGAAGACAGCTAACAAGTAAGCGAAGGCAACCGCGACAAGACCTGCGTTTAAACGGAAACGCTCCCCAATCGCAATTGCCAAGATAATGGTGCCAAAAATAATAAGACTATTCATTTACATTTCCTCCTATTTTAGAATATTCAGACGAATCATCAAATAAAAAAGCACCCTTCAAGAACCTCTGCGGTCCTCAAAGGGTGCGCTAGCACGGTACCACCTTTGTTGCCAGGCAAAAGCTGGCCAACTCTCTTCCCCTAGGGGAATGCCGGTTAATGGGGGCACCAGATGCTGGCATTGAGCACTCAGACTGAGTCATCGGCTCATCCTAAAAGTCGAGTTCACCAGCTTATCAGGTCCCCTTCCAGCAAACAGGGACTCTCTAGGCAGACGAGGACTGGCTACTACTACTTCGTCATCGTTTCTTTATGAAATCATCCTTATAATAACACAGTCTAAGAGATAGTCAAGCTGATTTTAATCTTTTTTTAATTTTACTAGCCTTCGCCACCGGTTACACCGAGTGCTTCCCCAGTAATGGCAGCTGCCGCATCGGAAGCCAGGAAGTAGACAGCAGAAGCAATTTCATCGGCTTCCAAGAGACGTCCTAACCACTGGCCACCGATAATATGGGTCTTGAGCGCTTCGTCTTTACTCGTGCCATCTTCCTCAGCTAACTTAGCTAATTGGTTGTCGATCAACTTGGTATGGGTAGGGCCAGGCAAGACACAGTTAGCGGTAATCCCATCCTGGGCATATTCCTTGGCCACCACATTGCTGAAGCCGATTTGGGCTGATTTAGCCGCGCAATAGGCTGACTTATACTTGTCGGGACGGCGGCCATGGCCAGATGAAATCGTAATAATCCGGCCCTTGGACTGGGCCTTCATGGAAGGCAGGGCATACTTGGTGCAGAGGAAGGTCCCTCCCATAATAACATTGAAGACCTGTTGGAACTTCTCATAAGGGAAATCTTCAACGGAAGAAATGTATTGCATGCCCGCATTGTTCACGAGCACATCAATGGCTCCACGCTCGTCGACAATCTCTTCCATAACAGCTTTGACCCGGTCTTCATTCGATACATCTACCCCATAGCCCTGGGCCTGGCCGAGTTCTTGGGCAGCTGCTTGGGCGGCTTCTTGGTTGAGATCCAGGATAGCCACCCAGTCTCCAGCCTTAACAAAGTGCTCAGCAATGGCATAGCCAATCCCCTGGGCTGCTCCTGTTACAACAACTGTACGTTCACTCATCTAAATAGCCTCCTTTAAGCTTGACTGTTATCTTCTGCCCGTTTCCAAACTAACTGGTCTTCAGGCTTCAAGCCATTATAAATCTTCAATTTTCCATCCTTAATTTTGGCCACGCGAGGTTGGGACTGACCGAGCCAGGTTGGGTTCATGGAGACATCCATATGGTGGGTCAATTTCCCCTTGTCTTCATCGATTTCATAGCGCCCGGAATAGGCCAGATAGCCCTCAGCAGCTTGGGCCATTTCGTCCGGAGTCCCCTTGTGGAGATCCCCTGACTCATAGGCTGGCCGTCCTTGGGCCATGATTTGGGCGGACATATAGCCATCCGGTGTATAGAGGATGAAGCCCTTAGCATCCTCACCTAAAGGATAGACCACTTGACCGGACGCATCAGTCGTTTGATAGGATATCAATTTCCAAGCCCCAATCACTTGGTCACGCATCGATTCTGTCATGAAAATTCCCCCTTGTTTTTTTCAATATCACTTTCATTATAGCACGCTTTATTCAAGAGGGGCGGGTTTTATTATTTTATAAATGCAATTACCCTAGTCCATAAAGTTTTTCCGCATTGGCATAGGCGATAGCTTTGAGGTCCTCTTGAGCCAATCCAAAATTAGCCAGATAGTCCCAAGCATTGTCTCGGATCACATAAGGATAGTCTACCGACCAGACAATCCGTTCCGCGCCAAAGTAATCCAAGCAGAGCTTAAAGGGGCCGTCATAGAACATCCCACTGGGCGTATAGTAGAAATTGTGCTTGAGATAATAGGCAATATTGTGGTCTAAGTGGGTCAGGTCCACGGGCAAATTCTCATCCAAGCGCTCGAGGAAGTAAGGCAGGCCCTCCCCCCAGTGGCCGGCCACCAATTGGAGTTTCGGATAGCGGTCGAAAATCCCCGACAAAATCAGACGGAGCATATGGACCCCCGCTTCATAGTGCCAGCCCATGCCATGACCAGACAAGACATTCATCACCTGGTTCGACCAAGCCCCCTTATAGTAAGCCCTAAGCACATCCTGCTTGATCTCACCCGGATGGATCTGGAGGGGCACGCCCAGTTCTTCCGCCTTGGCAAAGATAGGATCATAGCGCTTGGCATCGAGAAATTCTTCCTGGAAAGTTCCCTGGAGCAAGGCACCCTTGAAGCCCAGCTCCTTAACCGTGCGCTCCAATTCCGCTGCTGCCGCTTGAGGTCGGTCCACCGGTAAGCAAGCCAGCCCATAGAAGCGATCGGGGTGCTTCTGACAGGCCTCAAACAAGTCATCATTGGCTTGCCGGGCCAGGTCGACAGCCGCCTCTCCTCTTAGATCCATGGGGCTGTTATTGCCATAGCTCAGAATTTGAACCGAAACCCCGGCCTGGTCCATATAAGCTAGACGTTTTTGGTCTAAGTCGACAATCGGTCCCCCAGTCTCAATCATCTGATTCAGATATTCAGAAACAAAGGAAGCCTTGGCCTCCTGCTCAGGCGATAAGTCGGCCTGGTTCAAACCCTGGTACTGGTCGTTGATAGCTTTTGACATATAGTGTTCTTCTACCGTAATTAATTTCATTTCTCCCACCCTTTCTACTTACTATTATAGGTAAAATAGCCTCAAAGGCGAAAGAGAAAGCTAAGTCTGCTATAATTAAAAGAAAAAAGAAGGTGCCTTATGACTCAAATTCTTAAAGACTGGCTCAACTATCTCAGTGCCCACGGGATCGGCTACTGGATTGCCGGCCTGCTCAGTTTTCTCCTACTCCTTGCCCTCTACTTCCTCTGCCGTAAGCTTCTCCAGCGCTTCAACCGAGACCATTCCCTCTCCCTCCTGCTCCAGTCCATCCTCAACTGGCTGGCATCTTTTGTTTTTATTATTTTCTTTATTTCCTATTTTTCTCACTCTCGCTGGTTCTTCAACCCCCTCTTCAAGCTTGGACAAACGGATGTCTCTGCATTCCTCCTCTTCTCAGTTGGCTTTGCTATTCTTTTAGCCATCCGCTTCGTCAATGGGGTCAAACGCTTCCTCTTGCCTTCCATCTTCCGCCGCTATGACATTGATCCGGGAGCCCAAGCGACCATCACCACCCTCTTCACCTATATTGTCCTGATAGCAGTGGTCCTAGTCACCCTCAAGCAGCTCAACTTCGACCTGACTAGCCTGAGCGTCTTCGCTGGCGTGATCGGGGTGGGCGTTGGCTTCGGCATCCGCAATATTATGAACAACTTCATCTCCGGTTTGATCATCCTCTTCAGCCGGCCCATCCGCGTCGGCGACCTGGTCGAAGTGGACGAAACCGTCGCAACGGTTGAAGAAATCCGCATCCGCGAGACTATTGTCCGGACCCGCCGCAATGAGCGGATGCTGATCCCTAACAGCTACTTTCTCGAGAACTCCTTCGTTAACCGGTCCTATGGCGATCCAGAAATCCGTGTCACCGTGTCTGTCGGCATCGATTATGATTCAGACCTCCAACTGGCCCGCCAACTCCTCCTCCAGGCCCTGAAGAACGTCCAAGCCCAGTATCCAGAAATCCTCGATGAACCCAAGGCCTGGGTCTTCCTCACCGAATTCGCGGACTCTTCCATTAACTTTGAGCTCTGGTTCTGGCTCAGCCAGCAAAACAACGAGCGCGAACAAATCATCACCACCGAAATCCACTATGAAATCTTCAAACTCTTTGAAGCAGGAGGCATCGAATTCCCCTACCCCCGCCAAGACGTCCGCATCCTCAACCCTATGGATAACAAAGCAGGCAAAGAGCATACATCCGATGACAGCCAGTAAAAATGACATAGAAATAGCCTTGCCTCTCACTTCATAAGAAGGAGGGACAAGGCTATTTTTATATCAAGAGCAAACTATTCAACTGGCCTCTTGCGGAAAATCTTTTCAATCAGCTGGTAGATTAAGAGCAAGCACAAGGCCCCGAAAGTATCCAGGAAGACATCTTCCACCAGACCTGACCGGTTAACCGTAATCGTTTGGCGGAGCTCATCAAAGGAAGCAAAACCAAAAGTCAGAGCCAGGCTGAGCAAGAAAGTCAGGCCCCGCCCCTGGCAATAGGGGCGGAGGGCCAGATAGAGGAGGACCCCCAAACTGCCGAAGAGCACAAAGTGTACCCCCTTGCGGATAAAAAATTCCACAAATCCTGCATAGGATAAAGCATCGACGCTAATTTTTTCTCCCGCATAAGTAAAGCGAATCGGCGCTAAGAGCCCAGCAAAAGGTTCACCCGCTAGCAGGCGGCGCAGGATAGGTTGGAGGCTCTGGGCTTCGTAAGGCATAGACGAAGAAAACCAGGTCCCTATAAAAACTAAAACAATCAAAGCTAGCGCTATCCAAGACAAACGCTTATCAGACATCACATCCCCTCCTCTCCTAAAGTTCCCTAAGTATAGCACAAGGGCCCTAGATAAAGTAAAACTTTTACTCAAAAAAAGCCGAACTCGGATGAACGAGCTCGGCTGCTTTTGTAACTAAAGGAAGTTAATAAAGCCATAAATCATAAAGATATTCACAAAATCAATGAAGAGTGCGCCGACGATAGAAACAGCCAGGAAGGCCAAGGGACTCGGTCCGTATTCCTTAGTAAGCTGCTGCATGCAGGCCATGGCGTTGGAGGAAGACCCCATCCCAAAACCAATAAAACCGGCTGTCATCACTGCTGCGTCGTAGTTGTTCCCCATCAGTTTATAGACCACATAGCGAGCAAAAGCGATGGTGATAATGGCTTCTAGGGCAATGATAATCAGCATTGGAATAGCCATATCAAGAATGGTCCAGAGCTCCAGGCCCACCATGGTCAGGGACAGGAAGATATTGAGGGAAATATCAGAGGTAAAGCCCAGCGCCTCATCATCTAGGATTGGCTTATCCCGAGCATCTGAGATATTCCGCACGGTAGCAGCCACAATCATGGGGCCGATATAGAGGGGGAAGCTGATTCCGCCTACCAAATAACCGACGAAGAAATTCAAGATCTTGGTCAGGAAGATCCCCAAAAAGATAACGACCAGGGTGCCATAAAGCATGACTGCAATCCGTTCCCCCGTCATCTTCTGCCGCTGGCTATGTGACTTGTAGCGGTCACCCGTATTGGCTGAAGCATCCGGATCCTTAGCTGAAAGATTGTGCTTCTTGATAGCCGTGGAAGCTACCGGCCCACCCGAAACCGAACCGAGGACAATGCCCAGGGTAGCGGCAATCACACCGACCGAAGTTGCCGTATCAAAGCCCAGAGCCTCAATGGAAGGCGAAACCGCTGCAGCTGTTCCTGGACCACCGACTAAGGCTGGCGATCCCAGTAAGAGGGCGAGAGGACCTGGAATGCCGAAAGCCTTACCCAGACCTAAAGCCAGAAAATTCTGGACAAAGATGGCTAAAATCGAAACAAAGAGGAATTTACTGACAATCCCCTTAGCGCGAACCAGGGCCTGCAAACTCGCCTCAAAGCCGATGGTGGTAAAGTAGATCACCATAAAGAGCATGGCATATTCCGTATCGATCTTAATTACCATCAAATTAGCCAGCCTCAAAATCGTATTTACAATGGCGAAAATCAATCCCCCTACAATGGCTGGAGGCAAGGAGTATTCTTCTAGCTTGGGGAATTTATTGATAATCCATTTCCCAAATAAGAGGGTTAAAACAGCAAAACCCATGGACTGGATGCTATCAAATTCAATAGTTAGCATAAGCGCACCTCGCATTAATCAGTTTTATTTACTTACTATTTTATCATAATCTAAAAGAATTATGTTATAAAATATATCGTAAACAAAATAATTTTTTACTGATAAGGCGAATTGACGCATAATATTGAAATGAATTGCTTATTTTTGCTATAGAAGTGGCTGAACCATAACATAATACGTTAGATTATTTTACGTTTCGCAATAAAAAGAAAAGAGGCTAGCCCTCATAAGCAGTCTCTTTTCTCAACTTTGAACTAGCCCAAGCTAAATACGCTTGGCCTCACCCTATGCACTTTGCTCCAGAGGTCCCTTTCTAAACGCATCCTCTCTCACCCTTTAGGACTGACTGGCTTCTTTGCCGGCGATCCGTCCGAAGGTGAAGATATCGGCTAGGGAGTTGCCGCCTAAGCGGTTGCCTGCGTGGATACCGCCTGCTACTTCACCTGCCGCATAGAGACCTGGGATAGCTTGGCCATCTGCATCGAGGACTTGGGCTTGGGTATCAATCCGCAGGCCGCCCATGGTATGGTGGATGGCCGGCTTGCGCGGCGTTGCATAGAAGGGGGCTTCCTCTACTTTGAGATCAAAAGCTCCCTTGTTGAAATCAGGGTCTTCTCCAGCTTCCACATAAGAGTTATATTTTTTCACTGTCTCTTCCAATTGCTCAGGATCCATATCAATCTGCCGAGCTAAATCTGCGACCGTTTCAGCCTTGTAGAGAGTCCCTTCAGCGACTTGCTGGTCAATCTTCTCCTGGCTGGTGTTATAGGCCGTGGCCTTGATGGGTTCATCCGCAATCAGGTAGAAGAGGCCGCCATTAGCGATCGCTGCGGCCGAAATTTCGTCCCGCGTGCCGAATTCATTGACGAAGCGTTTGCCTTCCTGGTTAACCATGAGGAAGTTAGCTGGCGGAACTTGGAGACCTGTGAAAAGGGCCCCTGTCTCTGGGTCACAAGTTGGGAGCATTTGGATCATCCCCATGTCCACTAGGTCAGCGCCGACTGCTTGACCAAGGCGGATGCCGTCACCCGTAATGGCAGGTGAGTTGGAGGTCTTGACGTCATCATCAATCCGTTCCCAGTAAGTATTATACTCTTGGAGCATAGGGGTATTGGCCCCAAAGCCACCCGTAGCTAAAACGACAGCCTGGGCTTCAATCCGCATGGGCGCGCCTTGGTAGGTCCCCTTTGCGCCGACGACTTGGCCTTGGTCGTCTTGGATCAGCTCAGTCACATCAGCCTCCGTATAAATGCTGCCTCCCTGGTCTTCAATAAAGGTCTCCAAAGTATGGACATAGGCATAGCCTTCATCGGAACGTGGCTTGTGGCCGCGCCGCCACATAGCCCCCACTGGCATGTCAACATGGTCGCGGTCGAAGTCGACACCAAGTTCAGTTAACCAGTTCACACTGTCCAAAACATTGTCTGTCAAGGTCTTAACCAAGTCATAGTTACCGTAAACTCGGTTGCCAGATAAGTCTGCACGTTTGCCACCCAAATAGGTTTGGATGCGGTGAAGGAGGACGGAGTCAAAGAGATAGGCCTCGCCCTCTTCACTGCTTTCGAGGTAAGTTTGAATTTGTTGGCGGAATTCGCGGAAGTCTTCTAAGTATTCGTCATCAATCTCTGATTCTGGCGTGGCTGCGATCTCTTCTAGCGTGTGCCCTTCACCTGGCAAAGCAGCAAACTGATTTTGCCAATCTGGATCAGCTGCATTCATAGGGCCACCTGTCCGCACAGTATTGCCCCCGATGGCTGGGAACTTATCCAAGACCACAACTTGCTTGCCCGCTTGGAGGGATGAGGCCGCTGCGGCTAGCCCGGCACCACCGCCCCCGATAACGAGGACATCAGTGCTTTCTTCCAGGGCTTCAGCTGCCTGGCGGTGGACCTTGGGCCGGGCTCTCAGAATATCAGGATTGGCCCCCGCCTGGCGTACAGCCTCCGCTACCCCGTCAATAATCCCCTGGCTAGAGACTGTCGCTCCAGAGACCGCATCCACATTCAAGGTCTGGCCTTCGATAATGTCAGCCGGCACCTTGACGAACACCGGATTGGCAATCCCCTTACTCTCCGAACTGGAATCAACTTCGATCCGTTCAATCCGATCTTCCGAGAGCTCAACCTCCATAGGCAAGGCGCTGTTATGTCCAGCTGCTTCCACCTGGTAGGTCCCCGGCTGGTAACGCAATTCTTGATCAGTCATTTTGCTTCCCCTCTTTCGTGATTATTCTCACAATAAGAGTAACACATTCCAGGCAATTATTCAGTGTCCAAGCCTCCTAAAACAAAAAAGTAGCCGCACTGGTTCCCGGCTACTTCTCTTTGAATTAAAAAATTGATGATTAAGCTTTATCAGATGGCCCTTCCACGGCGCGGATAACATTGACCATTTCGATAGCTGCTTGAGCACACTCAGAACCCTTGTTGCCTGCCTTAGACCCGGCCCGCTCGATGGCTTGTTCGATGGTATCGGTCGTGATAACACCGAAGAGGACAGGGAGGCCCGTCGCCATGGAGACCTGGGAGATGCCCTTGGAGACCTCAGCACAGACATAGTCATAGTGGGAAGTCGCCCCGCGGATCACAGCACCCAGGCAAATAATGGCGTCATAGCGGCCCGTCTCAGCCATTTTCTTAGCCAGCAAGGGAATTTCAAAAGCGCCGGGTACCCAGGCCACATCGATGGCCTCTTCCGCCACCCCTTCGCGCTTGAGGCTGTCCACCGCACCTCCTAAGAGTTTCGAAGTGATGAAATCATTGAAGCGGGAAACAACAATTCCTACTTTCATGTCTTCTGTGTATAAGTTGCCTTCAAATCTTGTCATTTAATTGTCCTCCTTTAAGTCTAATAAGTGTCCCATCTTAATCTTCTTGGTCAATAGGTAGTTGGCATCATGGGCATTGGCTGGAATTTCCAGAGGCAAGCGCTCACTGACTGGCATGCCATTGGCTTCGAGTTCTTGGACCTTGTCAGGATTGTTGGTCAGCAGGCGAACCGATTGAACGCCCAAGGCCCGAAGCATCTGGGCCCCAAGATAGTATTCCCGGGCATCAGCAGGCTGGCCCAGGGCGAGGTTGGCTTCCAGAGTATCCAGACCTTCCTCTTGCAGGTGGTAGGCCTTGAGTTTGTTGACTAAGCCAATCCCCCGGCCTTCCTGGCGCATATAGAGAAGAACGCCCCGCCCCGTCTGACTAATCTGAGCCAGAGCCTGGTCGAGCTGGGCCCCGCAGTCACAGCGCTCGGACCCGAAGACATCCCCAGTCAGGCATTCCGAATGCAGGCGGCAGATGACGTCTTCAGCCTGGTCCAAGTCGCCCATGGTCAGGGCCAAGTGCTCTTGGCCGGTCAGGCGGTCAACGAAGCAGACCAGGCGGAAGTCTCCATAGCGGGTCGGCAGGGCCACATCCGCCTCCCGGTCCAAGAGCTGGTCATAGCGCTTGCGGTAGGCCTGGAGATCCTTAATCGTTAGGAAGCTGAGCTCATGGTCCGCCGCAAAAGCTTTGAGTTCTGGGCCACGCATCATCTGGCCATTGTCCGCCATGATTTCACAGCAGAGCCCACAAGCCTCTAAGCCAGCCAGGCGCATCAGGTCAACCGTCGCTTCCGTATGGCCATTGCGTTCCAGGACCCCACCCGCTTTGGCCACCAAGGGAAACATATGACCCGGCCGGCGGAAGTCCTCGGGGCGGGCATCCTCAGCTACAACCTTACGAGCCGTCAAGCCCCGCTCTTCGGCTGAAATCCCCGTTGTCGTAGCCACATGGTCGATAGAAACCGTGAAGGCTGTCTGGTGGTTGTCGGTATTGTGGGCCACCATGGGCTGAAAGTCGAGTTTTTGGGCGATATCCTCGCTCATCGGCATGCAGATCAAGCCCTTTGCCTGGCTAGCCATGAGGTTGACATTGTCTGTGGTCGCAAATTTGGCGGCACAGATCAGGTCCCCCTCGTTTTCTCGGTCTTCATCATCCATTACCAACACTAGCTTGCCTGCTTGCAGGTCAGCTAGCGCTTTTTCCACACGTTCTTTAAACATCCTTATCCTCCTCCTAGAATCCTTGTTCACGCAAGTAGGCCTCGGTCAGGTCAGAAGATTCTGCCTTGGCCATAAAACGTTTCACATATTTGCCAATCATATCAGTCTCAATATTGACCCAGTCGCCGACCTTCTTCTGTGGCAGGTTGGTCTGGTCCAGGGTGTGGGGAATGACCGACACCCGGAAGCCCCCTTGGTCGACTTGGACCAGGGTCAGGCTGATCCCATCAATGGCCACACTGCCCTGGTTGACCATATCGTCCAAGAGGGCTTTGCCTGCCCTAAAATCATAGACCACCGCATTGCCCTGGGGACGGATGGCTTGAACCTGGGCCTTACCATCAATATGGCCCGAAACAAAGTGGCCACCAAAACGGTCCGAAGCTGCCATGGCCTGTTCCAGGTTGACGCTAGACCCGCGCTCGAGCTGGGCCAGGGCGGTCATCTGCCAGGTCTGGGGCATCACGTCAACCGTGAAAGAAGAGCGGTCGAAATCGGTCACGGTCAGGCAGATGCCATTGACCGCCACACTATCCCCTACTTGAATTTCCTCCAAAACCTTGGCGGCCCCAATTTGGACCACGCAGGCCCGGGAAGACTTCTTGATGGCCTTGATCTTCCCCACTTCTTCAATTAATCCGGTAAACATCCACTCACCACCTTACTTTCTATCAAATAATCTTTACCGACTTGGGACCAGGCAAAAGGTTCCAGCTGGATGGCCTGGTCCGGTTTTGCAACGCCCTGGCCAGCGACCGGCGACATGGCCTGGCCACCGAATAGCTTAGGAGCGATATAAGAATGGACTTCATCCACTAAGCCCAGCGCCAAGGCTGACCAGGTCAGTGTGCCCCCTGCTTCTAAGAGGACGCTATCCAGGTCCATCTTCCCGAGCTGGGTCATCAATTCGGCCAGGTCTAAGTGACCCTGGCGACGCCCCAATTCGATGATGCCACAGCCCGCTTCCCGGTAAGTGGCTTGTCGGTCGGCATCCCGGCAGGTCGTTGCCAGGTAGGTAGGTACTTGGTCAGCGGTCTGGACGACTTGACTGTCTAAGGGCGTTCTGAGCTCTGAATCGCAGATAATCCGGACCGGGTCCTCGCCCCCATCCAGCCGGCAAGTCAGGAGGGAATCATCAGCCTGGATGGTATTGACCCCCACCATAATCGCTGAGAGCGCATGGCGGGTCTGGTGGACACGTTGGCGGGCTTCTGGACCCGTCACCCAGCGCGAAGCCCCCGTCCGTGTGGCAATCTTGCCGTCCAGGGTCATGGCGTACTTGGCCACCACATAGGGCTTATGACTGACGATAAATTTCTCAAAAACCCGGTTTAAGTGCTGGCATTCTTTTTCTAGGACGCCAACTTTAACTTCCAGGCCCGCTTCCTTGAGGGCTTGGACCCCCTTACCTGCTACCTTGTCATGGGGGTCTAGGGCTCCGACAACTACCCGCTGGATCCCACTTTCAATCACAGCTTCCGTACAAGGCGGGGTCTTCCCATAGTAGCAACAAGGTTCCAAATTCACATAAAACGTTGCCCCCTCTGGATCTTCTGTGCAGGCAGCCAAGGCTTCCCTCTCCGCATGGGGCTTGCCGTAAGCTGTGTGGTAGCCCTGACCTAAGACCCGGCCCTCCTTAACGACCACGGCCCCCACTAAGGGATTCGGATTCACCCAGCCCCGCCCCTTTTTAGCCAGGTCTAGAGCTTGCTGCATCCATTCTTCATCTCGCATCGAAACACCTCCAAAAAAATAATGCCTTGAATAGAGCTATCCAAGACATTACAAAGAAAAGATTTAATTTGGCTAATAAAAAAATACTCTGAAACGATCATCGTCATTCCAGAGCATTCAAAAGCGCTAATTTCTTCTTTCGATCTTCTTTCATCCAGACTATACTGTCGGCTTTGGAATCTCACCAAATCAACCTTGCGGCTCGTGGGCTTTACCACCGGTAGGGACTTGCACCCTGCCCTGAAGATAGATATTCAACTGCCTATATTATAGCCAGCCCCCCTAACAAAGTCAAGCAATATGCTGAAAAGGTTTACATCAAGCTTGACAGGTAGAATCGAATTTTCTTGAAACAAGCGAATGCTTCGCTCTTATTCTGACTTGCTCCAGTCATCCAAGTCTAAGCGCTCTTGCTCACACCCTGTCTAGTCGGGTTCGAGGATGCAGAAAGGGCTCCTCTTCACAAAGATCCGCCGAAGACTTGCAGTCTTCTCTGGCTCTTTGCTCCAGAGGTCCCTTTCTCCCGCATTCTCTCACGCCCTCTATAGTCGGGTTCGCAAGAGCAGCTTTGGAGTGCTTTCGCAAGTTGGAAACGTGCAAGTATAGCTTGCCCTTATTCCAACTTACTCCAAGCATCCAAAGCCTAAGCGCTCTTGCTCACACCCTATTTTCAAAGCGTCTTCGAATTTGCTCTTGTTGGTCGAGGATATCCCAGCTTTCGTCGGACAGGTGGTTGATGGTCTGCCAGTCGCGGAGGTCGGAAGCCTGGCCTTGATCAGGAAGGATGGGGCGCTGGTAGAGGCTTTGGGCTAGGCTAGCTTGGACCGTGTCTGAGAGCAGGTAGTCGACAAATTCCTGGGCCAAGTCCAGATGCTTAGTCCCCTTGGCGATCCCGACTCCGGCTGGCAGGTAGAGGGTCCCTTCCTCGGGGTAGATCAAGTCTAAGTCAGCCCCATCGGCAATCAGTTGTTGGGCTACGGCCTCTGTTGATAAGCCAACCGCGATTTGGCCTTGGACCAGGTCCTGGTTGACCTCCGAGGATTCCTTATAGATCTGGGCTTCCTGGCTAGAGTAGAGCCGGTGCACATAGGCCCAGGCCGCATCCGACTGATAGCCCCCTTTAGCCAAAAGAATCGTCACAAGCTGGGAGAAGCCGCTTGACGAAAGGCGGGGGTCTGCTAGACCAAGCTTTCCTTTAAGGGCAGGATCAACCAGGTCTTCATAGGAATGGATAGTCAGTCCCTGGGTTAACTGGCGGTTGGCTAGAATTACCGTCCCTTCCATGGCATAGGGGGTATAGGTCTGGTCCTGGGACCGGTAGATGCTAGGCAGGGCCTCAGCTCCCTTGGCCGCATAGGGAATAAAATAATCCCGGTTGGCTTCGTACCAGAGCGTCGACCCACCGAAGACTAGGTCCGGCTTGGGCTCTCCCTCTCCTGACTTGAGCCGGTCAAACAGCTTGCCCGTCGAATCTTGGACCAGGTCAACCCGGACCCCATAGGCTTGTTCGAAGGCTGGGACCAGGGTCGCCAGGACGCCCTCCGAATTAGGTGTGTAAATCACAAGATCAGCAGGCTCTGCTTCTAGTTTTTCTGGCCGCCAAAAGAGAGACAGAAGCAAGATAAGCGCCAGGCCTATAGCCAATCCGAGCCCAATCTTAGTCTTACTTTTCATCCCTTATCCCCTTCCTAAAGGCAGTGGGAGTCATACCCACATACTTCTTAAAGACCTGGTCAAAATAATTATAGTCGGAGAAGCCCAGGTCAGTAGCCAGGTCTGCAATCCGAATGTCCGAATGGGCCTCTAAGACCTGGACGGCTTGAGCAATGCGGTAGCGCTGGATATAGTCGCTCAGACTAACGGTCAGGCTGACCTTGATCTTGCGGTAGAGGTAGGATTCGCTGTAACCCAGAGCCTTGGCCATCCGTGCCATGGTCAATTTCTCCTTGAAATGGGCGTGAACATAAGCGAGGACCTCCTGGACGAGAGCATCACGGTCTGCGACGAGTCCAACCAGGAGTTCATCTGCCAGGCCTTCCCCTCCAGCTTCGGGTTGCAGCCGGTCTAGCGCCGCTTGGACAGAAGCTAAGAGTTCCCCTTCGTCGATTGGCTTAGTCACAAAGTCTACCACCCCATAACGGATGGCTTCCTTAGCATTGGCGAAGTCATTGTAGCCTGAGATAATAATTTTCTCAAAAGACAGGTCAGCGACCGCGTCAAACATCTCGAAGGCTCCCATGACAGGCATGGTGATGTCGGTCAGCACTAAGTCGGGCCGGCTATCGCGGATCAGGGCTGCCCCCTCCTTACCATTGGAGGCCTCTCCGACCACCACGCCTCCTAACTGGGCATAGTCCACCCCATAGACCAGCCACTTACGAATCCATTCTTCATCTTCAACAATCACAATCCGGTACATGATCCGGCCTCCTTATCCAATAGATTAGACACGTCCCTTGGTCCAAGTCTTTAACTTCCAGCTGGGCCTCAGGGTAGAGATAGCGCAGGCGCTTGATCGAATTCATCAAGCCATGCTGGCCACGGTTGTTGGCCAAGTCTGCCGCTAAGTGCTCACGCGCTTCCTGGCTAAAGCCCGGCCCATTATCTGCCAGACAAAAGAAGAGACGCTCATCCTGGCAGCCCACGGTCAGCTCAATCCGCAAGTCCGGCCGCTGGTCCCGCCCATACTTGATAGCATTCTCGATAGCCGAAAGCAGGAAGAGTCGGGGAACCTGGACCTGGCCCAAACCCTCTGGACAGTTAATCTCATAAGAGAACTGGGGAAAGCGGACCTGGGTCACTTGGAGATAGTGGTCGATCACCTGCAAATCCTCAGCCAGGTCTGCATCCGCCATCTTGCCGCCCATGGAATAGCGGAGAATCGTTGTCAGCGACCGGATCAGCTGGCTGCAGACTTGAGGGTCGAACTGGCTGGTAATCCGGATGGTCTCCAGGGTATTGTAGAGGAAGTGGGGGTTGAATTGGGCCTCCAGCATTTTGCGCTCATAATTCAGCTTGTCTCGCTCCAAGTCAATCTGTTCATTATTAAGCTGGCGGATCCGCCCCAGCATCTGGTTCATGGCCTGGGCTAAGTAAGCAAACTCCGCCTCATAGTCCTCCTGGAGGCGGTCTTGGTCGCCCTGGGAAATCAACTGGGTCTCGCCCACCAAGCGGTCAATGGCCCGGCTATTGTGCTTGGCCAGGTAAGCTGCGAAGTGGTTGGTCAAGCCCACCATCAATAGGATCAAAAGCAAGAGTCCCGCCAGAGAAACAGCCAAGAGGGAAAGAATGGGCAGGAAGAGAATCTGAGTCTGGACCTGGAAACCATTGGGCAGGTTCGCTTGGCTCCTGAGATAGAGCTGGTTGTTGGCCAAGGCAAAGCGCCCGCTGTTGTTCGGGGCTATCTCCAAGCCAGCCTGGTCAGTCGCCAGGACCCGGCCATAGGGATTGCGGAGGACATAAGAGGCCGCGTAAGGGTGCTTAGTTTGGACCAGGTCTGTTCCCTTGATCAGGTAAACGGCAATCTTATGAGGTTGGCGGCGGTAGACCATCAAGTAAGGCTGGCTCGCCACATCGAAGTAGGTCAGCCGGCCTGACCCCTCCTTAGATTGGACCAGGAGATCGCGGTAGGTCCTAGCTAGGGGCTGGTCGGCTGTATTCGTGTAGACCTCTCGCCCGTCCCCATCGAGCAAGAAGAACTGGCCCTCCAAGTCTTTTTCCGCCTGAGTCCGGTAGAAGCGGTAGGCCAAGTCGCGGTCTTCCCCCTCCGCCCCTAACATCTCTTGGAGAATCTGGTCCGCTCCGGCTAAGTCTTCCACAAAAGCCGCTTCGATCCTCGCCGTATCCCGCCGCAGCTGGGTCGTCTGTTCAATATAAGCATAGGCCATAAAGACGAGAACAAGAATTGTCGACACCAGGACCACCAAGAGCGTCCCAATCCGCACCATATCTCGCTCCAAAGATTCCCGAAATGTCTTAGCCATCAGCCCACCTCCTTGCTTATCTAGTATAGACCATTTAAAAGAAAAAACACGAAATAAATTTCATTGGTTTCAGGGAAACGGCATCTTCTTCGGTGCTAATGCCGGTAGCGCTTGTGATTTGGTATTACCTCTCACCTCAATGACGGTGGAGGAAAAAAGTCCTCTTTGATTTCTTTACTCAGCCCCAAAGAACAAAAATTAAAGCAGACGGATGCCCACCAACGCTATTTGATAACAATATAAAAACAGAAATCCCATCTTTTCAGACAGAATTCCTGTTCTAATTCACTTAGTCTTTGACCTTATAATCCGATTCATCGAAGCCGAGCAGGAACTGGGCCACGATGGTAACAACAGTCACAATCAAAATAGTGATGATGGCTTCCACCAAGTAGGACTGGTCCTTAGACACCCACATGGGCAGGCTCAAGAGGGCTGGTGTAACATAGATAAAGGCCTTCATCTTCATCAAGCTAGCGAAGATCCCACCAGCGCAGGCACCGATCATGGAAGCGTACATGGGTTTTTTCAAAGGAAGGTTGACCCCGTACATAACAGGACCAGTTGTCCCGCCTAGTAAGGCTGTCAGTCCTGTTGAAAAGGCCAGGGACTTCAATTCCTTGTTCTTAGCCCGCAGACCGACAGCGAGTCCAGCAGCAGCTTGGGACATGTTGGCGCAGAGGGCAACTACCCGGATAATGGGGTCGTAGCCTTGTTCCGCCACCAGGGTGATAGAGATGGGGCTGAGCGACTTGTGGACCCCGATGGAAACCAACCAAGGATAAGCAGCGGCCAGGAGGGGAATGGCGATGAAGCCAATGTTGTCATAGAGCCAGACCGAACCGTCCGCAATCACATGAGACACCCAGTCGCCGACCGGACCGAAGACAAGGAAGGTCAGCGGTGCCGTTACCAGCATAGTCATCAGCGGGACGCCGAAGACCTTGATCATGTCAGGGATGTACTTGCGGAAGAAGCGTTCAATGTAAGACATCATCCAGACCGTCAGAAGGGCCGAAACCAGGGTCGTGTCATACTCAATTAAAGGAATATGGAAACCTAGGAAGTTGACATCTGTCCCTGCTTCAATCATCTTGACCCAGGTAGGGTGGACGGTCATCAAGCCCATGAAGGCCCCTAGATAGCGGTTAGCCCCGAAGACCTTGGCAGCCGAGAAGCCCACATAGCCAGGCAGGAAGTAGTAGGACGTATCGAAGATAAACTTGAGGAAGATGTACAAGCTATCGTCCTCAGCCAGGACCCCGGTTAAATTGAGGACCAGGACAATGACCTTGCCCAGGCCAGCCCCGGCCATGATAGGAACCACTGGGGAAAGGGATGCCGTGATCGCCTTAATAGCCTTGTTGAAGACGGATTCTTTCTTCTCTTCCTTAGCTTCTGCTTCTTCCCCTCCATCCATCATTTCCAGGACCTTCTCGTAGATCTCCTGGCGGTTGTTCTGGATGTGGAGGGTCAGCTGGTAGCCGTCCAGGTCCAGGGATTGGATGCCATCCAGGCTGGCCAATTGGTCCAATTTCACTAAGGAGAGGTCCTTGAGTTCTAGCTCAATGCCCTCATCCACTAATTCGATGTATTTAATGTTGTCCGAGCCGGCTAGTGCAGCCAAAATGGCCCGGGATTCCTGTTCAAACACAAGAAAAACCTCCTCATAACTTCTATAGTTGAATTATAGAAGGAATGAAAAGGCTTAAATAGGGAAGAAGTGGGCTAGAATGTGGAAAATTCTATACTTTTTGGGTGCTAACACTCAAATATATATGAATCGCTCTCTGAGCATGCGTTTCGCTTTTGAATTTGGTCCTTATAGAGCCATGGCACCGGCTCGAGTCTTGGTCTCTCGCCTAGCAAGTCTCAAACGGTCCGTACGGCTAGCGCCTACGGTCCGTAATTCGCTTTGCTTGCTTTTCATGGCTAAGGACCAACTTCAACGCTTCACTCCTACTCAGAAACAGAATGGATTTTTAATCTATCTAATGTTAACAAAAGAAGGAAGCAAAAAATTAGCGCAGTAATCTATTTAAAGAAATTATCCTATGTCTAATAGAAAATATCTCCTTTTATTGAATTAATTTCTCTATATAATACCTATTGTCGACTAAACTGAAATTTATTGATTCAAATTTTCAATATATTCTCTTGCTAAAGAGGTACACTCCGCTAGCTCTTCATTTGTTAAATTATGAGTAACATAATCTAGATTTGAATATAAATTTATTTCTATTATTTCTTGATCATTATCTATAAAGATCTTTTTCAAATTAGGTACTGCTTTTGTTATAGATACTATATTTGTCTGTAATAATTTTCTAAAGTTTTCAAATTCATAATTTTCGAAGTCCAAGACTTCTATATAAAGCATTAAATTTTCAAATTGCTTAAATTCAGGAACATTCATTTTTTCTAACTTTTTATCAAGAATTATTTTTGGAGCATTTAAATCCCCCCAAAAGGCTGTGGTTATATTTTTCTCCCTTAAACACTCATGAATTTTTATTGCAGCTTCATTGGGACCAGGCGATGTGCCTAGTTCAGCAAGTATTTTGGAAACTTCTCGCTTTACTCCACCTGCATTTTCTTGAAAAGTTTGTTTTATTCCACTAGTTACTTCTATTCCTAAGCTTTTCTCAGAGTTTTGTAAATCAGGTCTATCCGATAATTTTAGTCCTCCAAAACGCTCATTATCAATAGTTTTCAAACGATACATTGCTGTCGCTTCTTTAAATTGAGTTTCTTTCATATTTTTTGACATACTATGTAGCCCTCTCATAACACGATTATTTCATAGACTCCATTTCAAAAAAGCTACGATTTTAACACCTTTCCAACGCCCTTCGCTCATAAGGATGGTAGCGGCGGATGGTTTCGTCGTCGATTTCATGATTGGCTCCAGGCTCATAAACTTGCTGCCAGGGGCTGTTAGGGATGTGCGTAAGGTTAATCAGGTCACTTCCTGTCTTACCTTCTACTAGAGCTAGGACCTCATCTGTCAATTGCATAATTTCAGGTCGGACTCCAGAAGAAAGCAAGTGAAAGATTTCTTGGCTAGATAAGTGAGATTCAATGATTTGCTTAGACTTCTTTCCTTTATAAGCCTGATAAACATCTTCGAATACAGGACCATATTTATAGGCTAATGGAGATTCGGAGAACAAGTGTATGTCGTTCATCAAAGCCGCTGCATAAATTAAGTATAAAACTTTTTGGATTTGTAATTTATCTAAGGGGCGTTTAGCTAGAACATACTTTGAAAAATCTAAAGGACTGAGTTGATTTTGCTTTTGGTCTTCTTCGATAGCACGTTTAAAGGCTTCAACCGATTCAAACCAATGTACTCCTTTAAAGAAGCTATCTTGGTCTTCAATCGACTGGCTGGTCGCATCTTTAGAATAGATGCGGTGACTAGCGAGCTGATACTTAGCATTTAACTCGAAGATTGTCTCCGGCAAATCTTCTGGAAAAAGCGTTTCTTCCGAACTCAATTTAAAAGCTAGTCGCTCCTTAGAAGCAAGCTTTTGATAAAGAAATATCAAATGTTTCATATTAAGACACCTCCTAATGAATATAGTCTTGTTTGTGTTGTGAATGGGAGAGATAGTTTCGCTCCTTATCGTCCTCGAACCATATCTGTAATTCCCAGGGTAAGCCATAGTTATTGGGCTTGATATAAATGTGGATAGCACGATAATTTCCATCTTTTCTTACATAGTATCTAGAAATTATTTTCTTCTCTTTCAAATCTTCGCACAGTAATTTAAAAGATGAACTGCTAATCAAATCTAGCGATGTAAATATACGAATACCGAACAGATCATTTAGACACTTATTAATTGGAATCCTACCTTGGTGATTGCTTCTGTAATATCTATCAATCTTATCTTGTATAGAAGCCATAGTCTTAATACGCATCGATAGACATAAAGATGAATAATTCTCATTAAATCTTATCATGGCACTTGAAAAATTAAGTTCACTTAAAGTGTTGTAGTATATTCCGATATACTCAAAAAAACTTATCGATTCATTATCTCTTTCAACTATATGATTAATTTGCTTACTTTTAAAATTAATACGGAGGTCTTCAGCATATTTCAACCAGTCATTATAAAATAAATCTTGAAGCCCCTTAAATTCATAGATTAAATTTTCAATTTGTTGGATTAGAGTTATCATTTGATCTGACATTAATGTTCCGCCTAATTTGTTATCTAACCATAGAATATTGAAAAAAAGACAGAATATCAAGATAAACAACCTTATCTTAATAAATTAATTTATTTAACCTTTCTCAAAAAAAGCCCTCCCCTAAGCCTTCGAAGAGACTTCGGAAAGAGCCTTCATTCATAAAATATCTAATAGGCTGGTACTGGATCTGTTGCACTCCAGTCTGGCCAATCTGCTGAGTAATCGTAATCATCTACAGGACCGCCACTAGGCATAGAATTACTTCCTTCATTGGCAATATATGAGTCATTGACCGGAGCAGGCCCCTGTTGACTAGGCTGTTGCGCTTCACTAGATGATTCTTCCTCAGGGTAATAATTAAGGTCAGGCCCTGGCTTACCTTGGGGAGGTGCTGCAAGATCATTGAAAGGGTCTCGGCCATCAGAATATGGCGAATAGCGCAAACTATCGATGTCGATATAGCTAATGGCTTCATTGATTTCAGCATCCGTATAACCAGAAACACTCAAATAATAGACCAAGTTGCCCTTAGTAATTGCTGCACCTGTCATGATGGCGGTTAAAGCATCCGCTACCGCATTCTCCACCCGCTTAGAAGGCATTTTCCCCTTTTGCTTGGCCTTAGTCCCTGCTGCGGCAGACTCAGTGCTGGACTTGTCCGAAGCAGTCGTCTTCTTGAGCAAGCGGTCCTTCAACAAGTCTGCGGGATTATAGTCCTGGCTGCCCAGGAGCTTGCCTTGAGCCGTCTTGGCGAACAGGGTCACTGGGGCCTTCATATCCGCAATTTCGAAAGCAATGGCGCTCTTAGCAGATTCATTCTGCTTCAACTTCTTGTTTTGGGTCTTCTTATAGCGCGAGTCTGGGACTTTGGCGATGGCCAGGTCGTTCTCATAGTTGTCATCCAGTTGGTCCTGGTGCTGGGTTGGGACAAAACACCGGATCCAAGCATCAAAAGCTGACAGCTCTTCCTCTGACTGGTTGGTCGCATCGTACCAGAAAGCAAGCACAGGCCTCTCCCCCTCCTCATTGCCCTTGGCCCCAGCAGGCAGGACGCGGACCTCTTCAATCTCGATGTCAATATCCACCGTGTCCAGGTATCGACCGTCAAAAGTCTCAGGGATATTCTCATAGAGCTTAGCTTTGTCTGAGCGATAAGCACCCGGCAAGGCAGACGATGTCGACTCCTTAGCACAACCACACAAAGCCAGCCCTGCCACAAGCAGAAAAGCTAAACAGTATAATTTCCTCATCAGTCACTTCCTCCACAATCCATAATGATAAAATTATAACAAATTGGGGGATGGGGGTGTATCAAAGATCTTAATGGGGGTGAGATTTTTTGGTTAGGTTTTGAATAACATTATTAGATGAGCTATGTATTGGCATTAAGCTTTTATTTATTGTGATATACTCTAATTAATTATCACTATCTAAACTTGTAATGTATTAGGAGGTAGGTCCATTGAAAAATTTTATTACCGCCCTTGCCCTAATCTTGTGGGGCGTCTTCATCGCAAAATCCCCTAACGATCGCTTTACTGTTTTATACGCCATCATTACTGTGGGAATTTGCTTGGTGTATGCTTATTTGAGAGGGAAAAAGGATACTAAGCTATAAATGGATTAAACTTACTTTTTTGAGAAAACAAATCTTTTACATAAAATAAAGCTATCCATGATATAATGAATTTGAATTCCAATCATAGGAGGTTTAGGTCATTCTTAAAACAGAAGAACTCATTGATAAACTAAAGAGTAAAGGGGTTACTTTTAAGTATTGTAGTGAGGGCGACGCAATCAAATTCCTAAATGAGCATAATTATTACGTCAAACTCACTGCATACAAAACCAATTTCCCTAAACATAACAATAAATATGTAGGTCTTGATTTTAAAGCTTTGAAAGATTTATCAACTATAGATATGTATCTTAAACGCTGGATATTAAGTGCTAGCCTTAGCGTAGAACATGCTTTAAAAGTAAGGGTCTTAAAAGATATCCAAGAAAGAGGTGTTGATGAATACGAAATTGTAAGCGATTATCGACATTCTTCTGAAAAACTTTTTAAAGAAATAGAAAACCGGCGAAAAACTGTCTACGTCCGGAAGCTATTAAAGAAATTTGAACATCCAAATTATCCAGTCTGGGTTTTCTTAGAGGTAATATCTTTTGGAGCATTTGTTAATTTTTACCGCTATTATTGTCAAAAATATTCTTGTGGTGAATTTGAATATGAATTATTGTATAAAGTAAAAAATATTCGTAATGCAGCGGCTCATAACAACTGTGTAATACATGACTTAGTTAATAAAAGGGGCTACTTCCATGAAAATCTAGCTGACCGTTTAGAAAATTTATTAGACGATATAAAAAGAAAAACCATTCAAAATAGATTAAAAAATAATTCCGTCCAAGATTTCATTGCGTTACTTATAGCTGTTGACGTAGTTATAAAAAGTAATGATCTAAAACGACACTTACTTGAAGAAATTAAGGAACTTTTCGATGGACGAATGGTTAGAGACGCCTATTTATATAAATCGAGCCCTAGTTTATGTCAAATGTATGATTTTTGTAAGATCATCATTGACAAACTACAAATTTAACACTATACTTACTTTACGACTTGAAAACGAAAGTTTTGCGGGCGATGCATTTATGCGTCGCCCGATTTTTTTATTTAACATATTACCCACCTATTACGAAGAGCTAAATACAGGCCAAATTATGAGCATATTAAAAAAAGTGTAGCTGTATTAAAGACAGCTATAGAAATTAGAATTTTAACTAGATTAAAGTATTATTGAAATTTCTCATTATCAAAAACATCTTTCCACCCTAGAAAGCGATCAATTTCATAAGAATAGTACTTCTCAAAATTTTCCTCATAAAACTTTTTAAGTTTCCAAGCTGCTTCTTTCTTTTCAGCTATATATCTATTTTTCTTATCTAAATCAACCTGATGTGACGCTCTTAATAATTGGTCTAATTGATAAAGGTAACTTTCTGTAAATTCTACAGAACGAATCATCTCACCCTGAGCATTGGTAGAATAATAAACAAGTTCTTTTTTCTTTAAATAATCAAGTCTTTTTAAACATACACTTATAATATTAGTTAACTCTACTACAGTACCTATTTCTAAAGCCTTCATTTGCTCTATTTTATTTTCAATAGAAATTAAATATTCTTTTTGTAACATTAATTTAAACTTGTTCAATTTACGCTTCTTACAATAAGATTCTATTACTTTATTTATAATTGATAGTAAATAACCTACAATTACTCCTATCAATGATCCAATTATTTCCACTAAATTATCCACTCTTTCTATAGACTATTTTCTCTAGTATCCTACACAATCATTTTCACAACTTTATATGTATTTTATAGCCTAAATACTTTTCAATCTTCTTTTTTCGGTTTAAAAGTTGCTGCATCATTAAATTATTAGTATTTGGGGAATTAGCATCAAATATTCGTTGAGCTCGTTTTGTATAATTTATAAAGTTACCATAAGTTTTGTAATTAAGGCCCATATCAGTATATAAGTTATAAATCACTTTACGATAAGGCAGCTTCTTTAAATTTTTATCATACTTAACCCATTTAGCATATCCAATAGTCCTTTTTGCTTTTCTATAAAATTTTTGAACGCTTTTATTTCTCATCCTTACATTTTTGCCATCAAAAATAAATCCAAGATAGTCTAAATGACCCTTGGTATTCATAGAATTAGGGTCTAACTTTAGCAAATCATTATTTATGAAATAATATTTTTGGGATTTATCACTATTAATTTTAATTTTGTTTATTTTAGCTTCTTGTTCAATTATCTTAATAACTCTTTCTTGGTCATAATCTGATCTTAACTTAGGTAAAACTAATATAAAATCATCTGAGTATCTTCGATATATCCCATTATATTTAGCAGCAATTTCTTGCATGGACTGGTCAAAATCTATTGCATAAATATTTGCTAAAACAGGACTAATTGAAGTTCCTTGAGGAATACCAAACGACTGCTTATTATAAGAACATTTATTAAACTTTTGATAGGTTCTAAATTCTTTAAGAGAGTAAAAGTATCTTTTTTCTTGTCCGTTAAAAGCTTCTTGTTGCGTATTCTGATAATTATCTAAAGCTTCACGATTATAATATCCAAATTTAGTTAAAGATTTGAAAATATTGTACCAATCGTCAGAAAGATATGAGGTATCTAAGGTCGTTTTAAGTCGAGTTTTCAATAATTCATGATCTAATGTATCAAAGTACTTTTCAAAATCACCTACATAAATCCATGCTTCAGATTCTTGCTTTATAAAATTAATAACTTCTGCAGCAAAATTTATATTGGACTTCCCTGACTTATTATTCCTATAGGCTGTTGCTACTCGATCTAAATTATTTTGTTTTAAATAATCAGTGTACTTACAATTCAATAGCTGACTATAATATTTATAAATATAAGAATCAAAATGCCCAGCATACATAATCTGACGTTCTTTAATTTTAATTGGCCGGCCTTCTAATTCTTTATTTGGAATTCCAGTCCATTTCTCATCCGAAAGAACATATGATATAAAAGGTAAAAAGCTATGTTTTGCCACTTTAGTAGGAGACATTACATAGCTTTTAGCCTTTTGAATTTTTATTGGACGATCGATATGTTTATATGGTTTCATTTTATAGTTATCAATTGAAATATATTTTTGACAATTCACACACATAACCTCACTGTAAGAGCTTAGGAATCTTTAGCTGGGCAACTAATTCCAGACTCCTAAGCGCAAAACTTGTATCTATAAAATAGATAGCCCACTTCTAAACTATGCTATCATAGCATTAGGCTAGGACGTCTTCATAATCGAAAGGAGAAGTCGAACTTGTGTTCTACAATTCTACTGGTGATTACATTTGTAATCATTCGCTATGTCGACCCTATGAATCATCTTTCAAGCGTTATTAACCAATTCGCCGATTTAGCGAAGGCTATTTATTTCTTGACAAAATGGTCCAAACTGCCCATTCTAACACCTAACGTGTTAGGCAAATATATGTTATCATACTTTCTTATAAATAACAATTGCCTATGAACGTGTTGAATCTACTGAAATTATATCAGATTTATAAAATCTAATTTAAAGTATTCAATCTGAAAAATAAGCTAATTAATCAGCTGATTAATTAGCTTATTTTATCATATAGTGTTATAATAAAGTTGTGGAATATAAGAAAGTCTACATTTACGGCACAATACCCCTAGAAGCTGCAACTTCTAGGGGTATTTTTTCGCTTAGCGTGGAATAAGCGTGTGGGTTAAAATGGGCTAATCGGTTATTGTTTCTTGTTTAACCACCAAGAAAATAGTTCAATTACTATACCAACAAAAATTGGCACAATAACCAACATAAGAAAGTCATTTTGCATTTACAGCACCTCCCTCCAGGGAGTTAGCCCGAAACAATTATAGCACATTTACAATAAGTCAAATAAATTTTTATATAAATCAATTCTTATAGAATATTTCTACATATTTATCATACATTTCTAGTAATTCGGTTGTTTTGGCATACAAGTCATCATCAAGAATAGGACCAATGCAACCAAGATTAGAACTGTGATCTAATAACATTAAACACATTCCTTCTACGTATTTTTTTACATATAACTCTTTATAAATACTATTTTCATCAGTTATTTTTAGGTTTATTTTGTCATCATTTATAAACATTGGAAAGATTAAATTGACATTTAAAGCATGACTCCATTTTGATAATTCGCTATGTATTTCAGAATAGGTAGAGTTTTTTGTATAATTGTGATTTTGAAGATTTATCGAAAGAGGAATAGTATCGCTGTTTCTTAAATCTGTTTCAAGTTCATCTAGCTTTTTGATAATTTTACTTTGCATGAATCTATTATCTCTTACAGTTCTAAATTCAATATTTTTATTCTGTAAATAATCTTTTCTAAAATCTTCATCTAAAACTACTAACCTAAATAACCTAAAAATTTCCATAGTGGTCCTAAATGAATTAAAAGAAGGTATACTCAGTTCATAAGAATTTAAAATAAAGAAGGAATAGATATATTGAAAAAATAATTTATTTAATATAATAAAACAACTTATGTCGTTATTATCGAAGAATTGACTGTATATTTTTTCTTCAGTTAATAAGGAATTGAATCTCTTATATAAATATCCTGCAAATTCATAAACAAGTTTATAAAACTCATTCAAAAACTCTGATTCATTAAGATCTTTAAAATTTGATGTGTCTATCCTACTCATCTATATCTCCTCTTAAAATATTAAGTTCCGCATTTATCCATTCAAATTAATGTCCAAAATTAAGTCCTTCGTCCAATTTTTTAGTGAGCACTATATCAAGAAACAGCTACTTCTAGGGGGAATTTTCGTGTTATGTGGGAAGCCTCTCACTCGTCCCATATCTGCAAGGTATCGAGCAGGGGTTGGACTTGGCTTGGTGTGTAGGGTTCGACGGGGAGGATAAAGCCGTTGTCTAAGGCTTCTTGCGCGCGGGCTGAGTCGGATTCTGGGGTCCCGTGCCAATGATACGGCAAACGATAGACGGTGACTGTGCCGTCGTAGTTGCTAGTGTATTGAAAGATTGAAGAGCCTGCCGTAGTCTTGCCCATAGCGATATTCCAGGCATCTGTGGGCCAAACTGGAGAAAGCTCAGGAGCGTAAGAATCTACGATGGTGACTGCGGGTATGAAGCTGGCATCGATATGGTCGCCATCATTGCCATAAGGGAAGAGGTCGGTGTTGTTCATCACGCTCAGATAGACTCGGACCATTTCAACTTCTTTGTTGGTATAGCCTGCATATTCCTTGGATTCTTGGTACTCCTCGGCTTGGTAGCGAGCTCTGTTATCCTGCGCAACTGGTACTTGCTCGCGCTTAGCTGGTGCCTGGGTCTCAGAGCTTGTGGCTTGGCTTGAGCTTTCACTTGACGAAGCGCTAGACGATTGAGCTTTGGCGGCTGATGAAACTGCTTGTTTAGGTGCAGATTCAGAAACACTTGACGCCTCTTCCTGGTCAGTGGTCGATCCAGCGCAGGCGGACAGGGCTAGGCTAGCGAGTAAAAGTAGACTTATTTTGCCTTTCATAAAATCATTTCTTTCTATAAAAATATTTACCAATAAATATGCATAAGCTTCAGTATTTAGAATTTAAAAAGTTTAAAACCATATAATCGATTACTCCATAGAATGAACTAATATCTATTCAATCAAAAACTACTTTTAACTTCATTCATTAAGAAGACTCTGAAGATGACTTACCTGGTCTTCTGGTGAAGGGAACATAGATCCATATATTTTATCAATTTTTTTAAAATCATCCACTAAAGATTTAGGGTTAAATTTTATATTGCTTTCCTTAAGATACTGAATCTTTTCTTCTTCCACATAAGGATTGTAGCTTAATATATAAAGAATTAAAATTTCAGACCATTTACTAAATGGTACTGGGAAAACATTCAAAGTAGAATCATTTTCATATTGACGACTTATTTCCCAATATTTCAAACGAGACAGAATAAATTCTTCGAACTTAGTAACCAACTCATGTAATCTATTAGGATCATTCGATACTTTTATAAAAAAATCGTGAGTATTGACAGCATTTAGTGTAGTTAAATTTAAATTTGATCGTGAACCTGAGCCATCAAAATAATTTTCTGATAGTATGAAAACACAAATAGTAAAATCAAGAAGATACACATCATTATTATACTTAGGAGAGTAAATGACATTCCCAGAAAAAACATCACTTATGATTTTCTTATAAAGCTCAACATCACTTTGAAAAACTTCGATAATTAAATTAAAAGTTGGAAAAACATCAATAACATCCATTTTAAGTAAACTATCTTCAAATATTTTATGAAAATAATATTCAGCCTCTCTTCCCTTTGATTTATATAAACTTGAATAAATTAACTCTTTAAAATGGGTAAGTCGCCAATATTGATCACCATACTCTTGCCCACCAAGTTTACTATTTTCTTTAATCGAGTTATATAATTTATTATAATCAAACTCACTATCCATATATTGGCGAAAAGTGACTTTATTCAGGTTTTCACCTATATCTTTATATAGGTGTTCATATAAGCTGCAGTATATTTCATTTTCATTAGATATAGCATAAACTTCTTCCAAGAATGCTAACTGCTCAAAGCATATATCTTCATCTAAAAGTTTAAAATTCTTCTTTAGCATCTCTTTTAAATAATCAGATAACATTTCGTAGTCAGTGTCATTATCACTGTGTTTCATTATTCTTTTCAAAAGTTCCAGAGATTTTCTTTTTTCAAGAGTATTATATGTTTTGTTTGCTTCAATATTTACATTGACAATTTGCCTGATGGAATTTTCCTTCTTATTTTTCGAAGTTGTTGTTGCATATTCATCTAATATATATTGCTCAATTGCCTTTTGAGTCTTTTCTTTATGAGTTAGGTAATCAAAAGTCGTATAGAAGTAGCGAGTAATGAGAATAATCGAAAGCAGAAATATTACAAATAATGTATTAATAAAATTTAAAATAAGACATAATAGAGATACACAAATTAATAATAGCTGAAATCCGAATAAATTCTTAAAATCAAGGAACTCTACAACAAAAGTTAGAATGGACCGACCTAAGTATTTATCATGACTCATGCCAGCAATTCCCATGGCTATAGGCACACAAATAAGTATTACAGTTAAGGAAGCGTCGAAAATCGAATTAACAATTTCAGAAGATACCAACCAAACTGGGTTCATTTTTCCAATTTTAATCAGTGCATCTAACATAACAGAGATTCCAATCATAAAAACAGATATTCCATAAATTCTTCTTATGCTATACTTCATCAATTTCTCCTAATTATTGAGTTTTATGCTTTTCATAGGTATCAAGTACAAAAGAGACAATCGCAAACGTTGATGAGGCAACCAGCGCAGCATATCGAGGCGGTAATGATTTATATCCTCTTCCTTTGCCATGACCATCACCTCGCGCATTCCTTAGCCCATTAATCCCTTTGACTATCTGATTTAATCCTGTTAGTACCTGTTTGACATTTTGATTATCTTGAGCATATAAATTATCTTTAACATCTATATCTAATTGTTTAAAAACCTTTTTTTGTAATTGGCCAATATCTGCTGAATTTGAATATTCTATACCTTCATCATCAAGTATATGTTTAAAGCAAGCTTCCAATAATTCTTTTGACTTTCCTATTGCAAAAGTTGGTTGCCTATCAACTTCGCTTTCAATAACTGCAATTATCTCGTCTGAATACCCTTTATCAAAATACTCCCTGATTTTTTCATAACTATTTTCTAAGTATAATTTTGAAGCATTATCAATTTTACTTTTATACTTATCTAAAACTGTTCCTACTTTCTTAGCTAAGTGATCCATTTCGTCAGTTCTACATCTATTACTCTTAGAAAGTCCATTATAGTAGTCTAGTAAATCACTTAATAAAGTCACCACTAAAGAAATATCTTCTTCATCATTAATAAACCGGACTAAAGATTTTCCTTTAGAAAGTTGATACTTTTTCTGAATATTTATATTTACAGACTTTGTCGTAAACCATTGGAACCTTTCATTTGAAAAATCAAAAACATAGCCCGACGTATCAAAAAAATTTTCGAACAGCACAGTATCTTGAATGTCAAAGTTGGCCATAAATATCTCCTCCATTCGATCATATGAACTATAATAGTAATTCTAACATGGTCTATTAGCAGATATGGATTTTTCATAGCACTACAGTGCTATATAGTATCAAAACTGAATTTGCATAGCATTCCAGTTCCCCCACAAATTCACCCTTATTATACCACCACAAAGAACAAGGCATCCCCCTAGAAAGTACGACTTCTAGGGGGATGCTCATTGACATATCCTTTATCTTATCCTTTTCTCCTCTTCTTGCCACCCCGCAAACTCAGACACAAGCCGATTGCTAAACTGGAAAGTCCCAGTCTTAATGCAGGCTGGACTGACTGTGCGCCTGTCTTGGGGAGCTGGGTGGAGATGTTTGGGCTGTGAACAGACGGATCTGAGCTAGCCTGTACTAGTGACTGGCTAGAAGCTGTCACTTGGGCAGTCTTATTCTTTGCTTGGTCCTTCGCTGAGTTGGACTCCTCTGAATCAACTACTCGGCTTCCTTGACCTTCCAAGTGATCCACTAGATCTACATCTAAAGCTGCAAGCGCTTCACTTGCAGACACCTCAACAATGCCTGGTCTTCTCTGACCAGAGTCTTTAGACACTGCTAGTACACTTACTAGATTAGGACCAACTTCACCTTGCCCAGGTTGATCTACTGGTCCTTCAACAGGAGCTTCCGTTCTTACAAGACCACCCGCCACTTGATCAGCGCCAGCTTCTTCCTCAGTTTGACCTTTGCGAGGGAGACTCGGTCTGTCCTCCGCTACAAGCCCCTCTTGCTCACCAACTTGGCTTGGTCTAAGATCTGGAGCCTTATGAGCTGTTTTCGTGTTCGTAGGCGCCTTTTCTTCAGGCTCTCTTGGCGCCGGTACCTTCACCGCAGGAGTCTCTTCTCCTGAAATAACCACACCACCCTTGCCAGTACCAACGCCAATAATCAGGTCTTGGCCAGGGAAGTCCTGGCGGGAAATCTCCTGGGTCTTGAGGATATTATTCTGGTGGTCCTTATAGATCCGGTTGGTGACCTCGGTATAGCGATTCACGCCGTCCTGGATAATCACATGCTCGCCCAGAGCCAGGTCGTCGCGCGGCTGAATCACCGTCTTGAAATTGTGCTCATTAATGCGGAGTACCTGGTCCTCGGTTTCTGGGACCAAGCGGATATGGTAGCCTGGGAGGGCTTCGAAATAACCTGGGATGACTTCGTATAGGCGTCCTCTAATAATATCGCCTGGAGGAGCAACTTCTCCTGGAGCCTTTGAATCTGGACGGTCTGTAGGTGCTGGCTGTTTAATATTTCGCTCTTTAGTTCCAACTTCAATAATCCTATCAATAGCGGGAATTTCCCAATCTTTCAGGAGTTCTCTGTTTAATAAATGACCATCGACAGATGATGTATCACGGATCAAACGATAGCGTAAGGAAGGATGTCCCTCCACTTTCACCCGTTCTTCTCCCTCAAACATATCTGGATTCCTCACATAATTTGTATTAACATACTCACTATCCCAGACAGTAATTTTATCTTCAACAATCGGTGAAGGCAGAACTTCCACCTTCATCGACTTCATAGTTCCATCAATATTAACACTTAAAACTGCTGTTCCTGGTTTAAGAGCAGTTATTGATCCATCCTCATTGAATTGGATAACGTCAGGATTGAGAGAGACATTATTCCCTTTAAAAGCATGCACTTGTCTATGATTTGCTCTTCTTGATCTAGTTTCAATATTTATTCGATGAAATGTTCTATCAAAAACGGGCTCTAAATCTTTAATATCATAGCTACTATTTTTTATAAAATTCTGATTATAGAGGATCTTAAAAATGCCGTTATGATTAATTGAAACATCTTTTGGGCGATACTCCTTAGAAGCAATAATGCTTACTAAATCAATATTATCTTTTTTCCATGTATGACTATAATCAGCCGCTAGAGTAAATGATTGGTTTCGAGGATCTAACACAAGGTTCAAAAATTTGGTGTAAGCTGAGTCCTCTTCCCCTTTATTTACATTATGCTTTGATAAACTATGCAATCCAAACTGTTTCATGAAGACATCTTTTAAACGATAAGATTCATAATAATACCCATCAAGAGGAGCAATTACGACTTTTCCAGAATATTGTTCATTAGCATTTGTAGTTTTAGATAGTTGATCAAGTACTTCTGATGGCCGAAACACTCCATTTGCTTCAGCCAGATTCAACAAAGCTAAATTCTCTAAATCACTATTCCAAGAAACACGATTAACATATTCTTCCTTGGTGCTAATACCTTCAGTTTTTAATCGATCACGAAGCCGCTCACCATTAATCCAAAGGCCTTCAACACGTTCACCAGTTTTAGGATTGATTTGTTCACCGATTAATTCACTGTTTGCTTCCATGTCCCAAACGATTGACCGAAATTCTTTAATAGCTGCTAATCCATCTGCTTTAGCTTTGTCTTGATCGAGATTTACAAATGATTGCAGAATAACAGGTGCATCTAAACTTATATTCAAATCCAAAGTTGGGATATGTTCACCTTTAGGAATAACAGCTTTGCCCGTATAAGTCTGCTTATAAATAACTTCTTCGTTTTCATCCTTGGGAGCCATTTTAATACTCTCATTAGTATTAGAAATCTCAACCTCAACCGGCGTTTCAACTAATTTCTCATACTCTTCAATAACCTTCCGATCCTGCTCTTTACGATAGGCTTGGTGGCGGTCATCGGCAGCATTTGAACTTGCATCCTCGCTAGGAGCTGCTTCTGTACGAGTTGGCGCTGATTCAGGGCGAGTTGGTACTACATCTACTGGACCAGCCAACTCTGGTGTTGGACTGCTTTCAGCTAGCTTATCAGTCGTAGCGTATTCTGCAGTGGGCTGCTCTTCGGCCTGGACCTGCTCGCCCTGGGCAAGAAATGCGCTGAGAATCAAGGAAGTCGTGGCTAGGGGTAGGAATGATTTTTTCATCGGTATTCTCGCTTTCGTTTATTTTACTTTAAAAAGTCAGTTTGAGACAGTAGATTAAAAGGCAACTGAAAATGTGTCAATAGATATGTAAATCTGCTAATAATCTATACTTTCAGTTGCCTTGATTTAAATTTATTTATCTATATTTATTTTTAAATTATTTACTCAAATTCAATTTTTTCCTCTGCTGCATGATAAATATCAATCCTATTATGGACATTTATTGAGTTAACTATCCATCCTCTGTATTGGCATTGCTGTATGAAACTCTGAATTCTATTAATTTCATCAAGCGCTCTCAGTGTAACTACCACTCCAAATTTTAAACCTTGTCCATCTTTTGTATTTAATCTTTCTTTAGTCTTAATACTAATTCCCCATAGCCCTTTTCCATTCTTCTTTTTTGGTCTTCTAGGATTACCCTTATTTGTCTTTATTTTTTCATTTATATGTTTAACATTATCCCATTTTCTGTAAAGTTTTCTTGCCTGTTCTTCATAAAGTGTGACTATTTCCCCATTTGATTGATTATTATTATTTATACAATCTATTCCAATAGTACCAGTTCTTTTATTTTCTTTTAATCTTCCAAAATAAATATCCATTTCAGTATTAGTATAATCAACACCTTGATTTCTAGAACAATTTGGAAAATAACATAAAGTTGCTTTTGCTATATAAGGAACCTTATCTTCTATAAAAGGCACTGGAATTTCATAAGAATATGTATCATATTGTTCGGATGTTCCAGTTATCATAAATTTTATTTCATCATTGGATGATTTTATAATTTTATCAATTTTAATTGGTACTATTCCATACCCCATTAGTTGAGGATCATGATTTTTATTTTCCCATCCTGTTGTTGAATCAATTATTAAAGCTTTGGCAAGCTCTCTATTTAGTCCTAAGATATCAATTAAATAAGACATTTTTCTTGCAATCCAAGGTGCAGCAAATGATGTGCCTGATACACTTGCTTCTCCATAAGGAGAACAAGTTTTCATTGGATGCTTACAATCTCCTCCATAGTAACAAATATCTGGTTTATTATAAAAAGATAAAACTCCTCCTCTTCTTGAATAATTTGCTGGTTTTCCTTCATAATCAACTGCATTCACAACTATAGAATTAATTGAATCGGCAGGAGCTCCAATTTTACAAACATTAGTATGAATCGGTTTATTAGTACCAGCAACTATGAATACTACATCATTTTCGAATTGAATTTTATCTAATATAGCAGCTTCTGGAGAAATAAAATTCTGATTTATTTCCAGAGCAGAACCTAATGAAAGGTTCCAAACTTTTATATCTTTATTAGTTTTTACAATCTCTTTTATTGCTCTTAAAATGGAGAAAGAACTAAATCTCCCAGTTTTAGCAACACCAAAATGTCTTACCTTAAACCTCCCACACCCATCGTCTAATTCAGGGTTTATTTGAGGTCCATCGACAATAATTGATGTCACTTGTGTACCATGATCATAATCTTCACGAGTCAATTCAATTTCATCATCAATTTTATTTTCAAACTTTACCCATTTAGAAAAATAAACATTTTCATCAAACATCGTATCAATTACACCAATTGTAGGTTCATTTTTTGGATCAGGTATTGTCACTTGTATTTCATCTGTACAAAAAACATTACCTTTGACTATCTTAGACATATCGGTAACTGCCATTGAAATAAGGTAAGGTGCCTTTGACTTCAATAATTTATATTGATCTGGAGTTAACAAAAAGGTATTATCATCCATTTTTCTAGTATTTAAAATATCAATACCTAATTGGTTCATAATTTTTGACGAATCAGTTCCTGTATCATATATAGTAATGATTGCATCATCAACAATGTTAGTTGGATCTCTATCAACATCAAATTTCTCTAAATAATATGCATCTACTATAATATTTACGAACCTCGATTTCGATAAATATTGTCTGCTAAACAAATTTTCATATTTTTTGTTATTTATTTTTTCAATATCATTATGTGAAATATTCCCCCCGAAGTTTTTCTCGCATATTTCAATAGCTTTAGATATATTTACAATAGAATCTTTAATTATATTATAGTCTACACAATAAGTAATAATATGTTTTTCCTTAGTGTCTTTAGTGAACTTTGCACCTACAATTGCATCATTATTTTTTTTCAAATTACTATATAGGATTCCTTTTATCCTATTACTTTTTGCTATAACATCAATATAATATGCACTTACTAAAGGTTTGATATCCAATTTTTCATCGTTCCAAAATTTTTCTAAACTTTCTAAATTATTTTTTAATTTTTTCAGGTGAGAAGTACTAACTGTTTTATTTTTTGGAATATTTGACGCTCCAGGTGTATTATTTGATTTTTGTTGTTCCAATTTACCTTTTAATTGCAGAATATTATTCATTTAGTCTACTCCTTTAATGCTCTAGAAACTTGACTTTTTGAAACCCCTGTTAATATTTCAATTTCTCTGAGTGTAAATCCAGTAGATTTAAGAGTTTTAAAATTTAAAGTTTTATTATCAGAAATAGAAATATATAATCTTTTCAAGTAATCATATTCATCGTAGGGATTACTGAATGCTATTGAGGTCTTTATAAGATTTTTCAAGTCACCTGGATACGGAATATCTTCCATTAGTGATATAATTTTTTTGAATAACCTTATATTTCTTCTAAGGTGTTTAAATTTATCTATATAAGAATTTAAAATAATAACAGAAATTTCTAGTAGATCCTCACGAGAATATCTATTAAAGTTGATTACTGAATCAAAGCGCCTTGTTAAGGCCTTATCAAAGTATTTATATAAATTTGTAGTAGCAATTAAAAGAATATTCTCATTCAATTCATCCAACCCTTTTAATACTGCTGTAGTAGCTCTTCCCATTTCTCGTATATCTTTAGAATTCGTTCTATCTAAAGCTAGAGCATCTATCTCATCAAATAGAATAACAACTTTTTCTGGTGCAGCTAAATTATTAATTTCAGTAAATAACTGCGCAATATTTTTTGCTGTCTGTCCTAATTTACTATCTATTATGTAGGAAAAATCTACAATAAATAATTCTCTTTCCAGTATTCTAGATATATGCTTAACTGATTCAGTTTTTCCTGTCCCGGGAGATCCTTCAAATAAAAATTTATTCACACCCATATTATGCCCTGCAGCATTGATAATTCCCATTAGGTCTAACTTAATTGATTCAGGGAGAGGTAAAGGGGTCCCATTAACTTCAACTTTTTTAACAAACGTTAACCTGTCATCATTCATTTGAGGAACAAATGTATTTGCATTCGAAAGTAGTGCCATAATATACTCCGATAATTGGTAATCTCCATTTTTTTCAAATTCATCCGCTATTTGATAAGCCTCTGTTCTAAATCCAGAGTCATTATTATCCGAATAATATTTAATTAAATTTATAATATTTGCTTTTTTCATATTTCTTAATCCTCCTCATCCAATTTATTTCTAACATTAGTATATATGTTATGGGACAAACTTTCAATATTTGGGACAAAAAAGTTTTGTTACAAAATATTCCTAATTCCTGATTTTAAATAAATCCACCTACAAACGCTGTTATCTAGGGGTTTATAGATGGTTTATTTGTAAACATTAAATAACAACACATCTATAAAATCTAAGGCCTTCTAACTATACTACTAGTAGTTAGGAGGTTTTTTATTTTATGGTTATTAACTTGGAAGAGATTCATCATATTTATATTGCCTACGGCAAAACTGACTTACGAAAAGGGATTGATTCGCTTGCAATTATTGTTCAAGAAGAATTTGAGATGGATCCTTTCAGTCAGTCATTATTTCTCTTTTGCGGTACTCGTAACGATCGCTTTAAAGCTCTTTATTGGGATGGTAGTGGATTTTGGCTATTCTATAAACGTTTTGAAGAAGGAAAGATGAAATGGCCTAGAGATCATAAAGAATTAAAGAAGATTTCGATCCAGCAGTGGGAGTGGCTACTCAGTGGATTTCCAATCGAACAGCCTATACAGAAAATACGAAAGAAAAATTTTTATTAGTCTATGTTTCTTCCAAAAAAATTGGTAAAATAGAAAAATCAGTGAGGAGGGATGACTATGGTTTCAAAAAAAAGAACAACAATTGTTAGAAGAAAATAGACAATTAAAGCTGTTACTTGATCAACAAAAGCTCACCATTGAAGCCCAACGGTCATCGCTTACTCAAAAAGAAAATCAATTAGCAATCAAACTCAAGTATTGAAAGATAAAGATATCGAAATCGCTCATCATAAGGAAATGATTCGTTTCCTAAATAAAAAGCTATACGGACGATCCAAAGAAAGTTTAGTTGACAAGAATCAACTAAGCCTTTTTGAGATAGATATAACTGAATTAATTGATGAAGATCTTGAAGAAGTAGAGGAAGAAGTCTCTTATCGACGTAAGAAGCGACCAAAAGGTCGAAAAAAAGCTGTCTTAGAAAATTTTCCTGAATATGAACTCCATTATACTTTAGAGGGCGAACATCGTGCGTGTCCCTGCTGAAATCATACGATGACTGAAGTTGTCCAAAAGATAATTCGCCAACAGCTTAAGTATATTCCTGCTGAGCTACGTTGTGAAAATGTGATTCAACATAGTTATAAGTGTGACGACTGCTCTAAAAAATCTGGAAAAGATTTAATCATTAGTGCTGATGTTCCTAAGTCAGTCATTAATGGAAGCTACGCCACACCAAGTCTCATTTCTAACACTCTTCATATGAAATATGAATTAAAAATTCCTGCTTATCGTCAAGAAAAGGAATGGGAAAAGAGGGGACTACCTTTATCTCGCCAAACCATAATCAATTGGCAGGAAAAGGCTTCTGAATACTATTTAGAACCTCTGTATCAGCTACTTTCGAAAGAACTTAAGAATCAGCCTATCATCCATATGGATGAAACTAGCTATAAGGTGATTGAACATGTGAAAGAGAAAACCTATTATTGGCTGGCCTGTTCATCTCGTGAGAGCGACCATCAAATCTATTTATACCATCATTCTCCTGGAAGAGGTGTAAGTAATCCTCCAGAAGAATTTGAAGATTATAATGGATTTATACATTGTGATATGTGGCATGTCTATCCTCATATAGATGGTGCAGAGATAGTGGGTTGTTGGGCACATTTAAGGCGATATTTCCATGATGCTTTGCCTCCTAAAGGTTATAAAAAACAGTCTATCAGTGCCTGGGCTGTTAAACAATGTGACCGATTCTTTACATTAGAACAAAAATGGAAAGATTTATCACCAGCAGACCGCCTAGAACAACGTCAGAAAATTTTAAAAGAAAAAATCGATAAATTTTTTGACCGACTTCATGAGGAAGCCCCTAATGCAGGAGGAAAATTAGATAAGGCTATTAGATATGCCTTAAAATACGAAAAATATTTCAGGATATTTTTAGAAAATGGCTCACTTGAAATGAGCAATAACCGTGCAGAGCGCGGTATTAAAACACTGGTTATAGGGAGAAAAAATTGGTTGTTTTCTGCCTCTTTTAAAGGTGCCCATCATTCTGGGATTATCCTATCTCTGATGGAGACAGCTAAGGCCAATGGCCTTGATGCAGAGAAATACCTGACATTTTTACTTAGCGCTATGCCAAATGAAAAAACCTTAAGTAAAGAGATACTGAAAGAATACTTACCTTGGCATCCAGCCATCCAGGAAATCTGTAAGAGAAAATCAAAACGCGAATTACTTTATCAAATATAAAATCATGGCAAGTTCTGTCCAGACAATAATGTCGAAGCTGAACTAGCCATGATTTTTTTGATTTATTGTTTAGCGTGTTACTATTTGACGCTTACCTTCCAAGTTAATAATCATAAAATAAAAGACCATCTAATCTACTAGTAGTATAGTTAAAAGGCCCTAGATTTTGTAGCCGCGTTGTTATTTGACGCTTACTTTACTATCACATTCTTTATAGATGTACTTTTATTTTTAGCCTAATCTTAACTCCCAAAATTTTGAAAAAGATTTAACCGTTTCATATATAATTATAGGAATAGCAATTCCTAATACAGTGAACATTATACCATCTATTTTTATTTCAAATAATATTTCGAAGATAAAGTTAACTGGCCAGTGTAAATACATGATAAACATTGAAATTTTTCCTAAGTAAGTAAAAATAATATCTAGATAATTTATTCTTTTAAAATATTGACTAACGATAAAGATGGATAAAGTAAAAACTAGTGGTATAGCAATATCTAAGAAAAAATGATTATAAATTTTATTTTTCATATCTAGTTCATAATTAAGTAGTCCTACTTTTTGTAAAATAATGAATATGAAGGTTAATAATATAATGAGCAGCTGATACTTATGCTTACTTATAACTAGACCAAAGTTGTCTTTAAAAAAACTCCCTATACCAAAGTAAACTACGGCTATTGGAACAACATCTAAATTCCATGGAATTGCTAGTTCTCTAAGGAAAAAAATATTGGAATAGATTTCTGCTAACAAATATGAAATCAATAGAGAAATAAGTAATATTTTCTTTGAAAGTTTGATCTGTGCAATGGCGTAAATTATTTGAGTAGAAAATAGAACTGTAACAAACCAAAAGACTGAAAAAGGAGCTCCTAATAGTCTTCCTCCATAAATTATTTTTGCTAAAGTCTTAAGTAGCCATAAAAAGTCTTTAGTCAGTAAGAATATAATTATTGCAATAATACTTCCAAAAATAAAATAAGGTATCAAGAGTTTATTAAATCTTTTATTAATTAATGAAAACCAATCACTTATATTATTTTGTTTCTTATATAGCATGCCACTTATTATAAAAAACAATGGCATATGAAACCAATAAATAAACTTATCAATGGGTAAATGTGAATGCCCGATTACCACTAAAAAAATACCAATTCCTTTAGCAACATCAATTTCTTTAATTCTATCCACCATATAACTCCTATTAATATAAAACATAAATATACACAAAATCAATGATTATTTTCAATTATATCAGCAATTTGTTTACATGCTGTTCCATCACCATATGGATTAGTAGCATGACTCATTTTTAGATATGCACTTCTATCTTCTAGAAGTAATTGAAAGTTTTCATAAATAGATTGTTCACCAGTTCCAACTAATTTTAGTGTCCCTGCTTCCACACCTTCCGGGCGCTCGGTTGTGTCACGCATAACAAGAACTGGTTTCCCAAGACTTGGCGCTTCTTCTTGAATACCACCACTATCTGTCAAAATAATATGAGCTGCATTCATAAAGTTGTGGAAGTCTAGAACCTCTAAAGGATCAATCAAATGTATCTGATTCGAGTCCCCTAAATACTTATCAGCAATTTCACGAACTTTTGGATTCATATGTATTGGGTAGATTACTTTCACATCTTTATGTTCATCGACAACTCTTCGAATTGCTTTAAACATATGCTTCATTGGTTCACCCAAATTCTCTCGTCTATGGGCAGTGAGAAGGATTAACCGGCTATCTCCTACCCAATCTAATTCAGAATGCTCATAATCTTTTCTAACAGTTGTTTTGAGTGCATCGATTACAGTATTACCTGTAACGAATATCTTAGAATCGGAACGTCCTTCAGAAAGAAGATTTTGACGTGCTTGCTCAGTTGGAGCAAAATCTAATGAAGAAATAATACTAACCGCTTGTCGATTGAACTCTTCAGGAAAAGGTGAATAAATATTATGAGTACGTAACCCTGCTTCAACATGACCTACAGGTATTTGCAAATAATAACAAGCTAGAGAGGTTACAAAAGTTGTCGACGTATCACCATGGACTAATACAAGATCTGGTTTAGCCTCTTCAAGTACTGATTTAATTCTATCTAATATATTAATGGTCACATCAAATAAAGTTTGTTCTTGCTTCATGATAGACAAATCAAAATCTGGAATTACATTAAAAACTTCTAACACTTGATCAAGCATTTCTCTATGTTGGCCGGTTACACATACTTTTGTTTCAAAATTATTTCGCCCCTTTAGCTCATTTACAAGTGGGCATATCTTTATTGCTTCTGGCCGTGTTCCGAATACTAGCATAACTCTTTTCATTAAAAATACTCCTTTACTTAGATTTGAAATGAATTAAATTAATTGAATTTTCTTTAATTATTTTAATAATAGTAGAGAATGATTCTCTATACACAAACAAAGCAATCAAAATTAATAAAATATATAATTCAATCATGATCGTTGCTGACTCAAAAAACGTATTATAAAATAGATAAAATAAAAATAAAGGAAGTATTATAAAGAATTTTTTTATATTAAATCTGACTTTAAAATACATCTTTGAAATATATGTTCTTAGTAAGAAAAATATAATGTAAGAAATTCCAGTAGCTATTGCAGCTCCTTTACTTCCTAATGAAGGAACTAATATGAAATTCAAAGCTAAGTTAAAAATACAAGAAATACTCGTAATAACAATATGCCATTGTGTTTTTTTATAAAAGTTAATCCCATAAACTGTAGTTTCGGAAATTGTAAACATTATTGGGGATAGTAATAGAAATGGGAAAATATATTTAGCATTTTCATAGTCGCCTCCAAGAATAATGGCAATAACATCTTTGAATAAAATTAATGTAGCACCTAGAACTATCATTATAAGCGATACAGCTTCATTACTTTTTATAAAAAAAAGTTCTTCTTTATTATTCTTTTCAAATTTCTGTATGGCTTGGGGTACCCATAATGTTGTAAATGTTGTTTGGACAATCGTTATTAATGCAACAATGTTGGATGCAGCAGAGTAATATCCTATTTCATTTAAATTGGATTGGAATTGTAAGACTATTTTATCTCCAGCAGTAAACAACCAATGTGCTAACGACGAAAAGATAAAAGGATAACTATATAATAACAATTCTTTACCAGAAATAATATTTGATACAGGTATCTTTCCAAATCGCCACACATTGGGTAGTAAGTGTAATGCAGCAAGTACAACTGCTAATAAAGAGAAAAACATAGCTAAAAGTATAGAATTAACAGCTGACATATTAAAGTACGATAGGAATAAAATAATAGTTATAACATTAATTATCCTCTTTACTATCAATGTAATTGAATATGCAGTTGAATTCTGTTCCAATCTTAAACTCAAACGAGTATACGTTTCAACTACTGCAATCACTACATTTAAGCCAACTAATAAAGAGGTCAATAATGATAGTTCACTTATAAAATATATTCCTATTATTACAGCACTGGAGATTAAGAGGGAAACTATTAGTGAAATTTTTAATACACGTCTAGATAAATAGGCTCTAAAGATATAACTATCTTCAGTGTAGTAAAATCTAACATAAGCTTGATCTAAACCTAGTAAACAAACCGTTACTAAGATATTGATATAAGTTTGAAGCAGAGATGCTTGCCCATATTCAGCTGGTAGTACCATACGAGTTATTATTGGTATTGTTATGGCTCCAATAATCATATTTAAACATATACCAATAAACATAACAATCATATCTTTAAATTGTTTATTCATAAATTAATTCCTGTCTATCTTGTTTTTCGCTTGTTAATAAAATGATGTGAATTAAAAATAGAAAAGTTATTGGAACTAATCTGCTTGTGAAAATTTCTAAATTTTCAAAACAAGAGACAAATACCCATGCTGTAAAAAAATTTGCAAAATATATTTTATTTTTGCTTCTGTATATCTTTAAAAAAAGGATAATAATAAATATTAACAGGAAAATAAAAAATATTACTCCATTAACCTCTAAACTTTGTAAAAAAGTATTATGCAAATCAGTAAATTTTATTCTTGATGTTCCTTTACCAAAAAATGTCCAAGTATCTAAACCGTGTTGCCATATTGAAATTCTATTAGATGTGATATCTTTATTTACCCATTTGTTGAAAAATATATTGTAAAAAAATTCAGTTATATACTTAAAACTAAAAATAAATAATAAGAATGACATTATTGATATAATAATATTTTTTATGGTTATTCTAACCTGAAAATGTGATATTAACGTTAGTATAGATACTATTAAAAATGCAAACATACTAGTTCTTGATTTAGTTAAGGATATTAATATAACTGATAAAATAATTAAAACAATAAATGCAGCTAAGTTTCTATCTTTCCTAATAAATCTATTTAACAACATTAAGCAAGTAAACATATATACTACACCCTGTGAATTAAAGTTGGAAATGGAAAATAAAATCATAGCTGTTATACTTGCAGTGAGTGTAGTTATTTCAAGTAGAGGATATATATAATCAAATAATCCACTTACTGATTTTCTCAAAAAAACTATAGATATACCAACTAATGTAGTATTGATAAATACGTATTGATCAGTTCTCATTAAAGATAAAATTAATGACAATAGTATAAGGAATAATAAATATTTGAATAACAGTGATTTTGTAACTGTAATTTTATTCCTATAAAATAACCATAACCCAATAGAGGCAATTACAATTGGAATCATAATCAATTGATTATGATTAATGTATAAATCATTAGAGTTAAATGAAAATAGAATTCCAGAGAAAAAAGCAATATATAAGATTAAAAAAGTTAATATCTTTTTGATATTTATATTTAATTTCATCACATCTCCACCTTAACTATTTATCTTCTATATACTTAATTTCCTCTAAAATTGTATTTTCTAATGAACACTGTCTATCCATTCTTAAAGAAGCATTTTTAGACATTTTTGAGAAAATCTCTGGATTATTATAGAGCGTCTCATAAGCTTCTACAAAAGAACTTATATCTTCATTATTGCATAATAACCCCTCAGTTTTATTCTGTACAAATTCTGGAATTGCAGTATTATTCGATGTCAATGGAATTAGCCCACTACTCATCGCTTCACACATAGAGACCCCCTGAGCATCTTGTCTCGTCGGACATAAGAATATACCATATTGATTATGAAGCTTTGCTACCTCATCTTGCGTTAAAAAATTATTCTTAATTTTAATATTAGAATAGCCTTTAATTTTATTGGTTAAACTATTAAAAAATTTTCCAGTTCCGTATATAGCAAATTCTAATTCGCCAAAATACTCTTTTTTACTAAGCTTCTGAATAAATTTTATACTCAAATCATTTGCATATTTTTTATTAGCAAAGCTTCTTATTAATAAAATTTTTTTTCGCAACTCTGGATTTTTCTCGTGATATGAAAAAGTATCTTCATCTATAAAATTTGGAATTATTATATAGTTTTTTATTTCATAGTTTATATCAGCGCAAGTAACATTTCGCATCCATTCAGATACAAATATAAATTTTGCATTCTTATTATTTTTAGCAAAGTTTTTGAAATTTCTCAATTGTTTAGTGTTTTCATATATATACAAGGGTAACCTAGGATTCAAATTGAATAACCTACGTTTCCAGCTCAAAGCTTCAAAACCATGTACCCAGATATAACACTCCTGATCACCAACTATATCGGCTTTATCTTGATCTAAGAAATGAATTAAAATAGCATCATATTTATTATTAACTAACTTTTGCCTTAAATTATCCTTATTATCCCTATTGACTAATATCCCTTCATATTCATAACGCTCTGTGCTTTTACTTATACAAAAAACTTCAATATTAATTCCAAGTTTTTTATATGCTTTAGCTCTGCTATGTACAAACCCCATTACGTTGGGATAATTCATGCTAGGATAATCTGAAGATAGAATTGCATATCTCTTCTCTTTCATTAATTTTTTTCCTTTCAGTTATAATTTAAAACCATAGCTTTTTTTGGTAATAAGCCTTTTTAATAAATAGTAGGCATACTTACTAAAGTCATAAACAGTGATAGAGGAATTTCTATAAATATTTCGTGTTTCTGTCCATTTCTTGCAACGTAAAGCACAATTAATTTGTCCTAAATCTAGTATCTTATTAACCAACAATGCCTCTTCTCGATCCAAATTATTAATGATATGTTTCATCTTTGTTCTATAATAATTATCAATATCTATTAATTCATCATAAGAATATTGTCTTTCACGAATCTCATTATGGATTAAAAAAGTAGAAGTATCTATATACTTTATCTTACCTTCTTTTAAAATTCTAACCATAAATTCTAAGTCTTGATTTCTAGTAAAGCTTTCATCAAATCCCTTAATTCTTGCTACGGCAGAGCGTCTAACCATAAAATTTGATCCCGATCCTACGTAAAGATTCTTTGTTAAAGCTTGTAAAAATACATCTCCTTCAACTCTTTCTGCCGATTGTTGGAATTTTCCATGTTGATCTATTTTATCATAAGCTGTGTAACACATTGCCCACTCATCTGAAAGCCTATCTAATGTCTCCGCTTGCAAACGGATTTTATCTTCATAATACTCATCATCATCATCTAAAAAAGTAATATACTTTCCATTTGAGTTTCTTATCCCGGTATTCCTTGCAGCACTTCCATTTTTATTATCAGAATGTTGTATTAACTTAAATTTCGAATCATTAAAAAATTGTCTTAAATTATTAAGTGTTTCTTCTTTATCTTTGCTATCTTTATGGTTATCGTCAACAACTATTACTTCAAAATTGTCATAATCTTGATTAAGAGCGCTATTTACTGCGCGGCTAATTCTGTCAGGGCGCTTATACGTTGGTATAATGATAGATACTTTTGTATGTTCGTCTACTTTCAAATAAACTACCCCTTTAATTCATTCTCATAAATTTTATTAATTTTGTTTTTTACATTTTCTACATTGAATTTCTTAATTGCTTTTTTATTATAATCACTCATTTGAATACGCAAACTACTATTATTAACTAATATATTAATAGCTTCTTTGAAGGCTTCGATATCATCAGATTTACATAAGAGTCCACCTTTTCCTTCACTCATTAAATCAACATTTCCTCTAATCTCTGAAACAATACAAGGCAAACCAGATGCCATTGCTTCCATCAATGAGCGTGGCAATCCCTCTTGTTTAGTTGTAAATAAGAATGCGTCAGATATTTTCATCAGTTCATTTAAATCCGTCTGGAAGCCTAAAAACTTAACTTGATTGTCGATTTGTAACTTTTTAGTGACTTCTTTTAATTCTGTTTCTTGCTCTCCCGTCCCACAAATTAAATATTTTATATTTTTATTGTTTGTCTTAGCAATTGCTTCAAAAGCAACCTTATAATTTTTTCTTTCAACTAAATCACCTGCTGAAATTAGCACAAAATCTGAATCATTTAAGCCTAAGGATGCTCTTTTTTCGTTCTTATTTACTTCTGTATTGGCAAAGTATTCTGTATCAATCCCGACTCCCGGTACATAATAAACTTTTCCATTATTTCTTAGTTTGAACTTTTGTGCTGCTTCATAATCTTCTTGATTCATCGTAATAATAACATCTGTCCAACGAGCCATTAATTTTTCAGCCCATTTTAAAACAGTATTATTGAATAGTGGCGCTCCCTTATAAAAATGGAAGCCATGGGCTGTATAAATAATCTTATTCACACCATTAAATTTTCCAGCGAAGCGGCCTATTATCCCTCCTATTGGAGTATTACAATGTATAACTTCAATATTTTCTTTTTTTATTAAAGTATTTAAATTTTTAAAAGCTATCCAATTTTCTTTAAAATCAGTTAAACTACGATAAGTATGAGAATCATATAGATGTACTGGTAGTTCCGCTTTCAGTTCCTCAGGATTATTTCGATTTATACCAACCCATACATCGTAGCCTAATGATAGAGCGGACTCTAAACAAGGCTTACTTACATTTGGAAACTTAACTAGAGACCTATCGTTTAATTGTTCCTGATTAGGTTTCGTACTATTTCCGATAAAAACGTAACTTGACAAATTAATTCTCCTCATCAATTGAGATTTTTATTTTTTTAATGGCTAATTCAGCAAATCTAGCCGCTTCATTTGCGGTTGCTGCCTGTGTAATCACATAGCCTACTCGATCATTACTGCTCTTCACCTTTGAAACTTTATCACCAATATTTTTATCCATGTGAACTTGAATAACAGCTTCACAAGCCAAAGCTTCATCTAGTCCTTGAATATCAATAATTTTCCCTAAATCGCTTTTAATAAATCTTATTGCTGAAGCTTTTTCCCACTTAATCTCTAAATCAGGTTCTTCCGATAAAGCTATTTTTATACAAGCTTCAACCATATCCACTCCTGTAGATAATGGGGTTAAATCACTAGTAATAAAATCTCCACCTAATCTAGCTCCGATTTCAACAATTTTTGGCCCGCCTTTAGTAACTTTTACCTCAGTATGCGTAGGGCCATTTGAAATGCCGACTGCATTAATCGCTTGATTAGTTATATTTTTTATTTGATTTATATATTCTTTAGGTAGTTGAGAAGGTTGAGTATGTCCAATTTCTATAAAATATGGGGCATCAGTTGTCATTTTATCTGTAATTTGAATAATATGATTCTCCCCATCAACACTAATAGTCTCAACGCTAACTTCTGGTCCTTCCATATATTCTTCTACGAGAAGATATCCACTCTTGGAGTAACGGATTGAGTAATTAAAAATTTCTTCTAATTTATGATAGTTAAAACTCTCTATTAAATGAATCCCTCGACTTCCTGAACTATCAGCGGGTTTTGAAATTGCTTTAAACCCTAAACCGTCTAATTCTTTTATAGCTGACACAAATTCATCTACTGAATCCACTTTAAAATATTTTGGTATTGGAACGTTTTTATTGAGAAGTGCTTGTCTCATAAAGAGTTTATTAGTTGATTTTAGAGCTGAATCTACTGTGATTCCCTTTAGATTTAGCTCTTCATTTACTGCTGCGATAGATTGCATAGGCATATCTGTTGCCATTGTCATAATACCGTCTATTTTATACTCTTTTGCCGCCTTTATGATATTAGGTGTATCGATAGTACTAATAATCTCATGCATTACATTAGGTATCTTAAATCCAGGAGCATCAGGATTATAGTCTAATACAATCACTTCATGGCCTAAAGCTAGTGCTTTTTTTATAGCAGGTATTTGTAAATAACTTCCACCTAAAATCATTAATCTACTCATTTTATATATCCCTTACCATTTTTAATTGATTATTATCATCTTCTTTAGCTACTTTGAAATCTAACTTTTCATATAGTTGAATAGCTTTAACATTAGTTATATCTACATGTAAAACAATCTTTTTAAAATTATTCTTCTTAACTAGCTCAATTGCTTTATTAACTAGTTTTTTTGCAATCCCTATACCCCGATATTCTTTTAGAACATAAACATTACAAATATAAGCCTCCTGAGTTTTATTATTATTACAGTACACATTAAGTAATGCAATAATTTCATTATTATCTAATACTGCTAACAAATTACCGTTTTCAATAAATTTAATAATCCCGTTTTTTAATTCTTTGTCGGATAATTGTCTTCCAATTTTTTTATTAAAATTCCAAACTAGGTGATAGGCATTGTCAAAGCTATTAATCTTCACTACTTCAAAATAATCTAATGGAACATCAGTTATACTAATACGATGATCGGATTTGTAGATGAAATATCCTTGATTATTAATTTCAACATTTCCTCTAGCATTTTTAAAATGTTTTGTATTTATATTACTTTCAACACACCAATTTTCATTTTTAGAAATTTGAAAAAGCTTATTTAAATGCTTATTTTCCATTGTGTAGTAATAAATTCCAGTATATGCAATAGTGTTAATATCTTTAGGTTGGAAGATTCCTAAGCTACATTTAATTGCTTCTTTATAATAATCAAAATCTGTACTCATTACAGTGAGTTTATCTGCTATATGGTCTCCTCCCCCACGAGCTCCCACTTCAATGAAGTAAATATCATCATTAATTATTTTAAGTTCTAAATGTGCCATCCCGCATGTAATACCAACAGCTTGTATAATTTCTTTTGCAGCAACATTTATTTTTTCTCTGAATTTTTTGGTTAAGTTTGCGGGTTGATGATGAGCTATCTCTGTAAAATATGGTGGACCGGAAGTAACTTTATCAGTAATTTGAACGACATAAGTATCTTGTCCATCACTTATGCATTCAATTGAATACTCATTTCCCCCATCTAAATAGCCTTCAATTAGTATCTCTCCAGTAAGAGATGCTTCTTTTGCCTCTAACAATGCTTGTTGCAATTCTTCTTCACAACTAACTAAAGATATACCTTGTTTACCGCAAGAATCCACAGCTTTAACCATAATCGGAAAGTCTTTTATATCCTTATCATCATAAAGATAATATTTAGGTTGTTTGACTTGAGTAACTTTATTTACACACTCTCTCATTAAATATTTATTATTACATATAAAATAGGGTGTGCATTTGTTACCGGGTAAATCTAATTCATTTGCTAATTCAGCAGCAGATTTCGTTGTTATTTCACTTGAAGCTATTACTCCATTGACATGTAATCTTTTGCATTCACTTTTCATAGTATTGACGTCAAATATCGAAACAGGAATAAATATGTCAGCTAGACTTTTTGCTATCGAATCTTTCCCACCAAATGCAATAGTTTCTATATTCATTTCTTTAGCTTTTTTCAAAATTGGTTCCGCAGCTTGACCAGCACCAACCACAGCTAACACATGTTTCATACGACACTTCCTAACTATGATAAATATTTTCTCTTAATAGAACAGTTTTAATTGTTTTTAAAACTATCTTTGCATCCAAAATAAAATTAAGATTATTTGCATAATATGAATCAATTTCCTCTTGCCTCTTTTGATTAATAGAATTTCTATAATAAGCTTGAGCATATCCGGTTAGTCCCGGTCTAACCATTAATCTATCCTTAGCAAAACCTTGAGGTGTGAAACCTTTCACTGGAAGGAATGGTCTCGGTCCTACCAAACTCATATCTCCTACTAAAACGTTCAACAACTGCGCAGTTTCATCTGAACTCGTTTTACGAAGAATAGCCCCCACTTTAGTTAATCTCGGATCATCTACAGCATTAAAAGTCGAACCATCTTTATTTCTTATATCTGGAGCATTAACTTTCATTGAGCGAAACTTATACATCTTAAATATTTTTCCATTTTTTCCAAGTCTCTCTGCATTGTAAAAGATCGGTCCCCCATCGTCGATTTTTATGAGTAGAAAGACAATTAAAAATATAATTATCCAAAATGGAAGAGCGAACAATGCAATAATAAAGTCCAAAGTTCTTTTCATGTATTTTCTATAAAACATTCTTTGCCCTCAATATATTAATAATATTATTGATAATATACGCTACTTCTTCATCTGTTAATAAAGTATGTAAAGGTAAACTAATTTCATTTTCATACATCTTATATGCATTTGGATAATCTTTAATACTAAAGCCTAAATTCTTATAAGCTGTCATCATTGGAAGAGGCTTATAATGAACATTGCTAGCGATTCCTACTTGTGCTAACTCTTCGATAATTTGGTTTCTTGTTTCTGTATCAATTCCATTAATTCTTAATAAGTACAAGTGACCACTAGATTGCCTTTCATCAGAACTATGTTGTAAGTAACTTGTTGGCAACTTATCGAAAGCTTCATTATATTTCTTAATGATTTCTTGGCGGCGAGCCAAAAGTTTTGGATACCGTTTAAACTGTGCTAAACCGATTGCAGCGTGCACATCTGTCATATTTGCCTTGAAATTAGGAGCAACAATATCATACTCCCAAGCGCCCAATTTAGTTTTAGCTAGAGCATCTTTACTCTGTCCATGAAGAGTGAGTAACATAAATTGTTTATAAATGTCTTCATTATCTATATTTGGTATATCTTTCCAAGTAATTGCTCCTCCTTCTGCTGTCGTAAAATTCTTTACAGCGTGGAACGAAAAGCTTGTAAAATCAGCTACCTCACCAGACATTTTCCCCTTGTATGTTGCTCCAAGAGAATGTGCAGCATCTGCCATAACTATAACACGGTCAAATTTTTCTTGAAGAGTTCCTTGACTAGGTTGGTACAAGGATTTTTTATTCTCTACAATTTCAAATATGCGATCATAATCACACATCATTCCTCCGATATCCACCGGAATAATAACTTTAGTGTTCTCAGTTATAGCTTCTGATAACTGATCATAATCCATCTCAAAGGAATCTTTAGCTGTATCAACCAAGACAATCTTAGCACCTACGTGATCAATAACGCTCGCACTGGAAGTATAGGTATAAGCAGATGTAATTACTTCATCGCCAGGTCCAACTCCTAACAAACGCAAAGTCATTTCCATACATGCAGTTGCAGAATTCATTGCAGCTGCTTTATTTGTATGACAAAATTCAGCTATCTTTTTTTCTAATTGCTTAGTTTTTGGTCCTGTAGTAATCCAGCCAGACTTCAGTGCTTCTACAACATTTTCTATCTCCAATTCTGTAATATCCGGTGGTGAAAAAGGTATTTGCATTATCATTACCCCCTATATTGTTTGAAAGGGGCATAAAGCCCCTTAACTCTCATATTCAATTACACATCCCGGTGCACAAAGCTGGTCAACTTCTCATTGAGGTCGCCCTGGTCAGTGACCAGGTCCAGGCTTTCAACGAAGGCTTTGATTTCTTCGAGACTCTTATTATGGACGCGGCCGACGAAGATGTTTTCGTCGATTTGCCGGTCGGTGGTTTCGTCGTTGAGGAGGAGTTCTTCGTAGAGTTTCTCCCCTGGCCGCATGCCGGTATATTTGATTTCAATTTCGTCTTCTGAGTGACCGGACAGGGCGATCATCTTCTTGGCCAGGTCCTTGATGTAGACTTCTTCGCCCATATTGAGGATGAAGAGCTCGCCCCCTTCTGCCAGGGCGCCGGCCTGGATGACCAGTCGGCTGGCTTCGGGGATGGTCATGAAGTAACGGCGCATGTCCGGATGGGTTACGGTGACAGGGCCTCCCGCCGCGATCTGCTTCTTGAAGAGCGGGATGACCGAGCCCCTACTCCCCAGGACATTGCCAAAGCGGACAGCGGAGAAGGTGGTCTGGCTGTCCTTATTGAGGCCCGTAACAATCATTTCTGCAATCCGCTTGGTGGCCCCCATGACATTAGGTGGGTTGTTGGCCTTGTCGGTGGAGATCATGACGAATTTCTTGACCCCCGCCTTTTCCGCGGCCTTGGCTACATTGTAGGTCCCATAGATGTTGTTCTTGACCGCTTCGGTCGGATTCCATTCCATGAGGGGCACGTGCTTGTGGGCCGCTGCATGGTAGACAATATCTGGCTGGTAGCTCTGCATGAGAAAGTCCAGGTGGTCTTTGTCCTGGATGTCCGCAATGATTGGCGTGAACTTGACATTGGGTAAGTCCAGGTTGCGGAGCTCCTGGTTGATCAGGTAGATGGAATTCTCCCCGTGACCTAAGAGAATCAATTGAGCGGGACCGAAGCGAACGATCTGCCGACAGACTTCGGACCCGATCGATCCCCCTGCCCCGGTCACCATAATGACCTGGTTGGAAATAGAATCGATGACGGGTTCGTCGTCCAGTTCGATTTCCTTCCGTCCAAGGAGGTCGGAGATTTCTATCTCTTTCATGGCCATCTTATATTCGCCGGCCAGGACCCTTTCCACCTCAGGCATCTGGTTGACGGTGATGTCCAGGTCATTGCCTATCCGCACGACCTGTTCTACAACTTCAGCTGGCATGGAGGGAGCGGTGATAGTGATCATATCGATGCGTTTGTTGTCAACGATCTGGGGAATGTCTTCAAGCGTTCCTAGGATGGGCACGCCTTTGATATAGATATTTTGTTTTTGTGGGTCATTGTCGACCGCTCCAATGATAGCATACTTCTCAGGGTGCTTGGAGAAGTTCTCGATGAAGAGGTTGCCGGCCTGGCCTGCCCCTACAATAAGGAGGCGGGTGGCTTCGTCTTCCGCCATCTTGACGCCATTCTTCCGGTCGATATAGAGCCGCCAGATGACTCGAGTCAAGATCATCCCCACTGTCGCGAAGAGCAGGAGGAGGAAGAGGTAGCGGTGGCTGATCACGGTAAAGAGGATGGTCCCCACGATGAAGGCCCCCGCCCCAGCGATCAAGTTAGCGACGACAACTTCCTGGGCATCTCGCAAGCCGAAGAAATGGACCAGGGCGGAGAAGTTGTGGAAGTAGAGGCCCGCTAGGACATAGATCAGATAGTAGATGCCTGTGACGATGGAATAGTGACCAAAGTCGGTAGCGACATAATACTTAATTAAATAAACGATTAAGAGGGCTCCTATGCCCACACAGACCAAGTCGTTGAGCATGAGGATGAGTTTTTTTGTTTTCCGAGACATGTTTCACTTCCTATTCTAATTACATGCACTATCAGGAAGAGTCAATGGCTGCTTAAGTCGGCTTAATCTTCCTCATGGCCATAGCCATAACCGTAGCCATAACCATAACCGGTATGGTCTTTGGACACGCCATTGAAGACCACGCCTAGGATATTGGCTTCGGCTGCGTCGAGCAGGTCCTTGGCCTTGGTAATATTAGGGCGTTCCGCGATTCCTTCCCGGGCCACGAAGACGACCCCGTCGACCTTGCGCGAGAGGATCTGGGAATCGGCCACTGAGAGCAAGGGCGGTGCATCGTAGATGACCAAGTCGAACATGGTCTCTAGGGTCTTCATCAGGTCGTTCATCTTATTAGATTGGAGCAACTCGGATGGGTTGGGTGGCTTGGGGCCAGCGGCTAGGACATAGACATTAGCTTCCGGCACATAGCGGATCATGTCCATGGTCTGGGCTTCGTTCTGGGTCAGAAGATTGGTCAGCCCGTAATTGGTCTTCAGGTTGAAGGTGTTACGGACAGTCGGCTTGCGCATGTCGGCATCCACTAAGAGGACCCGCTTGCCAGTGTCGGCCATGACGGAGGCCAGGTTGGCAGCCACGGTGGACTTGCCTTCGAAGGGCCCGGTTGAGGTCAACATGAGCGAGTTCAGGGTCCCGTCGACCATGGAGAATTCAATGTTGGTCCGCACGGTCCGGAAGGCTTCTGAGATGGGATGGTTGGGCTTGACTGCCGTGATCATGGAAGCGCCCAGACGCTGGTTACGGTTGAGTTGTTCGAGTTTCTTTCCTTTGCGGTTGAACATTAGTCCTCGCCTCCTTTACGGCGACGGAAGGTCCGGCGCGCTTCTGATGTTTTTTGGTTAGAGAGGGACTTGAGCCGGGAGTCGGCCAATTCCTTGTCTGAGATCTCCGGAATCATACCGAGTACGGGCAGGCCGATTTGGTCGAAGAAGGCTTCATCCTTGACGGTCCGGTCTGTGGCGTAACGGATGAGCTGCCAGATGACCCCGATGGCTCCCCCGATGATAGCCCCAATCAAGAGGTTGAGGATGGGTTTAGGTGATACCGGTCCTTGGGCAGGTTCCGCAACAGTGAGGATCGATACGTTGTTAACATTCATGATCCGTTTGACTTCTTCGGAGAAGTGCTTGGCAATGGAGTTAGCCAGGGTCGCCGACACTTTGGGTGAGGTGGACTGGACGGTTACCGAGAATACCAAGGAATTGTTGTCATTTTGGACGCTGATCATGTCATTTAGCTCCTGGACACTAACATCAGCTCCCGTCTCTTCGATTACCTTCTCTAAGACGACAGGCTTCTTGATAATGCTCTGATAGGTATTCAAGAGCGTTAAGTTCGCCTGGAGGGTGGATTGGTCCACCTGTTCACTGTTTGAGTTGGTGTCGTTGACTACCAAGTCGGTCGTTGATTGATACTTAGGGGTCATCACGACAAAGGTCAGTACAGCTGCAATAGCCAAGCCTACCACGGTGGTGACGATGATCCGTCCTAAGCCCTGCCGTAGAATATGAAAGAGTTCTACTAGCGAGATTTCTTCAGTCGTTTCCATATTGCCTCCTCATCGGTGCCGACTTTCTGGCACCAGCTTCTATTCACAAAAAAAGGTCGTCTAAAGTTAGCTCTCTTTTAGCCGACACTTTTTTTACACTATCTATAATCTTAAAGGAAATTATAAGATATTTCACTCTTTTTTCACACTTTTTTTATTACAAATCTGTGACAGTATACATTTGCTTAACAATTGACGTCTATGAATATATTTGTGATCGAGATTATGATTTTGAAATTGTGCAGGTGAGCATCCGTTCCGTCTTGAAAGTGATCGTTAAAGAGCCATGGAACCGGTTCGGGCCACGTTCCCTCACCTAGCGAGCTTCAAACGGCTAGTACGGCCCAAAATAATGGGCCTACTATCCGTAATTCACATCGCTTTCTATTTCATGGCTAACGATCACTTTCAAGCTCCACTCCTGCTCATCAAGGAATTGGTTAAAGAGTTTTTATATGTTATTTTAGCTTCAGGAAATGCAGACAATATGATTCTATAAAATATTTTATTTTTTCTGCATGGTACTGTATCTAAAAGCATGACCGAATAACTTAAGACTAAGTATTTTTTAAACATAAAAATCCCCTTAGTACAGATTTTTCTGTCTAGCTAAGGGGATTTTAATTGCTAATTATTTTTATCCTGACTGTAGTTAATTTAGCAATAGTCATGATGGCCATATATTTTTGAGCAGTAGCGGAGTTTGAGTTTGGTCGTTAGCCGCGAACAAGCAAGCGATGTGGATTAGGGATAGTCGGCGTAAGCCGTTACTAGCCCTTTGAGTCTCGCTAGGTGAGAGACCTTGGCTCGAACCGATGCCGCAGCTTTTCAACGACCAAACTCAAAGCGGAGCGGATGCTCTAGCAGCATATGGCTAAATCTCTATTTCCAATAGTCGAGCTGGCTGTCGTCGAGGCCGATATTCTTGGCGTAGAAGACGGGTTTTCGGCCGGCTTTGCGCTGTTTGCTGTAGTCGGAGAGTGCGACCAGGGCTGTTTTGGATAGGATCAGGATGGATGGTAAGTTGATCAGGGCCATGAGCGCCATCATGACATCCGCCATTAACCAAACCAGGTCCGCTTCTTGGATGGCGCCTAGGAAGATGATTCCAGCTGCGGCCAAGCGGAAGGCGACCATGAAGGAGGCCCGGGGCATTTTGCCGAAGATATAGGCCAGGTTGTTATCCACATAGTAGAGGTTACCGATCAAGGTGGTGAAGCCAAAGAGCATGAGTGAAATGGTGATAAAGAGATTGCCGTAGCCGCCCAGGAAGGTTGAGAGAGCGGCTTGGACATAGGGGGCTCCTGATAATTCAGCTGCTGGTTGGACCCCTGAGCTCAAGCACATAAAGGCGGTTGCCGAGCAGATGACCAGGGTGTCGATGAAGACGGACATCATTTGGACCAGACCTTGCTTGACTGGGTGGGAGACATGGGCAGCAGCTGCGGCGTTAGGCGCTGACCCGATCCCGGCTTCGTTGGAGAAGAGGCCACGCTTGATCCCATACATCATGCTGGAGCCTGCGATTCCGGAGAAGATGGCCTTGAAGTTGAAGGCATCCTGGAAGATGAGCTTGAAGACGGTGGGCATGTAATTGAGGTTGAGGATGATCATGAGGACTGCCACCGCCACATAGATCATCCCCATGAAGGGTACGAGGAAGCTGGTGAACTGGATGATCCGCTTGCCCCCGCCGAGGACGCAGTAGGCGGTCACAAGAGCCAGACCTGCTCCCACTAGAATTGGTGTCCACTGTGGGCTGTAGAAGTCATAGATCTGGAAAGAGTCGCGGAGGTTGAAGGCAGCCAACATGTTGAAGCCCACTGCATAGGTCAGAATCAGGAAGATGGAGAAGATAATCCCCAGGGTCCGGCTGTGGAGGGCCGATTCGATATAGTAGGACGGGCCACCATAACTCTCCCCAGAGAAGGTATCCCGGCGCTTATAGATCTGGGCCAGGGTCGACTCGATGAAGGCTGAAGCGCCTCCAATCAGAGCCACGATCCACATCCAGAAGACGGCACCGTAGCCGCCCAGGCAGATGGCCGTTGCCACCCCGACGATGTTCCCCGTTCCTACCCGGGAAGCGGTTGAAATCATCAGGGCCTGGAAGGAGGACACCGATCCCTCTTCTTCCGGCGCTTCCAGCACCACCTGGATAGCCTCCTTCAAGTTGCTCAATTGGATAAATTTCGTTCGGAATGTGAAATAAAGGCCAATTCCAAGTAACAAGACAATCAAGACTGGATAGTATAGGAAGTCGCTGATTGGACTTAGGAAGCCTGTGATCATTTCTGACATCCAAATCTCCTCCTCTTTAAATAGTTTTCTTTTACTTTAGAATAAGGGAAGATATGATTGCCGTCAATTTCAGATAATGATTTTATGATTGGTTATGCTTATGATAGGACAGGAGATGTAAGTTTTTATAACGTGATTCTTGGGCGATTTGTTGTGATTTTGGGAATTTAGCTGGCGTTAGATTTTATAACGCTGTTGGCCAATTTTTGAGTGATTTTATAAGATAGGACAATTATTGTACCTCTGCGAGATAGATTTTATGACATCTTTTTTCTTTTGATGAATTTTAGACTTTTCCGTTTATATATCATTAGGAGGGATATCATATGCAGAAGAACCATGAATTATTATCTTTGGAAATTTTAGAGGGCCGCCAGTGTTTGGATGACGATCAGATAGAGCGTTTGCAGGCCCTACGCCATGGCTATTGGGGCGAATGGGAATTTCACCGGATTTTGAAGAAGTATTTGACGGGCGACTTTGTTTTGCTGACAGACTGTTACTTTGGCGCGACCAACGCCACTCAAGTCGACGCCGTCCTGGTCTGCCCCAGCGGCTGTTACCTCTTTGACGTCAAGAATTACCGGTCGCCGGTCCGCTATGAGGCGGGGACTTTTTACCACAATGACAAGCTCTGGCGCCACAATATTTTTATCCAGCTGGAGCGGATGGTCGACCGCTTCAACCAGGAGCTGGCTGGCTTTGGCCGCCCTTCAGGCAAGCAGGGCTATCTCGTCTTCATTAACGAGAACCACCAAGTGACGGTGGATGACTCTTTCGACCACGGTGTCTTATGTCGCAACGATATCTTGACCTTCTTGAAGGACGTCTCTCGGGAACCAGGGCGCTACCGGACGGACCAGCTCCTACGCGCCGTCCAAGACAAGCTCCTGCCAAACCCCTACGAGCAGTGCCAGCTCACAACTGACCACTGGGCGCGGATGCAAGGTGGGATTTATTGTTGGCGGTGTTGGGGCGCGCTTGGGGATATCTACCATCGTAAGAAGATCACTTGTCAGGCATGCGGCTTTGTCGAAGATTCAGAAATCCTAGTCTATCGTCATTTATGTGAACTTGCAGTGCTTCTTTATGACCAACCGCTGAGTTTCTCAATGGCAGAATATTTTCTAGGCAATAATTGTGCTGAGCGGAGATTAAATCGAGTCCTAGCAAAATATTTTATTCGGATCAAACGTAATACCTATCAAAATCCTTTTAAAAATGATCCGAACTTGTATGATAAAATTGTTCGTCCTATTGATTTAGAACAAGACTACTACCGTATTCATAATAAATATTTGACTTAACAGAAATAACGAATGTTATCCAGAAGCTTCAATAGATTAATAAAGTAGAGGTATTATCATATTCGCTATAATTTAGCGATACTCGCTTCAGATACCGACATATCCCTTTCGATTTGTCGGTTGCTGCCTAAGTTACCGACATATCCTCTTCGATTTGTCGGTTACTGCCTGAGATACCGTCATATCTCCTTCGATTTGTCGGTTGCTGCCTAAGTTACCGACATATCCTTTTCGATTTGTCGGTTATTGTCTAAAATACCGTCATATCCCCTTCGATTTGTCGGTTGCTGCATCTTTTATTAAGAACTGGCAGTTTCTCAATGAGTCACCGCCATTTCCATCAAAATTTAGCAGTCACCCACACCCAGCACCACCATAAGGTCAAAAGCCGAGGCCCCAGCCTCGGCTTTCCTCCTTCTTCACCCAAAATAAGGACGGCGGGCCAGCGCCCGCCAACCCCTTCTTAGCCCAAAAGGAAAAGCACCGCCACGATGGGCGGTGCTTGACACATTACTTATCTTATTTACCTAATGCTGCTTTTGCTTGGTCGCAGATTGATGCGAAGGCATCGGCATCGTTGACTGCAAGGTCAGCAAGCATTTTACGGTTGATTTCAATGCCAGCTTGTTTTAAGCCGTTGATTAATTTGCTGTAGCTTAGGCCGTTAACGCGTGCTTGAGCGTTGATACGGGTAATCCATAGACGACGGAAGTCACGTTTTTTCTGACGACGGTCGCGGTAAGCGTACATATAAGATTTCATGACAGCTTGTTTAGCCATCTTATAATTTACGCTCTTAGATCCGTAATAACCTTTTGCTAATTTAATATATTTTTTACGTCTTTTACGACTAACTGTTCCACCTTTAACTCGAGCCATTCGAAATTCCTCCTTGTTTCTCTAGATTATTGCTTATTTGTAAGTATCTAACATTTGTTGGATACGTTTTTGGTCAGATTGATGAACCATTGCAGCTGGTTTGTGCTGACGACGTTGTTTCTTGGTCTTACCATGGAAACGGTGAGAGCGTTCTGAATGACTACGTTTTAACTTACCTGAAGCGGTAAATTTGAAGCGTTTAGCCGATGCGCGGTGTGTTTTTTGTTTAGGCATAATAATTTCCTCCCATTTTTGTTAATTGGATTATTTGTCTTCTGGCTTAGGTGCTAGCATGAGCTGCATAGACCGGCCTTCCATCTTAGGTTTTTGCTCAACAGTGGCGATATCGCTCATCTCGTCAGCAAAGCGTTCCAGTACTTCACGCCCTAAGTCCTTGTGTGTGATGGCACGACCTTTGAAGCGGATCGATACCTTCACCTTGTCACCCTTCTTGATGAACTTGCGGCCTTGGCGTAATTTCGTATTGAAATCATTGTCATCAATGGCTGGACTCAAACGGATTTCCTTCACTTGGATGGTCCGTTGGTTCTTGCGTTGTTCACGGGCCTTGCGTTGTTGTTGGTAACGGAACTTGCCGTAGTCCATGATCCGCGCAACCGGTGGCTTAGCACCTGGTGACACGAGAACGAGGTCAAGCTCGTATTCGCCGGCCTTATCAAGAGCGTCTTTCTTAGAAAGCACACCCAACTGTTCACCATCAGGATCAATCACGCGCATTTCGCGTGCCCGAATCGACCCATTGACGATGTTATCTTTTTCTTTTGCGATAATTATCCCCCTCCATAGTTCAAATTTGCATTCATCAGTCATTGAGATTTCAGCATAGAAAAAGCGACGAATCCATAAAAGTACCCGTCGCTGCTCGCACAAGGGTCGCCTTGTGCACTTGAATCTATCAACCCGAGGACGTCTTTGTCAACTCAGGTGAGAAACGGGTAGGTCTCTGCTTCTTGTCTCACCTAATCATGATATCATGTCCCCCTCCCTCGGTCAAGCATAAATTCGAAAAATATCACATCCCGATCATCTAAAAGTGGGAGGGATGTACAGTCATTCAACTTAAAAAGGCTAGGAACATTCTCCCAGCCTCATAAGCCTGCTATTTCGGTAATATCCAATAGGCTTGGCCTGATTCTTGGTTGATCTTTTCTACAGCATCTTTGACTTGGTCAGACTTGTAGGCTTGGGACACGGCCTTGACCCAGTCCTTATCCTTGTCTTCTTCTCGGACAACGAGTTGGAGCATGAATTCAGGGGCCACGTCTTCATAGGCCAGGGCAGTCTGGAAGTCGATACCAGCGTCGAATGCCCGAGAGCCCGGGATAGCAGCTATCGCTAAATCTGGTGTCGTCCGCGCAAGATTGGGAGAACTGATGACTTCGATCTTCACATGTTTAGGATTTTCTGTGATGTTTTCTACATTTAAGTTGGCCTTGTCAGCATTCGGATCTAACTTAATTATCCCTTCCTTCTCTAATAAGAGTAGGGCCCTAGACAGGTTGGATGGATCGTCCGGCACACCAACTTTGTCCCCTTCTTCCAAGCGATCGAGACTATCCTTCTGCCCAGGGAAGATAGCCATGGGAACAGTTGGCAGGGGCTGGATATTGGTCAACTGGGCATCTTTCTCCTCGTTAAAATTATTCATATAAAGGGTGTGTTGCTCAATATTGAGGTCAGCTGCCTTCTCTTCGAGGGCCACATCTGCTTCACGCAAGTCGGTGAATTCCACGGTTTCTACCTTATAGCCCTCTTCTTCGAGGATGGGTTTCACCACGTCAAGGAAAAGATCGCTGTAGGGCCCCGGCGAGGTGGCGAGACGGATATCCTGGCTATCCTCGGCGGCTGCCTGGTTCTCTGAGGACTGCTTAGAACCACAAGCTCCCAGCACCAAGAGAGCTAGGGCGGCTAGGATGATTGTTTTAACTTTATTCATACGAACACTCCTGTCTGCTTACTTTTTATAAGTTTGTACTCCTAGCTTAGCACATCCTCCCCGATTTGAGAACCGAAAGCTCCTTTCTACTGATAGTTCTTTGCCATCATTCCTGAACAAGCATGCTATAATGGAAGTAAAGCAAATGGAAAGGATGACGCAAACAGATGACAGCACGCTGCAGCTGGGCCACGACGCCCGAACTTATTGCCTACCACGACCAGATTTGGGGCAGACCGACTCAGGATGACCAGGCCCTCTTCAAAGCCCTGAGCCTGGAAATCATGCAAGGTGGCCTGTCCTGGGAGACCGTCCTTAAGAAGGCGGATGACTTCGATTCGGCCTATGATGGCTTCGACTACTGCAAGATCGCCCGCTATGACCGCTATAAATACCAAGGCCTGCTCCAAGACAGCCGGCTTATCCGCAACCGGCGCAAGATCCAGGCCATTATTCACAATGCCCAGGTCCTTCTTGACCGCTTGGAAGATGGCCAGACCTTCGCTGATTACCTCTGGGACCTGATCGATGACGCCAAAAAGCAAAGTGACTCCAATGACGCAATGAGTCAAAAGGTCCTCAAGGCGATGAAGAAGGACGGCTTCAGCTACATCGGCCCCACCACCATGACCGCCTTCCTCGAAGCCATCGGCGCCTTTAACCCCCACCAAGCAAACTGTGATTTGGCCTAATATTATAAGATTATTTCACTAATTGCATGGATGAGCCTTCGTTTCGTTTTGACTTTGGTCGTTAAAATGCCATGGCACCGGTTCGGGTCAAGGTCCCTCACCTAGCAAGACTCAAACGGCTAGTACGGCTAACGCCTACTAGCCGTAATTCGCTTTGCTTCCTTGTTCATGGCTAACGACCAAAGTCAAACTCCACTACTGCTCATAATCAAAAACCAATAAATTATTTTGAAGATTGCATACTAAAATTAATCAATCTCCAAAACAATATTAAAGCACGATTCCTCAAAGTAAGGCGCCGTGCTTTTTTGTGATATTTAATTATTAAAGTATTAAGCATTCAAGGGCCAACTTCAATAGCGGAACGGATGCTCATCTTACTGCTCCAAAATTAAGCCCACAATCTCATCGGCTGTGATGGTGCCGAAGTATTGGCTGAGGTCGAATTGCTTGAGCTGGTCGAGGAGGTCTTGGCGGCGGAGCGGGGTTCCAACCAGAGCGGATTCGATATCCGAAATCGGCTGGCTGCCGAAGAAGTCGCCGTAGATCTTGCAGTCCTTGATCCGGCCTTGTTCGATGGCCAGGCTGATGTCGAAGGTGCCGCCCTTGAAGTGTTCATTGCGGTTGTATTCGAACCGTGGGGAAGCGCCAAAGATCCAGTCCCAGTTGGCATATTTTTCTTCCATCATTTGATCAATAGCTGCCCAGTCTTCATCGGTCAGCTGGTATTTTTTGATTTGATCGTAGGAGTCAACGCCCGCTGTCTTCACCAGGATGAGTTCCAGGAACTCCTCGCTAGTTAGGTCCTTGTATTCAGGGTCTACATAGTCGCGCAAGTTCCCCACCCGGCTGCGGACCGACTTGATGCCTTTTGACTCGATCTTCTTCTGGTTGGGGCGGAGGGCGTTCACCATATTCTCCATATCCACGTCAAAGAGCAAGGAGTAGCCCCCGTAGACCCGGCCGTTCTTCATGGTCATGGCAGCCCCGGAGACCTTCTTACCGTCCACCATCAAGTCGTTGCGCCCACTCTTCTCGATCTGGTCCACCCCGATCTCACGGAGGATCTGCATCACGGGCTGGTACATCTTATCGAAATTGGAGAAGGCATTGGTGTCCTGACTGTCCATCAAGAAGCAAATATTAATCTCGCCCCGGTCCAGGTAAACCGTCCCGCCACCCGTATCCCGGCGGACCATCTGGATATCATTGGCCTCCACATAGTCCATATTGACTTCCTCCATGGCATTCTGGTAGCGGCCAATCTGGACAAAAGGATCGGTCATATAAGGAAAGAGAATGGGCTCATCCAAGAAGATATGGTTCTGGGCGTAGACCTGCATGGCCATGGCCACCGCCCCATTGTAGATCCACTCGCCATCGCGCTTCATTTCAATAATATACATCTTATCGATCACTTCTTTCGTCTAAATTCTCAAGGTCTGCTAGGAGTTGACGGATGTCGGCTTCCAGCCAGATGGTCTTGGGCCGGATAGCTGGTGGAATCCGGTAGTCCTTTAGGTTAACGGTTAGATAGAGGGCTTGAGGGAAGGCATCGGCCATGGCTTGGAAAGGATGTTTAATGACCTGGGGTGCCATATAGCCACAGCCCATCTCGAGGAGCAGGAGCTTCTTATCCTTGTTCTGGTCGAGGAAACGATCGTAGCGGGCCTTTTCCTCCTTGAAAGCTTCATCTTCCACCATCCAGTCCCAGTGGTTGCGCCGGTTGAGCTCCATCCGCTGGCCGCATTCGGGGCACTGGGGAATCAATTCTTCAGGCACCCGCATGTTTTCCTGGCGGTCCACCATTTCAAGGACCAGGTCATCAATCCGGTAGCGCTTGGGATGGCAGCCGTACATGCACTGCATGAGGATGTACTTGCCCTGGACGTCGAAGACCTTGTCGGGATCATAGTCTGCCTGTTCGAAGGCATTGTCAGCATTAGAGGTAATGATATGGTAGTTCCGCCCCTCCAAGGCCTGGCGCATCCGCACATAGGAGGCCCCCACACCCTGGTCCAAATAATTCAACTTGACAAAACGACTGAAAAAGGCCCAAGATTCCGCCTCGTCGGCAAAAGGAAAGACGCTAGCCTGGAACATATCTAACCAGCCATACTTGGCGATAAAGTCCGGGAAGGCTTCTTGGAAGCGCGGCCCCACATAAGTGAAACCATCTGCCGCCCCCATGCCAGCTCCGACGCCGACTAGAATCGCCTCTGCCTCATCCAAGGCCTCTCGCAAGAGCTCAGCCTGGGAAACCTGGTCTTGTCTCGCTAAAACTTGCCAATTTTGTGTCAAAATTGCCGCCTCCTTCTCTAACATACATCCCCTATTATAACGCATATGAGCGCTTTCTTCATGACTTTCTGCTTGTTCCTTATCTTAATCCAGCAAACTATCTTACGAGGAAGGAAAACTGGCAATAGTTACACAGCTGCTATTTTTGTCACTTGGAGGAACTGATACGGACATAACTATCATCCTTTTGTCACTTACAGGGTCTGATGCAGACACAACCACTACCTTTATGACCGTTACTGGACCAGATACGGACACTACCACTTCCCTTATGGCCGTTACGGGGCCGGATACGGTCACAACCACCTCCCTTATGGCCGTTACTAGCCCTTTGAAGCTCGCTAGCTGAGAGACCGGGGATCGATCCGTGGTGGTTAGCGGTCGGATCGTCAGCGACTTAGGGATACAATACAAGACGGCGCCAGCCATTCTTGATCCTCTTAAATTCAAGGGGCCAATTCAATAGCGCACCGCATGCCCACAGCACCAATCATCTATTATTTTTATAACGCAGAATTTTTTCACAATTCATTTCATGAGCAGGAGTGGAGCTTGAGTTTGATCGTTAGCCATGAAAAAGCAAAGTCAGGGTGTGAAGGCTAGCGGGAGAAATAGACCTCTGGAGCAAAGTCCTTTAGAAGACTGAAAGTCTTCTAAAGGACTTTGTGAAGAGGAGCTATTTCTGCTAGCCTAAACCCGACTAGAAGCGAATTATGGGGCGTAGGCATCAGCCGTACGCTCCGTTTGAGTCTCGTTAGGCGAGAGACCGAGGCTCGAGCCGTTGCCATGGCTCTTTAACGATCAAACTCAAGACGGAACGCATGCTCAAAAATACAGCTTATGAGAAAATCTAAAAAGCCCAGCCAAAGATCAGCTGGACTTCGTGTAAATCAATTATTCGTGGTTCTTAACAGCTTCTTGCAAGTTGGCGAAGAATTCTTGGAAGTCTTGGCTTTCAGTCTTCTTAGAGCCATAGCGGCGGACTGTCACTGACCCTTCTTCAATTTCCTTGTCACCAAAGACTAATTGGTATGGAATCTTATGGGTTTGGGCTTCGCGGATCTTGTAGCCCATCTTTTCATTGCGGTCATCAACCTTCACGCGGAAGCCTTTTGCCTTCATCTCTTCAGCAATCTTGTAGACATAGTCGGCATGCGCATCTTCGTTAACTGGGATCAAGACCGCTTGGGTTGGCGCTAACCAAGTTGGGAAGGCTCCCTTGTATTCTTCAATCAGGTAGGCAACGAAGCGTTCCATGGTTGAGATGACACCCCGGTGAATAACAACAGGACGGTGGGTATTTTGCCCATCTTCACCGACATAAGTGATATTGAAGCGTTCAGGCAAGAGGAAGTCCAATTGAACCGTGGACAGGGTTTCTTCAGTTCCCAAGGCGGTCTTAGTTTGAACGTCTAGCTTAGGTCCGTAGAAGGCCGCTTCCCCTTCTGCTTCGAAGTATTCTAGTCCCAAGTCGTCCATAGCTTCCTTCAGCATAGCCTGTGCCTTTTCCCACATTTCGTCGTCATCGAAGTATTTCTTCGTGTCATTAGGGTCGCGGTAGGAGAGGCGGAAGCGGTAGTCAGTGATGTGGAAGTCTTCATAAACTTCACGGATCAAGTGGAGGACCCGGGTGAATTCATCCTTTATTTGGTCTGGACGGACAAAGATGTGGGCGTCGTTCAAGGTCATTTCACGGACACGTTGGAGACCAGATAGGGAGCCAGATTTTTCATAGCGGTGCATCATCCCCAGTTCCGCGATCCGGATTGGAAGTTCACGGTAGGAGTGGATGTGGTTTTGGTAAACTTCCATATGGTGGGGGCAGTTCATCGGACGGAGGACTAATTGTTCGCCGTCGCCCATGTCCATTGGTGGGAACATGTCATCGCGGTAGTGGTCCCAGTGGCCGGACTTCTTGTAGAGGTCCACATTGGCCATGATTGGGGTATAGACATGTTCGTAGCCTTGCGCAACTTCCTTGTCGACAATGTAGCGTTCGAGAATACGGCGGATAGTTGCCCCTTCAGGTAACCAGAATGGCAGGCCTTGGCCAACTTCTGGTGATACGAGGAAGAGGTCGAGTTCCTTACCGACTTTGCGGTGGTCGCGTTCCTTGGCTTCTTCCCGACGTTTGAGGTCAGCTTTTAGGTCTTTTTCATTAAAGTAGGCGGTCCCGTAAACCCGTTGCATCATCGGACGGTCAGAATCCCCGCGCCAGTAAGCCCCAGCTAAAGAAAGCAACTGGAAGTGCTTGATATAGCCAGTTGATGGCACGTGGCCGCCGCGGCAAAGGTCAGTAAATTCCCCTTGGCTGTAGATGGTAATGGTTTCGTCTTCAGGCAGGTCGTGGATTAATTCCAGCTTGTAAGGATCTTCCTTGAAGATTTTCTTAGCTTCTTCCCGGCTCACTTCGCGGCCTTCGATTGGGAAATCTTCTTGGACAATTTTTTCCATTTCCGCTTGGATAGCTGGCAGGTCTTCTTCTTTGACTTGTTGGCCTTCGCCGTTGTCCGTGTCATAGTAGAAGCCATTCTCAATGGCAGGACCTACACCGAAGTGGATGTTTGGATAGATCCGGCGCAGGGCTTGGGCGAGCAAGTGGGCGCTAGAGTGGCGCAAGATTTCGAGAGCTTCCTCTTCATTGGACTTAGGATCAATTAATTCAATCGCTCCACCCTCTTGGATGGGTTCATCTAGGCCCTTTAATTGACCGTCTAACTTATAGGCCAAGACGCGTTTAGCCAGGCTGTTTGAGATAGATTTGGCAACTTCGCGGCCAGAAACACCGGCTTCAAATTCTTTGACTGCTCCATCTGGAAATGTAATTTGCATGGTTATCCTCCTTGTAAAATAAAAAAAGCCCTAACTGAAGTTTCCTTCAATTAGGGACGTCATCTTAATCAATACGTGGTTCCACCCAATTTTTGCCTATTTAGGCACTCGTTCATGACCGATATCGGGGTTCACCGTTCAACTTCAATCATTGAAAGCCTCCGGAGTGGTCGCCATCTCTGTTTGCGGATCTTCCACCAAACAATCCGTCTCTAGCATTCAAACAAAAACTTTGTCTCCATCACTGGCGCTTAACTAGTCTAACCCTATTAAAGCACTATTCAGATGAAAAAGCAAGTCAAGCTTTTCAAAAAAGTTAACTAGAGCTTACTCTACATATATCAGCTAACATTTGCCTTCAGCTATTCCGAGCGCAATTCGAAAGACCCAACCTGCATTCAGCAGTTCCGAGGTCAAAGTCAAGAGTGCAATTTGAATTCAACGGTTCTGAGTGCAAACCCAATCAGCTATTTAATGAAATCACTTATAAGCCGAAGCCAAATTTAGAGCCGCTAGGTGAGAATCCAAGGATCGACCCGATGCCATGCTTTAGCCGTTGGAGCGTTAGCGACTTACGGATAAAGTACAAGACGGCTTTAGCCAGTGTTGATCCTCTAAATATTTAACGATCAAATTCAAGAGCAGAACGAAAGCCCACTGCACAAGGTTATAAAGTCAAAATAAAAAGCTTGGGCTAGGAGCCCAAGCTTTGCTGGTGTTTCGTAATTATTGAACGCGTGAACCGTCTGAGTATTCACCGTCTTCGTGTGCACGACGACGTTCTTCAGCAGCTTTACGTTGTTCTTCGTTTTGTTTACGTTCCCATTCGCCACGAGTTACAACATCGTTAACGTTCATGTTAACTTCAACAACTTTTAATCCAGTCATCTTGTTAACATTGTCAGAGATTTTCTTGATTGCTGATTCGAAAGCAGCAGGAATGTCCTTGCCATATTCAGCAATAACTTCTAAGTCTAAAGCAACTTCTTTCTTACCTACTTCTGCGCTAACGCCTTTTGTTTCGTCTTCGCCGGAGCCTGAGAAGAAGCCTTTAATACCTGAAGTGAAGCCACCTTGTAATTCAAGGATTCCTTCAACGCCTTGTACTGAATAGTTCGCGATTTTTTCGAGAACCTTGTCAGCGAAAGTTAATTCATTTTCGTGTTGTACTTGGTTTTGTTCATTAGCTTTTTGTTCTGCCATGATTATCATCCTCCAAAAAATTTATTACAATTGCTTGTACTCTAATCATACTGATTTCTCAAATTTTTTCAAATAATATGCCTTCGAATTTTTATAAATTCTTGTCAAAATATTTACCAGCGTAAAAACCAGCTACCGCAAGGACGGCCACCAAAATAGCGGTCCCAATATTGCTTGCCAAACTGATGACAGTAAATAAGAAAGCTGCAGCGGTACAGATAATACGCCATCTATAGGCATACCATGACTCTGGTGGTTGTTTCATTGCAAGGCCTCCTCCTTTAACTATCTCACGCGTGGTGCATTCTGAGCTGCTTGAGCTTGAGCCGCGCGGGTATCAATTTGGTTGACTTTAACATTGACGGACCCTGGCTTGCCGCCGAGCTTACGGCCAACAGCTGCTTCCACCTGTTCTTGGACAGCTTTAGCAATGGTCGCAACGGGTGCGTCTTGGCTAACATCTACGGTAACTTCCAGCTTGGTGTCCCCTGGATGATTGCCCATCTTAGCTTCAGCTTGTGGGTGCTTGACCGCATCAACTGAGCGTGCAGCATGTGTCGCAGCTGCTTCTGCTACCGTGTGGTCAACCCTAACCTCACCATGCTCAGTGTCCACTTGCAACCAGGCCTTCTTCGAGGTGGCAAAGCAAGCATAGAGCAGGAAGATGAGCGCAATTACAGCTACTACAGCCAAGACAATAGCAACCGTGGTGCTGACTTCCGGAATGCCTAAGACATAATAGGCAACAAATTCCGTCAAGTAAGGAATCGGATACAGCACAGCGATAGCTGCAAGCAAGGCTAAGATTGCAATTAAAGCACCTAGAACTTGGATGAATTTAACAAATCCGTTCATAGGAAGGCTCCCCCCTATTCATATTCAATTTAAAAAATAACAAGTATCTCTTATATCCTTAGATTAGCCTTTATTTCCCCTAAATGCAAATTATATGACTTTTAATCCAGAAAAAATCCTAGCTATCCTTCAAAACAAAAAGTCTCCCAACTAGACCCTTGATCTAGCCTAGTTGAGAGACTTTTTGTCAGCTAAAATACACAATATTGTTCTTAATCATGGCGTCGGTTACGCCCACCGACTTCGATTTCTTCAGCGAGGAAGGCAATTCGTTCCATAATCCGCCCCGCCTTGACGTCCTCGATATCTCCAGAATTTGTCCGTGCTAGGTGGGTCTCCAATTCTTCAAAGTTAAAGTTAGAAGAAAAGAAGGTGGGTAGCTGTTCGTTCATCCGGTATTGGAGGATAACCCCCAGGATATCATCCCTGAGCCAGGCGGAATTGCTCTCAGCACCGATGTCATCGAGCATAAGGAGGGGCGCCTTCTGCAGGGCTTCCAGCTTGTCCTGGACAGTGTTACTAGCGATGCTCTGCTTGATCGATTGAGCAAACTGCGGGTAGTGGACCAGGGTCGTTTCATACCCCTTGTCCGCCAAATCATTGGCAATAGCCGCAAGGAGGAAGGTCTTCCCTACCCCGAAGGCCCCGTGGAAATAGAGGCCCTTGTGGAAGCGGTCGGGGGCCTTGAGATAGGCCGTGGTAAAGGTCAAAGCCCGGCTAGCCGCTTCCTGACGGGCAGGGTCATCGACATCGAATTGGTCGAAATTTGCTTCACGCAGAGACTTGGGCAGGTCCACCAGGGTAATCCGGCGGTCGCGCTTGAGCTCCGCTTGCTTGGCCAAATAATCCTCATTAGCCACATATTGGACATCAATATAGTTCACATTCATCTGCAATTGGGGGTGGAAATTAGGGATCTTGGGCTCATAGCCCGCTTGGATTCGCTTCTTTTCTTGGACGAATTCATAGATCTTAGACAAGCTACGCTGGATCATGGCCTCATCCACCTGGTCCTGGTGCTGGTTGATAAAGGCTTGGACGTCGGGATCGCTGAGGGCCTCTGTTTGAATTTCCTTAAGTCTTTCTTTGTAGTCCTTTTGCTCTAGGATTTTTTTGATTTCTGGTCCGATATTTTGCATCTTAACGATCCTCCTTGTGCCTTTGGGCGATTAGGTCGCGCAAGTTTTGAGACTGGTCCGTCCTTTGCTGGTTCGTCTGGTCAGCTGGCTTGGACGCCTCTTCGCCAGCTTTAAACCACTTGGGCTTGACCTCTTCGCGGCCTGGGCGTTTTTGATAATTTCTCTTTTGATAGCGGGCTTGGCGTTTCTGCTGCATACGTTTGATCTTGGCTTGTTTTTGGTGGTCGAGCCGGCCGCGTAGGTAGAGCAAGGCCGATTCGGGTGAGTCCACCTTGTGCTGGCTCCAATCATCTGCCGTGGCTTCTAACAAGGGGCGGCTCAAGCGGTCCTTGCCGTCTTCCACTAGGTAATAGTGAATCATAACATTAAGAGTAGCCGGATTGAGAATGCCCATCTGGAGGATGTCTCCAATGGCCTGGGTCTCATTCTTGGTCAAAAAGCCCCCCTGCTGGTCCTTGATCGACTTGGCAAAAGGCACCGAGGGGTAATTGCGCAGGGTCGCTGTAAAAGCCAGATCTTCATCACTCAAGCCTTGTTCTTTCCAGAGCTTCTGAGCTTCTTCCTGGGCCTGGGCTTGGACTTCCTGGAATTCCTGACTGCGTTCCTTGAGCGGGGCCTTGTTATCGGCTTCAGCCTGGGCCAGGGCAATAGCCTGGTACTTGTCCAGATCAATCTTATTTTCCTTGATATCACAGGCTTCTAGGGCCATACGCTGGAGGCTGACCTCATCGTAGCCAAAAATCTCGTGGAGGGTCTGGGTCATATCGATCACTTCTTTAGTCAGCGCCTTCTCCCCCACAAAGCTACCCTGGAGGAGCTCCTTGAAGGCCTGGAGATCGAACTTAGAGTCCTGGCTCAGGTCAAAATGCTTGTCTCCTTCATTGGTACGGACCAAGTGTTCCCGGGTCTCCTGACTGACCGGGTAGATAGCCTGGGGCAAGCGGTAGACATCACGGAAGGAAGCCGTCACGTCCCGCCAGTCCGCCTGCTCCAAAGCCTGGTAGGGCTGCCAGGAAAAGCGATCAACCAAGCGGTGAAAGCGGTCTTCACCCACATAATAAATGAGCAAGGACGACATCAGTGAATCGGTAAAGAATTTATCCGCCGGCAAGGGTGCTAACAAGTCATAGCGGGTCTGGACCTGTTTGTCGGGATTCTGGTTGTGGAAGACTTGGACCAAGCCCAGGGCCTCCAGCCGCTGCCTAGCCCGGATATACTCTTCCTTGCCCATCACCAATTGCTCCATCAAGTCCGAGTGCCGGAGAATCGAGGAGTGCCAGGCCCCGACTTCAATCTGGGCACGCAAGCTCTGGTAGAGGGCCGCACTCTCCGCCCCCAGCATAGGCTGGTAGAGGTGAAGAAAAACAGCCATATCATTTTCCGAAAGCCATTCTTTCTGGTAGATGATAAGGCCGCTCTGTGGTTCTAAACTTTCCCATGGGATAAAGGCCAAATTAACACTCCCTTCTAGTCTGTGTCTCCATCCAAGTCGAGGTTCTGCTGGCCCTCAACCTGCTTGCGCTGCAGTTGGCGGAGGGATTCAATCTCTTCTAAGAAGACAGTCGGGTCTTCAAAACGGCGGTAGACACTCGCATAACGGATATAGGCCACTTCATCAATAGCAGGCAGGCGGTCCATGACCATCTCCCCAATATCCTGGGAGGAAACCTCATCATGGGGCCGGGCCCGCAATTCAGACTCAATCTCTGACACTAAGCGCTTCAAGTCCTCCAAGGCAACGGGCCGTTTCTCACAAGACCGGACCATGCCGCGCAGTAATTTCTCCCGCGAGAATTCCTGGCGGTTACCGTCGCGCTTAATCACTAGCAGTGGTGGCTGTTCCACCCGCTCAAAGGTGGTAAAGCGGTAGTCGCAGGCCAAACAAGCCCGGCGACGGCGGATAGCACTCCCTTCCTCGGTGGGACGGCTATCCACCACTTTGGTATTATCATGATGGCATTTTGGGCATTGCATAAGATTCTCACCTATTTCTTTACAAGAAGGACGTTTTCATGCCTATTATAGCATAAGCACAGCTATTCAGCGACAGGATTTGGGCTAAAACCGCTGATTCCTAGCCAAGCATCTACTTGTTGGTAGGTATAGGACAGGTCCCTACCGTTATCGATTAGAATATCCGCCCACTCTGCCTTGCGTTCGATAGAAATCTGGGAACATATCCGCTGGAAGGCCTCCCCTTCACTGAGCTGGTCGCGGGCCATCAAGCGTTCCAATTGAACCGACTCGGAACAGTAGACCACCATCACCTGGTCACAGTCTGCCTGGTAGCCTTCTTCATAGAGCAAGGGAATGTCAAGAACAACTAAGTCGTGCCCTGCAGCATCATAGGCTTGGGCCTCTTGGATGATCCACTGACGGATATGGGGTTGAAGAAGCTGGTTCAGCTCTTGGCGGGCCCGGTCATCCGCAAAAATGAGCTGGCCTAATTTTTTTCGGTTAATGGTCTGGTTGGGAAAGATATAGTCCTCCCCAAAATGTTCCCGGATGGCTTCCAGTCCTGGCTGGCCGGGTTCAACCACAGCCCGGCTCCCCAAATCGGCATCGATAATGGGATAGCCTAGGGACTGGAAGTGCTTGCTGACCGAGCTCTTGCCCGTTGCAATGGATCCGGTTAATCCTAAATGAAATGTCATCTTATCTCCTTTCCTTCTTTAAGACTTGGCAGCGTGGACAAAAAGTTGTCCCCCTCTGACCGACCTTGATCTTCTTCATCGGGGTCTGACAGCGGGGACAGGGCAGCCCTGCCCGTCCGTAAGCATTGAGGGTCTGTTGGAAGCCCCCACTGTGGCCCAGGGCATCAGTATAAGAACGAATCGTCGTCCCACCCTTGGCCATGGCCTCCCCAATCACTTCCTCAGCATAATGGACTAAGCGGTTGGACTTCAGCCTAGACACCGTATTTGCCGGCTGCTCAGGGTGGAGACGGGCCCGGTAGAGAATTTCGTCGGCATAGATATTGCCAATCCCTGCCACCACATGTTGGTCCAGGAGCACCAGCTTAATGGCCAACTTCCGCCGCTGGAGCTGCTGGTAAAAAGTATCGGCATCCAAATTCCAAGGTTCCGGTCCCAAGTTAAGCCGGGCTAATTCATCGTCCATCTCTGCCTTGGGAAATAGCCGGATGCGGCCAAACTTGCGAACATCATGGTAGAGGAGGTCGCGGCCATCATCGAGCTGGAGAACGAGGTGGGTGTGCTTATCTACGGCCTGGTCGCTGGGCAGGACCAGCCACTTGCCTTCCATCCGCAAATGGCTGATCCAAGCCCAATCGCCCCAGTCAAAGATTAAATACTTGCCCCGGCGTCCTAAGCCCTCGAGGCGCAGTCCCGGCATAATGGCTTCAAATTCTTCAGGGCTGGGCCGGTCAATTATCTTGGGCCAGCTTAAGCTAAGCCCGGTCACCCTAGCCCCTAGCACTAAGTCTTCCAAACCCTGGCGGACCCGGTCCACTTCAGGTAATTCTGGCATCTTTCATCCTCCCTTCATCTGAAAGCGAAAAGCCTGGCCGCAAAGCTGTCCGCGGCCAAGCATTATCTATATCTTAATACTTTTAAATACAAATTTGCAGTGGTTGGCGCAATAATCGATAGATCTGCTAATGATGAGCAAAAGCGGAACGGATGCTCACCTGCAGCCTCTATATGAGCCTACGATTAGCTATTAAGCGACAAACACCTTATTTGGCATCGTACCAAGTATCGCCATAGTTACTATCCACAATTAGAGGCACGTCCAATTCAACGGCGGATTCCATCACTTGTGGCACTAATTCTTCCAGGCGGGCGATTTCTTCTTCGGGCGCCTCGAAGATCAGCTCATCGTGGACTTGGATGAGCAGTTTGGCTTGGAGTCCTTCCTCTTCTAGGGCAGCCTCCATTTTCAACATGGCTAGCTTGATAATATCAGCGGCTGTCCCCTGGATTGGTGTATTCATGGCTGTCCGTTCGGCGAAGGACCGTACGTTAAAGTTGCGCGCCTTAATATCAGGCAGGTAGCGGCGGCGGTGGAAGAGGGTTTCCACATAACCCTTCTCGCGAGCGGATTCCACAATCTCATCCATGTAGACCTTAACCTTGGGGAAGTTATCGAAGTAAGAATCAATGAAGGCCTTGGCTTGGGGCCGGGAAATATTGAGGTTCTTACTGAGTCCATAGTCGGAAATCCCATAGACAATCCCGAAGTTTACTGCCTTGGCATCCCGGCGCTGATTAGGTGTTACATCTACCTCGTCAATGCCGAGAACGCGGCTAGCCGTGGTCCGGTGAATGTCCCGGTTCTCCTTGAAGGCCTTCTGCAAGTGCTCATCGCCTGAAATATGGGCGAGGACCCGGAGTTCGATCTGCGAATAGTCCGATGAGAAGATCTTCCAACCCGGTTCAGATGGAACAAAGGCTTGGCGGATCTTCCGACCGTTCTCTGTCCGAATCGGAATATTTTGCAAGTTCGGGTCTGCCGAAGACAAGCGCCCCGTAGTGGTCAGGGTCTGGATAAAGCGGGTATGGACTTTGTGGTCCTCTTGGATAAAATTCTGAATGCCCTCGATATAAGTCGATTGCAACTTAGCCAGCTGGCGGTAGTCCAAGATTAAGTCGACGATCTCTGCCTTGCCCTGTAATTTCTCCAATTCAGATTGGGCTGTCGAATAGTGGCCGGACTTGGTCTTTTTACCAGCAGGCAAGCCCATCTCTTCGAAGAGGACATCGCTCAATTGTTGGGTAGAATTGATATTGAATTCATGGCCAGCTTCTTGGTAGATGGCAGCTTCTAGGTCATCCAGCTGGCCTTCGATCGCTTCATGCATGGCTTCTAGGGTGGACCGTTCGACCCGGATGCCGCGAATTTCCATGTTAGCCAAGACCAGGGCCAGGGGCAGTTCCATATCGCGGTAGAGTTCTGTCATCTGGTCTGCTGCCAGGCGTTCTTTGGCTATGGGCACCATCCGGCAGATCACATCAATCTTCCGGGCGAGATGGTCGTGCATCTGGCTTTCATCTTCTGGAACGGCCTGCTTTTTGCCCTTGCCGTAGACCATTTCGTCATAGGCCAGATCATCGATTCCGAATTCACGAGCCGCTTCCGCTAGGTCATTGGAATTATCCTTGGCATGGACCAGGTAGGAAGCAATCAGGACATCTTCTGATACCCCCTTGAAGTCGATCCCTTCCCGGGCCAACATCACCTTGGTCCGCTTGGCATCGAAGACCTGCTTGGTGCGACTTGCATCTTCCGCCCATTCTCGGAAGGCGGACGACGCTAAGGCCACTTCTTTGGGCAGGACATAGACCTGGTCAGAATTCCCCAATGCGAAGGCAATGATCTCCCCTTGGTGGTAGTTCTTGACAAACATTTCACCATAAAAGGCCATCTCTTCCGCTTGAAAAATCTCAGCCGTCACTTGGTCTGCTTCTGTCAAAACTTGGTAAGGAATGTCCCGAGCTTCCGCTTGGACTTGGTCCGAGAGATCGGAATCTTCCAAGAGATCAGTCATAAAGCGGTTGAAGTTCATTTCCTTGTAGAAGTCTAGCAGGGCTTCTTGGTCAAGGTCCCGCTTCTTGATGTCGTCGTAGCCAATTTCTAATGGAGCATCGTCTAGGATCCGGGCAAGTTTTTTGGATAGGAAGGCGGCTTCTTTGTCCTTAATGAGGTTTTCTTTGCGCTTTTTGCCGGAAACCTTATCAATATTGTCGTAAACGCCCTCCATAGACCCAAATTCGTGGAGGAGCTTGAGGGCTGTTTTCTCGCCAATCCCAGTGACGCCAGGATAATTATCGGAAGAATCGCCCATGAGTCCCTTCATGTCCACAATCTGTTCAGGAGTGATTTGCCAGTTTTCCTGGATTGAAGCGGGCGTATATTCTTCCAATTGGCTGACCCCGCGCCGAGTAATGTCCACGCGGATATTGTCGCGGGCCAGCTGAGTCAGGTCTCGGTCACCCGAAATAACCACCACATCGAAGGTCTCTGGATCAGCCTGTAAGGCCAGGGTCCCGATAATATCATCGGCTTCATAATTAGCCAGTTCATAATGAGCCAGACCGAAAGCATCTAATAAGACGTTAAAGAAAGGCATCTGCTCCCGGAATTCATCCGGCGCACTCTGCCGGCCGCCCTTGTAATCATCGTACATCTCCGTCCGGAAGGTGGTCTTCCCCGCATCCCAAGCCACCAAGGCATGGGTCGGTTCTTCCTTATCCAAGACCGTCTTCAGCATGGCATGGAAGGCATAGAGGGCATTGGTATGCAAGCCATTCTTATTGACAAAAGAATCCAAATTTTGAATAGCATAGAAGGCCCGAAAAGCCAAAGAAGAGCCATCGAATAAAAGTAATTTATTTTTTTTAGTCACTGTTTACATCGCCTCCATCAACACGCTTCAATTCACTCGAATCAATAATTTTGGGTTGGTCAGTCAGGGCTTCTTCGGGCGGAAGGACCATCAGCATGGCATCCAAAACCCGGTCCTCCCCGGTGGTTTCGTTATTGCCGATGACATGGATGGTCACATAACCCCGCCATTCCTCAATCCGAATCACTTCAAAATGATAGGTGATGGTCGAATCGTGGCGGATAGCCTTATTAATAGTGAAGTTCATCTCCACCAACATGGAACCCGGCCCCGGGAAATGCATGGAAACCGTCCGCGTAATCGCCCCCATCAAGGCAATCGGCGGAATCACCGTCTCCAGATCAACCTCCTGGTGGGCCTCCTCCGTCTTCAAATAGCGGGGATTAATATCATTGGTTACCCCCATATAGAGGAGAATATCCCGCTCCCGAAAACGCTCCGTCATGGTAAACGTATCCCCCACATCAATCGCATGCAGAGGCTTGCCAAAAGACAAACCATCATCATTATTATAAGCCACCATAACACACCCTCACTTCCTAATTATCTCTATATATTCTATCAAATCCCCAAAAGAAACACAAAAAAACCAGGGTGTGAGGGCGCGCGGGTAGCTTCCTTTCACTGGAGCAAGTCACCAGAGCAGTCTGCAAGACTGCGGCGGAGACTTGTGAAGTGATAAGGAAGCTGCGCGACCGAACCCGACTACACAGGGTGTGAGGGCGCGCGGTTAGAAGTGGAGCTCTGGAGCAAAGCAACAGAGAAGACTGAAAGTCTTCGACGGCGCTTTGTGAAGAGGAGACACTTCTGCGCGACCGAACCCGACTAGACAGGGTGTGAGCAGAGGCGGTAAGAAAGGAATGACTGGAGGCGAAAGGGATAAGAGCGGCTCCAGCCGGTCGTTCCCTTTCGCTGAAGTCACTTCCTTTCTGCATCTGCGAACCCAACTAAGGGTGTGAGAGGATGCGGGAGAAAGGGAGCTCTGGAGCAAAGAGCCAGAGAAGACTGCAAGTCTTCGGCGGATCTTTGTGAAGAGGAGCCCTTTCTGCATCCTCGAACCCGACTAGCCAGGGTGTGAGGGCGCGCGGGTAGAAATTTAAAATAATAAATAACCTAGTAAGGATAATTGCCTCCTTACTAGGTTATTTTCATTCTTAGACCTGGAGCAACTTTCAAATGAGGCTCCATTAGCAAGTAGGATCAGGTTAACTTTCAAATGGAAGCTTTAATAAAAAGTAGCCAAACAAAAACTCCCTAGCTATCCACACGCCTGGATTTCTAGAGAGTTTGTTCAATTGCATGCTAATTAGTCATCGGGAAATTGTTTGTAGTGGACCTTGCGATAGTCTTCTTCCGTCATGATATCGCGGACATTGACATTCACTTCCACAACTTCTAAGCCCGTTGCTTCATGGATGCGTTTGCTGACATTCTCAACAATTTCATCAAAGATCTTAGGGATTTCCTTACCGTAAGCAACGACAATATCGAGGTCCACGGCAACTTCCACATTGCCAACTTCAGCGTTCACGCCGTCTTGGTAGTGGTCCCCTTCTTCATGTCCCTTGTCCTCTTCCTGGTCTTGACCTTCTTTCTCATCCCCTTGGTCGTCATCAGAGAAGCTTTCTTGAGCTTTTTCTTTAACTTGGTCAGCGAAGTTAGCAGCTTGGGACAAAGCCGTATTGAAGGCGTTCCCTTGAGTGGTTAGGACCCCATCGACTTCTAGAACGGCACGGCTCGCAATTGTTTCAATCGCTTGCGCATCAAAATTTAAATCATTTTCTCGTTTGATTTCTTCAGCCATTTTGAATCACTCTTTTCTCTCTTTAATTAACTTGGTAGATTTATGTTTACAATAGCATAAAATCATTGAAATACCAAAGTATAAGCCTTCAAGAAAATCTTGAAAGAGAGCCTTGTCAAAAGTCGCTTATCTAAAACTTAGATGAAACTTTTGTTCCAGACGGTATTAATCCTCTCAGAATTTAAAAATCAAATTCAAAAGCGGAAGGCATGGTCATCCGCCCAATTCTAGAAGAAAAGCCCAGGACCTCTCGTCGCTGGGCATCCTGCTATTCGTAAATCCGCACATCCGCCTTCTCTGCTTCAGGCAGGGCATCACGCAAGGCTTGGATGGTCTGACCCGTACCAGGTAAGACAAAATCCGCTGCAATCTCTGCTATGGGGAAGAGGACGAAGGCGCGCTCTTGAATTCGAGGATGGGGTAATTCCAAGATTTCATGGTCAATGATTTGATCTTCGTAGGCGAGCAGGTCCACGTCAATAGTTCGTGGCCCGTTCTTAATTGTCCGCACCCGGTTGAGATCATCTTCAATCTGCTGGGCAATCCCTAATAAGGCGAAGGGATCGCAGGTGGTTTCGACTTCGAGAACCATATTCAAGAAGTCTGCTTGATCGGCATAGCCCTTGGGTACCGTTTCATAGACATGGGACTTTTGGACAACGGAGGTAGACTCATTCCGGTCCAAAGCCTTAATCGCCCGGTTCAAGAACTCCCGGCGTGGCTCAATGTTAGACCCCAGGGCAATGTAGGCATGGTGGGTTTCAACTGGCATAACAGCTCTCCTTCCTAATGGCGTTCACGGTAAATCTCGACAGCGACTGAATCGTAATGGCCCGGAATCGGTGGATCGGGTTTGGTGACCTTGACCTGCAGGGCGTCCACCAAATCTTGGCTAGCCAGAATCTCATCGGCAATGGCTTGGGCCAGACGTTCAATCAACTTGAAAGGCTCCCCTTCGACAACCCGCTTGACACTGTCATAAACTTCGCCATAGTGGGCACTGTCAGTCATTTGGTCCGTCTGCCCGGCCCGGGTCAGATCCAAGTAGAGGGCCAGGTCAACAATGAAACGCTGGCCGAGCTTGGTCTCTTCCGGAAAGAGGCCGTGGTAGGCATAGAAATTCAAACCATTTAAATAAATGCAATCTTCTTTCACAAGACCCACTCCTAAGCTCGGATCATCGATAGGACTTCTTTACGCAGTTCGGAGTTTTCCTTAAAGCAACCCAGAGCGGACTTGGTTACGGTAGAAGCTCCTTCTTTATGGACGCCCCGGATGGACATGCACATGTGCTCTGCTTCAAGAACGACAAAGACACCTTCCACTTCGAGATTATCAGCAATCGTATGCGCCACTTCTGTTGTGATCTGTTCCTGTAATTGGAGTCGGAGGCTGATATCCTCTAAGATTCGCGCCAGTTTGCTTAAGCCAACTACCTTGTCTGCTCCGGGTACATAGGCAATATGGCCAACCCCGTAGAAGGGCAAGAGGTGGTGCTCACACATGGAATGGAAGGGAATATCCTTGACTAAGACTAGTTCACTATCTTCAGCCGTGAACTGTTTTTCCATGTGTTGGGAGGGGGTTCTTTGGTAACCATCCAAGAGTTCAGCATACATCTTAGCCACCCGTTTCGGCGTTTCCTGCAAACCTTCCCGGTCGGGGTCTTCCCCAATTCCGATTAATAAGTCACGAATTGCTTGTTCAATCTTTACTTTATCCATTTAAATATCATTTCCTAACTTCTTATTGATTAGATTCCTCATGTAGCCCACATAATAGAAACTCCCGAAAATGACTAAGACATCATCCTGGCTTAAATATTTCATCGCTTTATTGAAGGCGTCTTCATAAGAATCAGATGGAACTATTGTATCATATTGTTCAGGGTATATGGAAACGATTTTATCCCTGAGTTCTTGAGCACTTAAAGCTCGGGGCGTATTTGGGCGAACAGTAACAATCTGATCCAAGATCGGAACAATCTCGGCAACTGCATGGGTCACGTCTTTATCCGCCAGCATGCCCATAATGGCAACGATTCCTTGGTCGGGAAAATAGCGCTCTAAGTTGAGCTTAAGCTGACTGACCCCATCTAAATTATGCGAACCATCGACAACAATGGTAGGCTGGTCGTGCATAATTTCAAAACGAGCTTGCCATTTCACTTGGTCCAGGCCTCGGGCAAGCGCTTGGTCAGTAACAGGATAGCCCTGCTGGCGCAAGCTCTCGACAGCTTCCAGGACCACACTAGCATTCTGCAATTGGTGGGCCTCCAGGAGGTTGAGCTGCCAGGTCTGTCCTTTATAACTAAAGACTTGCTTACGGGCTTGGTCGCTAGGCAAGTCTCGGATGTCATCAGGATCAACTTCTAAATACGGTGCGCCCATTTCTTCCGCCTTAGCTTGGATGACAGTCTTGGCTTCAGGATCCTGAGGGTAGGAAATCACGGGGCGGCCGGCTTTAATAATGCCTGCTTTTTCGCCAGCAATTTCGCCTAGACTGTGGCCTAAGATACCGACATGATCGAAGGCAATCTTCATCAGTAAAGTGACTAAGGGAGCCTTCACCAGGTTGGTCGCATCCAAGCGGCCCCCCAGTCCTACCTCCAGAACAACCAGATCGCAATCCTTGTCGGCAAAGATTAACCAAGCCATAGCGGTATAGACTTCGAATTCTGTCAGGTGGAGGTCTAAGCGCTCACAGGACCCCTTGATAGCCTGGGCTGCCCGGATAATCGCTTCATCGGAGACAGGCATCCGGTTGACCATGATCCGCTCATTGAAGGACATGATGGAAGGCGAGGTATAAAGTCCCACCTTATAGCCCGCTTCTTCTAGAATCGTTGCTAGCATCATGGCTGCTGACCCCTTGCCGTTAGTCCCAGCAATGTGGATGGTGGGCAATTGATCTTGGGGATTGCCCAAGTCTGCCATTAATTGAGCCATAGTATCCAAGCCGAGGACCATTTTCCCTTCTTCAGCTAGGGGTAAGAGCTCTTCTAATGTTTCATAATCCATAATTTTCTCCTATTGGTAGTTTTCTAAATAAGTTTGCCCTTCGTGGACAAAGGCACGGACATCTTGGAGGGCTAGCGCGACGCCTTCCTGCCAGAAATCGATCTGGGTCAGGTCAACGCCTAAGTGTTTAGCCGCCAGGTCTTCGACAGTCATTACCGCTGTATCCCTCAAGAGAGCCACATAGCGTTCAGTGAAGTGGTCCGGATCTTTCATCAATTCGGCCAAAATTCCCTGGCTAAAGAGATAACCGAAGCTATAAGGGAAGTTGTAAAAAGGCACATCTGAAATAAAGAAATGCAGCTTGCTGGCCCAGAAATGCGGGTGGTAGCTATCCAGCGCTCCCGCAAAGGCTTCGCGCTGGGCTGACACCATCAGCTGGTTCAGACGCTCTTCCCCCACATAGCCGGCTTGACGTTCACTGTAAAAATTCTTCTCAAAGAGATAACGTGCTCGGATATCCATAAACATGGCCGTCGTGTTCTCCAGCTTGGCGTTGAGCAACTGGAGGCGCTGGCCAGGATCTTTGGCTTCCGCTAATTGACTGCTAGCAATCAAGTTTTCTGCCAAGGTAGAAGCGGTTTCCGCCACATTCATGGCATAGCCCTGCTGCCAGGTCGATAAGTCCCGCATGACATAGGAATGGAAGGCATGGCCTAGCTCATGGGCTAGGGTACTGACATCTTGGGCAGACCCGGTAAAGGTCATAAAGATTCGCGATTCGCCATTGGCCAGGGGCTCCGTGCAATAACCGCCTGGACGCTTACCTGGCCGGTCTTCCGCTTCCACCCAGCCTGCCTTGAGGGCTTGGTCCGCAAAGTCCGCCATTTCTTCACTAGTCTTCCGGAAGTGGTCGACAACAAATTGGCAGGCCTCTTCCCAAGTATAGCGCTGAACCTGGCTGTCATTTAGGGTCAAGGGTGCAGCGACGTCTTGCCAATTTAACTTATCCAGTTGCAATAATTTTTGTTTGGTCTTAAGGAATTGCAGGAGGTCCGGACGAGCCGCATCTACCGCTTCCCACATGGCTCCTAAAGTATGGTAGGTCATCCGGTTCTGGCGCAGAGGCTCCTCGAGAAAGTCATCCCCATGGGCCTTCTGCTCAGTCATCCGGTAGCCTGCCAGGTGGTTTAGAAGGCGAGCAAAAACTGGCCCCATTTCAGTAAAGGCGGCTTCCCAGGCCTTGAAGAAAGCTGCCCGTTTCTTAGATTCCGGATCGTCCAGCATATGGTTCATAGCCTGGCCGACTGAATATGTAGTCTTGCTGCCTTCAGGTTGGATATGGAGGCAAGCAACCAGGCTATCATAGGTCTGGGACCAAGCTTCGATACCATCGCGATCCAAGGCCAAAAGCAAACGTTCTGTTTGCGGGTCCAGGGCCTGACTAGCTTCTCGGCGACGCTCTTCTAAGTGGAAGCGGTAAGGAGCAAGCAAGGGACTCGCCAAGACTTCTTGCCATTCAGCCTCAGACCAAGCAAGGAGCTTCTGGTCAAAGTTTAAAGCAAGCCCATCGAAGCTTTCCAGGAGCTGGCCAACTCGGTCGAGGGCTAAGACTGGTGCCTCAGCTTGGATATCGGTGTCTGCTGCCATTTGGGCAAAACTATCCAGGGTCACTAGTTCCTCTTCCAGGCCCTCCAAGTCTTGGATGAGTTGGTAGAGGGCTTGGTCCGCTTCTTCGCCTTTAGCTTCGAAGGCTTTCACTTTTTTACTTAAAAGTTCTTTTTCAATTTTGGCAGCTTCAAGGCTTTCCTTAAAAGCTGACCCTGCCACCCCGCCTGGGTAGAGGTCGTCGAGCTGCCAAGTGTTTGGATAAGTCATTGAATCCTCCTTAATTGTTGTTTGTGCGCTTAAACTAATGGTAAGTGTTTCTTGAAAATTGATTTGATTAGGCTCGCTATTTGCCTTTTGGTCGAAAAGTATGTTTTTTATTGGCATACAGGGGCATTGCGTGTCGATTGATACTTGCTACCTGCCTTTAGAGCCTCCGAGTGCAGAGCGGACACTTACTATCTGTACTCGAACCCTCTGAATGCAAATTGATCACTTGCTATTTGCACTCAGACCCTCCGAGTGCAAATTGGGCGCTCGCTATCTGTATTCAGACCTTCCGAATGCAGACCGCACACCTGCTACCTGTATTCGGGCTCTCCGAATGCAAATAGGCAATGCGCTAGGCAGTTAGAATTATACGCCTACCTTCACACCCTAGTTGGGTTCGGTCGCGCAAAAATAGCTCCTCTTCATAAAAATTCGTCGAAGACTTTCAGTCTTCTCTGTTGCTTTGCTCCAGAGCTCCACTTCTAACCGCGCGCCCTCACACCCTTTCTAGTCGGGTTCGGTCGCGCAAAAGTGGCTCCTCTTCACAAAGCGCCGTCGAAGACTTTCAGTCTTCTCTGTTGCTTTGCTCCAGAGCTCCACTTCTAACCGCGCGCCCTCACACCCTGTTTTTATAATATTTTTTCGCGGATGAGGCGTTGGCAGATGGGGACTAGGATGAGCATGAAGGCGAGGTTGCCTAGGGCGTGGCCAGTGTCGTATGGGAGGCCAGCTAGGTAGTAGGTCCAGAATGGCATGCCTAGGCCGAAGAGGATGAGCATCATGTAGCTGACAATGAGACCGTAACAATAGCCTGCGACTAGGGACCAGGCGAGAACAGCTAGGGGGTATTTAAAGAGGCCTAGCTTCATTAAGAGGTAGCTGATCAGGACGACCGCCCCATAGGCTAGGATCTGCCCCAGGGTCCAAGATCCCATACCGAGGATAAGATTGCTGAGGAGCATGATGAGAGTAGCGACAATTAAGCCCCCTGACAGGCCAAAGAGCGGCACGGCCAGGATAACCATATCCGTCACAGGTTGGACATTAGGAACACCACTGACCAAGACCCGCCCCACCACAGCAACCGCTACCCAGAGGCTCAGATTGGTCAAGCGCCGGGTTAATGAGAGCTGCTGAAAATTTGGATAGCGGACCAGGTCTAGGTCTAATTTAGGTATTTTCATTTTTGTTTTTCCTCTTCTACTTTAGAACATATTTTTGATACTTTCAATATTCTTCAATTCGATGCCAATGGTCCCATCCGGATTATTCTTAATCTCCACCACTTCAGGGTCATTGAAGAGCTCAAGGGGAATGGTCAATTCGATGCCATTATCGAATTTAAGTTTTTGCCGCTGCATCTTGGCCGATAACATGTCTGGGCTGGCAGCTTGTTGGTGGATCATTCCCATTTCTTCAGTTTCCCGCAAGTAAGTTTGTTTTTGGCTGATATTGTCGCCGTAGAGCTGGTCAGCCAGTTTGCGGTTATCGAATTCTTGGTCGTCATAAACCGCGTGGTAGAGAATATCCTTAGCCTCTGCCAAAGCTTGGTAGTCTGCTTCATTATAGTGTTTAGCCGTCTTTTCAACGCCTTTTCTTATAATTTTAATGTTTTCATTCATATTGAGATTGGCTTCGATGCCCAAAAAGACTTCGCTCAAATAAGGCATCCGCTCGCCCGTTTCTTCCATCAAATGATTTTTTTCAATCAGGAAGTACTCGCTTGTCGTAGGGCAATAGAGGAAACCCTCATCAATGGCTTGTTTGGCCTTGGGCAGGATGGACCGGTGGACAATTAAATCATTGCGCAGGACCTCCTCATCCGTGGCGACGAAGTGGGTAAAGGATTCATTGTGGTTCAACTTGAACATCCCAACGAAGGGAAAATCATTGAGCACAAGCGATACCCAGAGCAGGTCTGCCGGTGGGATGTCCGGATTTAGGCGTAGGATCTGGAAGAATTTAGAGGTCATGGGTCGGGTCGTTGCTTGGAAGTCCCTAGCCAGGCTCTGGAGATTCTCATAGATGGGTGCTGTTTCAGGAATCACACCATTCTTCTGCTTGCCTGTCTGCATGACCTGGTTCACCTTGCAGTCGACATAGTGAATAATCGTCTCATCCCGAAAGTCTAAAGCCGCTTGGGAGAGGATGGGTTCACTGGTGTTGACATCGTATATATGGAGGATAGCATCCCGAATTTGAATCATGGTCTTCCCTCTTTCTAGATAAATTACACCCCTTCATTTTAACGAATTTACAGCTAAAAAGCGAATCAAATTCGCCAGGCTCGAAGCAGGACCCCTATCCGATTTTATGCTATGATTGAAGTAAAATTAAAGGAGGCCAACGATGTCAATCGAAGCAGTTTTAAATTTTTGGTTTGAAGAATTGGGCCCGAAGAAGTGGTTTAATGGTGGCCAAAGTGTCGACCAAGCTATTGCCGACCGCTTTATCCAGCTCCACCAGGAAGTCAAAGATGGTGAGCATGCAGATTGGCGGGAAAGCCTGCGCGGACGCTTAGCAGAAATTATTGTCCTGGACCAGTTTTCCAGAAATCTCTATCGGGGGAGCGACCAAGCCTATGCCCAAGACAATATGGCGCTCGCCCTGGCCCAAGAATGCATCCGGCTGGAAGACCTCTCTTCGCTCAGTCCAGAAGCCCGCTCTTTCATCTACATGCCCTTCATGCACTCCGAATCCCTCGTCATCCACGACCAAGCCATGGAACTCTTCTCCTCAGAAGAAGCCCTAGCCAACAATCTAAAGTATGAAAAAGCCCACTATGAAATCATTGAAAAATACGGCCGCTACCCTTACCGCAACGAGGCACTAGGTCGGAAAAACACACCCGAAGAAGAAGAATATTTGAAACATAATAAGGGTTTCTAAAATACCAAGTAAGATAAGCCCCTCCATTAGATTTTTTGCTGATGGAGGGGGTTTCCTATTCTGGGATTTTTTGTGGGGGCTACTTGCTAATGAAGACGCTATTTGAAAGTTAGGTCGGTTCTACTTGCTAATAGAGCTCCTATTTGAAAGTTGGCACGGTTCTACTTGTTAATGGAGTCCTCGTTTGAAAGTAGAAGGCCGGCTGCTTACAAATGGAGGTCCCATTTGAAAGCTAGCCCAAGTTTAATAACGAAAATAACCTAGTAAGGAGGCAATCATCCTTACTAGGTTATTTAATATTTTATATTTCTAACCGCGCTACTTCTCACCCTATAGTCGGGTTCGACTTGGCAGGCTTGGAGTGATTTCACAAGTCAGAAACGAGCGAATACTTCGCTCTTATTCTGACTTGCTCCAATCATCCAAGCCTAACCGCCAAGTCTCTCACCCTTTATAGTCGGGTTCGGTTGCGCAGAAGTGGCTCCTCTTCACAAAGATCCTCCGAAGTCTTTCAGACTTCTCTGGATCTTTGCTCCAGAGGTCCACTTCTAACCGCGCTCCCTCTCACCCTTTAACTTAGGGATTATTTCGTTTTTGAGGTAGTCTTTGAATTCGGGACCGGTTTGTTTGTGGCGGAGGGCGTATTGGATGCTGGCTTTGACCATGCCTAGGGGTTCGCCGACTTCGTACCATTCACCGTTAAAAATGAGGCCGTTGACGCCCTGGTCTTGGGCGATTTGGCTGAGGGCATCACTGAGTTCGATTTCGCCTGATAGGGGATTGACTTCTTGTCCTTCTAGGGCGCGGAAGATGCTTTGGTCTAAGACATAGCGGCCACAGATGGCGTACTGGCTGGGGGCTTGGTCCTGAGGCTTTTCAACGACATTCCGGGCTGGCAGCATGCCGTCTTCAGCTTCTTGATCAGGATCTAGGATACCATAAAGTTGGGTCAATTCTTTGTCAATTTCTTGGACTAAGACAGAACTCTTGCCGGTCTTGTTGTAGGCTGCCATCAAGGCTTGAGAAGCTGGTTCTTCGCTCACCAAAATGTTATCGCTCAGCATCAAGAGGAAGGGTTCTTCCCCCACAAAGGATTCGGCTAGGGCAACCGCATCACCAAGGCCCTTAGGATAGTGCTGGCGCTTGAATTGGATGTTCTCTAATGTGGAATCTTGGACCATGGCTAGGAGTTCATCTTTGCCCTTGGCTTCCAAGTTCTCTTCCAGTTCAATATTAGCATCGAAGTGGTCTTCTACCGAGCGTTTGTGACGACCGGTAATCACAAGAATTTCTTCAATGCCAGCTGCTAAGGCTTCTTCAACGACAAATTGAACGGCTGGCTTATCCATAACGGGAATAATTTCCTTGGCCATAGACTTGGTTGCGGGGAGAAAACGGGTCCCTAAACCAGCCACTGGAATAACAGCTTTTCTAATCTTTTTCACTTGCTTGGCTCCTTTCAGCACAGTTTACGGCTCAGTCTCTAACGTGATTTCAAGGCTTCAGCGTAAGCTCGACCATACTTAGGCACATCCCCTGCTCCCATGAAGAGGACAACGGCATTGTGGTAGCCCATGAGTGGTCCCATATCGTCTAAGTTAAGAATTTGCACAGGCTTGGTCACTTTGGCAGCCAGGTCTTCACTGGAGACTTGGTGGGTATCCTGTTCGCGGGCTGAAGCGAAGATCTCACACAAGAAGACTTCATCAGCTTGGTCGAGGGCTTGGGCAAATTCATCCATCAAAGCCAGGGTTCGGCTATAGGTATGGGGCTGGAAGACGGCAATGATTTGCTTATCAGGATAGCGCTGCTTGGCGGCGTCTAGCGTGGCTTTAATTTCTGAGGGATGGTGAGCATAGTCGTCCACCAGGGTCATATCAGCCACTTCCGTCACATTAAAGCGTCGTTTTACGCCCGCAAAGCTTGACAGGGCTTCTTGGACCTTATCTGCTGGAAATTCTTCCAAACAGCAGAAACCAATTACAGCCAGGCTATTGAGGATATTGTGCTCCCCGCAGCCCTTGATCCGAAACTGGCCGTAATGCTCACCTAGAACTTCTACATCAAATTGGCAGCCGGTCGTATCGCGGACCACATGATGGGCGACAATATCATAGTCCCCGTCAATGCCGTAGTAGAGCACATGGTCCTTGTCCGCTAATCGTTGGAGATAAGGGTCATCCCCGTACATGATGGCTTTCTTTTGCACCTGGTTAGCGAACTGGCTATTAGCATCAAAAACCTGTTCAATATTTTGGTAGTAGTCGGGATGGTCGAAATCAATATTGGTAAAGATAGCATAGTCGGGTTCATAGGCGAGGAAGTGTTCCCGGTATTCATCCGCTTCTAGGACAAAGTATTCTGCCTGCTCATCGCCATAACCTGTGCCGTCCCCAATTAGATAAGAGCTGGGAACATTGAGGGAGAGGACATGGGACATGAGCCCAGTGGTTGAGGTCTTGCCGTGCGAGCCGGTAATGGCCACACTGGTATAATTCTTGATAAATTGTCCTAAGAACTTATGGTAGCGGGTAACTTTTAACCCGAGCGCCTCAGCCTTCTTCACCTCAGGATGGTCATCGGGGAAGGCGTTGCCTAGGATAATTTCCATACCTTCATGAATATTATTCGGATCGAAATCTAAGATACGAATATCTGCCGCTTCTAAACCTTGTTGGGTAAAGAAATAGGTCTCCACATCTGAGCCTTGTACCTTATAGCCTGCTCCGTGTAAAACGAGTGCCAGGGCACTCATCCCTGAACCCTTAATTCCTGTGAAGTGATAGATCGTTTCTTTATTCATGGTTATGCTTATCTCCTGTTCCTTGGTGTTTCGAATAATAAGGGGTCTGCTCACTGTCCTCATCGCTCAGGCCAGCAAAGACACTCCCCTTGGCGTAGCGTGGTCGCTCTTGGGCCATAATCGCTTTAAAATCTCGGTTAAGGCCCCCCTGACGTGGCTTGGTCTGGGCCGGCTTCTGTTCACTCGACTTAGCCGGTTGACTAGCTGCCTTACGCGTAGCATTGGCTTTGTTTAGCTGCTGGCTAACCGAATTTGACTGGGCCTTGGTCCTCCCCTGCCTTCGCTTCTTGTCTCGTTCATGGTCATTTTTTTCCGAGCTCTGGACTGCATGTGACTGGGCCTTCTGCTGGATCGAAGGGACTTCCGAGGGGCGAAAAGGCCGCCGGAATTGATAGTTCTCGTAAGCGCGCAAGTCTCGCCGAATCTTCTCATAGCGAGCTTCCCGGTCCTCATCCCGGTAGAGGGCATAGTCTTGCTGGCCCTCATGTTGGCGATTGGGCCGGCGATGATTCGAAGTTGGCCTTTGTAAATTATTGAGCGGCTGTTGGCGGGCCTGGTCGAAGCGGTGCTGGCGTTTAGCTTCCTGTTGATGGCTTTGAGGGGTCCACCAATTCTCATAATTCTGTGGCTGACGATCGCGCTTCTGCTCATTGAGGTCAGACCGCCAGTTCATATAATTTGGAAAGTAGGGTTTCTTCACGTCATCGGCTAAGAGCTTGTCGTCCTTCTTTTGGTAGAAGGGCTGAAAATGCTCTTCACGCTCACGCTTCAACCGTTCATCATTCCATTTCAAGGCTCCCCCTCCTTAGCTTCTTAGGTCTCTTCTAATCGGTCGTTAAACTTGATAGGTCAAGTTCTGAAAATGGTGTTCCAATTGGCACATCGTCTTTAATTTCAATAATGCCTTGGAGCTTATGTTCAGGGTCAACGCCCAATTCATAAGCTGAACACAGCATACCTGAACTCTGCACGCCGCGCAATTCGCTTGGCCAAATCACCAAGCCATCTGGCATCACGGCACCCGGCAAGGCCACAACTACCTTCATGTCTTGGTGGACATTGGCTGCCCCACAGACAATCTGATAAGTTTGGTCTTCGCCAACCTGGGTTTCCGTAATATGGAGATGGTCCGAATCCTCATGATCAACGCAGGACTTGACATAGCCCACCACAATCGCTGGGTCATTATTGGTACTGATTGTTTCAAAGCCCTTCTCATAGAGCAATTGATTAAGGGTATCGAGCTGCTCATCGCTCAAACGAACTTGGCCTGAGCCCTCTAATTTAATATAGTCAGAGATGGAATGGAAGTTATAGCCCATGGTATTATCCGTCTCTTTGTTATAAATCCGTGTAATTCCTGCAATAGTTTCCGTTGCAATTTGGTCTTTTTGTAATTGGCCGCGTGTCACCATCAAGACATCGCCGACGCCCTTCGGATTGTAAAAACAGATCCACATGAATAATTTGCTCCTTTTCTTCATTTACTGGCAGCACTTGCTGCCTTGCTTTGGCTTCATCCCTAGATGAAAAAATAGTCTAGTTAATTTCTAAACTAGACAAGCCTTCTCAATATAAAGCATCAGATCATTCCTTTCAAATTATATACTTTTTACCTAAAAAAGGCAACGCCCCTCCATCATAGGCTGGAATTATTCAAGAAATTCGCCAAATTTCAGCTTTCCTAGACTTTCCATCTGTTAGCGTTTTAATTTAAGCTTTTTCTTGCTATAATAGGACTAATAGAAGAGAGGAGTGTTTCTTTTGGTATTTGATTTAAAAGATAATTTAAAAAATAAGGCCTATGCCCTAGCTGGTACCTTATTCGTCTGTGGCGCTGTCATTGGGGCTGTCTCGACTGCCCTCTACATCGATAGCCGGGACAAGAATGAACGGGCCAAAGTAGACGGTCAGAGCGTGATTGAAGAAGTCAAGGCCCTCTTAGCTCAGGATGGCGAGATTGAAGGCTCTTGGATTGAACTCCAACCCCTGAAGAAAGAACGCTACGGCCAAGAACAAGTGCTCTACTTCGGTGGCGTCTCTCGCCAAGAAAAAGGCCACTTAGTCCAATATGAATTCATTGCAGACGCCCAAAGCGGTCAAATCATCGACCTCTACCAAGTTTAAAAACAAAGAAAAGATTTTAAAAAAAGTTCTTGGTTTAAAAAGAAGCAGAAACTTTTGTACCAGCCTCTTCCCGCATCAATAAAAAAGTTCGGCAGTTAAAATGCGCCGAACTTTTTTGTGTTTTATTTAACTTTCATGTTGAGGATAGTAAGCCTCCAAACGATAAATCGGCTGGCCCTTAGCCGCAAACTTCTCCTCATACTCCGTCATGATATTGCCTTCAAAATCACTGGCATGGAGGTCTAACCAAACTTGGCGGAAGGCCATGCCGTATTGGGACATACTGGCCAAGGAATATTCAAAAAGTCCCTGGTTATCCGTCTTGAAGTGGATCTCCCCTTCTGGCTTGAGGACTTCCTGGTACTGGGCTAAGAAATTAGGGCTGGTCAACCGGCGCTTGGTGTGGCGGCGCTTAGGCCAGGGATCAGAGAAATTCAAATAAAGACGGTCTAGGCTGCGGGCTTCAAAAAAGTTGGAAATCTCACGGCCATCTGACCGAATAAAGCGCAGGTTAGGCAAGGCTTGGTCTTCATCCAAGACCTTCTGCAAGGCCATGACAAGGACGTCTGAATACATCTCAATCCCTACATAGTTAATCTCTGGATGGGCCTTGGCCATACCAATCAGGAATTGGCCCTTGCCCGTCCCCACTTCCACGTGGAGGGGCTGGGCCTGGTCAAAGACCTGGTCCCACTTGCCCTGGGCCTGGTCTGGTTCTGGAATCACAATATTAGGGTAATCCTTAATCATATCGATTGCCCAAGGTTTATGTCTTACACGCATAGTGCGCCTCCTTATATCTCTTTCAATCCTAGATCTATTTCTCAAATGCTATCTAAGTAGCTACAAAAGCTAGCCTTATAGCCTCTCTTAATGACAAAATAAAAGCGGGCCAAGCGCTCTAAAAGAACCTGCCTGCTTCTATTCCGATCTAAAGTTAATACTGGTCTTGGAAATACCGGTTATCGTAAATATGTCTCAATTTTAAAATTGCTTCATTGACATCCACTTGCCGATCCTTGCGGTAGCTTTCCTTAATTAAGAGTAACAGATTAATTAAAGCAAACCACTCGATCCGCAGATAAGAACTTTCATCCACCTGGAGGCCATAGCGCTCCCACCAGCTCTCCCAGTCTTCACTCGGGATATATTGGACAAGAACCTGGGTCAAGTCCGAGATGGGATCCGCAATCCGAACCGATTCCCAGTCGACCAGGTAGAGGCGGTTCTGTTCAGATAGTAAGAAATTCTTACGGTTGAGGTCGCCGTGGCAAACCGTCTTAAGGGATTGCTTAATGAAGGGAGCGGTCTCTTCTAAATAGGTCAAAACCTCATTCAAGAGGCTATGGGAAGCCAAGTGGTGGTGGAGCTGGTCTTCATAGTCAGCGATAAAGTCGCTGCACCCCCATTCCTGGCCCCCAATCTTCACTAGCATCTTATAGAGATGGTCCGAGTGTTGGTAGCGATGGATGAGCTTGATAACCTGGCTTTGGTGCATCTCTTGTTCCGTCAGAGTGTGGCCGCGCAGCCATTCTTGGGCCGAGAAGGTGTCTCCCGTACTGGTCCGTTTTGACCAGATCAAGCGCGGCGTAATTCCCTCCATGGAGAGAGCAGCAAGGAAAGGAGAAGAATTGCGCTTGAGGAAGACACGTTCCTGCTTATGGGTGCCCATGAAAGCCTGGCCCGTATCCCCACCAATCGGATGCAAGGTCCACTCCTTGTCAAATTGATATTCCAATGCTGTTCCCTCCTTTTTCTTTAAGATGATTTTCCTTTCTCAAACAGCGAAAAAGAAAAACTAAAGCATTCATTATTGTAGTCATTATTTTCCATATAGTCAATCATTTCGTTGGATCTTTTAGCTCTTTCTACCGCGCCGACGTCCTGTCTTTTTCTTTTGGAGCCTAGCCGATAAGTAGAAACGGATAAAAAGAAATTCTAAGATGAGACCAGCCACTAGGTAGAAAGCAGCCAGAAGCCCAAAACCTGCTAAGAAGAGAGCCAGACTCAAAGCGAGCACTTGGAATGTGTACACTTGCCAGAGTAAGCTTTGGAAGGCCTGGTGCCCTGCTTCTTCTGCTTCTGGGTAAATCTTCAGCATAGTCTGCCCCTGCTTGAGGCTAGCCAGGGGTAAGAGTTGGAAATGGCTAGCGTAATTTAAGAGGAGGAAGACGAAGAGGCTTAAAGGATGTTTAGGAAGGGTGAAGGCCAGTAAGAGGCTCAGCAGGGTCAAGCGCCGCCAGATAGGAAAGAGGTCCGTCGACCGCCAAAAACTGCGGCTATAGAGATAAGCATGGGCAGAAGGCGCCTTAGTCAAGGGCAGGGTCAAACCATCGAGATAGGCCCGGCGCTTGGTCTGTTTTTTGCCAGCTTTTAAATCGACGAATAAAGACAGGAAGGCAGTCATGGCTTGCTTACTCTGTCCTTCGCTCACGAGGAGACTCTGCCAATCCCAGCGGTCGCCCCAAGTCAAATGACCGCCTTGCCAAAGACAGAAAAGAGTCGCCAAGCCCAAGGCCCAAGCAGGATGGTCGGTAAAGGCTAAGAGATAGGTCAGGAGGGGGAATACCAAGCCTAGCCCATTTGCTTGCTTGCCTTGGTCCTGGAAGCCACGGATTGTCCTCATCAGACTCGCCGCCTTCAAAAGCACAAAACTTGCGCCGAGAGCTAAGACTTCCCAGCCTGTCCAGTGCTGGCCCCATTTAAGATAAGGCCAAGCAAGCAAGCAGACCAGGGGTGCCAGCAAAGCTTGTTTAAGAAGTGATGACTTGAACGCTTCTTTAAAATAATACCGCCATTCCCTTTCTAGGGGCAGGAGGAATTGGATATCCGCCTCTTTTAGATAGGTCCTAACCCCCCCTGCCCAAGTCAGCAGGGTAAAGGCTAGGACCAGGATGCCATCTGCAACCAGATCCCTGCCTTGGAGTTGGTGGACCCAGGTTGAATAATTGAGTGAGAGGGCCCCAACAAGGAACATCAGGGCAATGACAAAGTGGTCATTAAAGATATAGCGACTGTAGTGGAGAAAATCTTGAAAGGCTTTTTCTTGACGTTTTTTGAAGAGTTCTTTCAAATTTAACCCTCCCTTGCCAGTTGGATATAGAGTTCTTCTAGGCTAGCCTCTTCTTGGCCGAAGACCTGGCGGATGTCTTCCAAGCTCCCCTGGGCGCGCAAATAGCCCTCATGGAGGAAGAGGAAGCGGTCGCAATAAGATTCTGCATTGGCGAGAACGTGGGTAGACATCAAGACCATGGCCCCAGCTTCCCGCTTGGCCTCCAGGATTTGGATAAAGTCATGGGTAGCTAAGGGGTCCAAGCCCAGGAAGGGTTCATCAATAATATAGAGGTCAGCTTCAACCATCATGGCACAGACAATCATCAATTTCTGCCGCATCCCCTTAGAGAAGTGCTTGGGCATCCAATCGAGTTTCTCATCCAGGCGGAAAGTCTTCAACATGGGCATGGCTCGGTCTAGAATTTCCCCCTTTTCGATCTGGTAGGCGAGGCCAATCATATTCAGGTGTTCGCGCAGGGTCAGCTCATCATAGATCATCGGCATCTCCGGAATATAGGTGAAAGCCTGGCGATAGGCCCGGTTATCTTCTTCCAAAGTCTGGCCATTAAGACGGATTTCTTCGCTCTGAGCTTTAAGTAGGCCAATAATATGCTTGATCAGAGTCGATTTGCCTGCCCCGTTCAAGCCAATCAGGCCGATAATCTCCCCCGCTTGGATATCAAAACTTATGTTATGGATGACGGGCCGGTTGAGATAACCGCCTGTCAGCTGCTTAACGCTGAGACTCATCTTGTCTTCCTCTCCTCTTTTTTCAATTTAAGTCTAGTTTATCAAAGTTTGCTAGTGAATTTAACTTTAAAGTTTAAAATTTTAGCTAAGACAGGGGCCTTGCTGGGTCGCGCTTCAATTGTCCCATTCCCTAGATTATGCTAAAATGAGCCTAGTATACGAATTAACAATTGAAAGTGGTGGATCAAATGACTGATTGTATCTTTTGTAAGTTAGCCAATGGGGAAATCCCGACCAATATCGTCTATGAAGATGAAGTTGTGACTGCCTTCTTGGACACTAGCCAAGTAACGGAAGGCCATACCCTCATTGTGCCTAAGAAGCACCTTAAGGATATCTATGACTATGACATCAAGGATTCTGGCGCTATCTTCCGTCGTATTCCGATTGTTGTTCAAGCCCTTCAAGCTGCCTTGCCAGATATGCAGGGGGTCAATATCCTCAATAACAATGGAGAAGTCGCTTACCAAAGTGTCTTCCACTCCCATATCCATCTGATCCCTCGCTATAGCCGCGATGGCGATGACTTCAAAGTTGTCATGCCGGATAATGGTGACCAATACACGGACGAAGACCTCGCTAAACTCGCCCAACGCATCCATGAAAAGGTTGAGGTGTAGGATGGCCATGAGTTTTTTTAAAGGTTTATTGACCGGTGCTCTTCTGGGCGGTGTCACAGCCCTGCTCAAAAACCCTAATACTGGTGAAGAGAACCGACGCAAGTTACGCGCCTACAGCCAAGATATTACCGCGGCTTCCCGGAAGCTGGAAGGCAGTCTTGCCGAAACCCAGATTGCCCTGTCAGACCTAGCCAACCAAGGTTTGTCGACGGCTAAAGTCGCTCGTGACGACCTCAGTGAAGCCATTCGTGACTTCCAAACCTCTACCCTTCCCCATCGCAATGCCATCCAGGAGAAACTTGCCAAGATCAATGCGGACCTTGAACAGACCCAAATGAGCCTAGAAGACCTAGAAGAAAGACTCCAAGCTGATAAAGAGTAAATTTCTTTAAAGGATCCTAGAATACTGCTCAGCATGAGTCGACTTATGTTATATTTAAGCTACAAAAAAAGAATTTTGATCAAGGAGTCATCGCATGAATTGGAATAAAAAATTAAGCTTAGGCGCCCTTACTTGCGCCGCAGTCCTCAGCCTCGCCGCTTGCTCCAGCCAGAATGAAGCAGGCCAGAATGTTATTGCCAAAGGTGAAGGCATCGAGGTAACGGAAGATGAATTAGTTAAAGAACTTAAGGCTTCAGCCGGCAATGCCGCTGTCCAACAATTGGTTTTCGGCGAAATCTTTGAAAATGAACTAGGCAAGGACCGGGTTAAAGAAATCGAAGATGAAGTGGACGCCGATACGGTCAAACTCGTGGCCCAGTATGGCAATGAGGACAAGTTCAAAGAAGTCGTTGCCGCTAATGGCTATAGCAGTGTGGATGAATACAAGAAAGCCCTCCGCTACTTCAAGCTATTAACAGAAACCATTTCTAAGAATATCAATGTTTCTGACGACGAAGTGAAGAAAGCCTATGAAAACTACGAAGCCCCTCGTAAGGTCTCCCACATCCTGGTCAAGGACGAAGACAAGGCTAAAGACCTGATTAAACAAATTAATGAGGGCGGCGACTTCGCCAAATTAGCAGAAGAGAATTCTGAAGACAAGGGCTCAGCCAAAGAAGGCGGTAGCCTGGGAGAAGTCACTAAGGGTATGATGGTTAAAGAATTCGAAGAGCCTGCCTTCAAGCTCAAGGCCGGTGAAATGACCCAAGAACCTGTCAAAAGTCAATACGGCTGGCACATTATCAAGGTAGACGAAGTTGGCAACAAGGGATCTTTCGAAGAGGAGAAGGAGAAACTTGAAAAACAACTCCGTAAAGAAAAGATGGATGACCCTAAACAAGTCCAACAAGTGCTTAAAGATGTCTTGGATAAATACCAAGTGAAAATTACTGACAAGGACTTCAAGAATGCTCTAGACACCTTCCAAACTTCGAATGACCAAGAAGCCGCTAAAAAACAGGCTGAAGCTGAAGAAGCTAGCGAAGAAAGCAAGTAACTCTATATATAAAAAATATAATCTAGCTAAAAGCCAGGAAAACAAGCTCATTGAGCTAGTTCTCCTGGCTTTTTTGCTTGGAATGATGACTTCGCACTTTCTAATGAGGGGGATTCTACTCATATACCTTGGCAAGTTGCTTATAGCGTTGGTATTAGCAACTAGGGTATTGGCAACTTGCGAATGGCGCCGCTGTTTGCGAGTAAGACATCGGCTACTTGCTAATGATGGCCCCGTCTGCGAGTTAAGCAGAGTCTAGTTTCAAATAAGGATCCCGTTAGCAAGTAGGACAAGGGCTACTTGCAAATAAAGGCCCCGTTTGTGACTTGCCGATCAGGAACTCTCAATTGATCCCTCAATTCACAACTTGCTCATTTAAATTCCCTTCTTTTCCAAGAATGAAAACACTCTAGCCCGGCTGTACTGCGCCGAGCTAGAGTGTTAGTCAATTATTTATGTATTATGAGCTTTTGCTCACATCCTAGTTGGGTTCGGGCTGGCAGCTTTCCTGTCACTTCACAAGTCTCCGCCGCAGTCCTACAGACTGCTCTGGCGACTTGCTCCAGTGAAGGAAAGCTAAACGCCAGCCCTCTCACCCTTTTCTAGTCGGGTTCGGTCGCGCAGAAGTGGCTCCTCTTCACAAAGCGCCGCCGAAGACTTTTAGTCTTCTCTGTCGCTTTGCTCCAGAGGTCCACTCCTACCCGCGCGCCCTCACACCCTGTATAGTCGGGTTCGCAGTTGCAGACTTGAAGTGACTTCACCCAACCGGAACGAACGGCTGGGGCCGCTCTTTTCCGTTTGGGCTCCAGTCATTCAAGTCTGGACGCAACTGCTCACACCCTGTCTAGTTGGGTTCGACTTGGCAGACTCGGAGTGATTTCGCAAGTCAGAAACGAGCGAATGCTTCGCTCTTATTCTGACTTGCTCCAATCATCCGAGTCTAAACGCCAAGTCTCACACCCTGTTATCCCCAGACTTCTTCTGCGATGGAGCGGACGAGGGCGAGTTTTTCCCATTGTTGGTCTTCTGTTAGGCTGTTGCCTTCTTCTGTTGAGGAGAAGCCGCATTGGGGGCTGAGGCAGAGATTGTCTAATGGAATATATTTGGCTGCTTCGTGGATACGCTTGATGACCGCTTCCCGGTCTTCTAATTCCCCTGTCTTCGAGGTGATTAGACCGAGGACGACTAAGCGGTCATCACCCACCTTAGCTAGGGGTTCGAAGCCACCAGCCCGGTCTGAGTCGTATTCCAGGTAATAGGCTTGGGCGTGTTCCTTAGCGAAGAGTTCGTCTGCTACGGAATCATAGCCACCTTGGCCAAACCAGTGTGACCGGTAGTTCCCCCGGCAAACGTGGCTAGTGATAGTTAGGCCTTCAGGTGCCCCGTCGATCGCCAGGTTATTGACATAGCGGTAGAGGCCTGCTAAATAGGCTTTTTCATCAGCCTTAGCCTGACGTTCGTCTTCTGGATAGTCTTCGAGATGAATATCCACCAAGCGTCCCCAGGTGCAGTCATCGAACTGGATCACTTTAGCGCCTTCAGCTGCGAAATCTTCTAAGACATCGATATAAGCCTTGGCGATGGCTTGGGCTAATTCGCGGTGCTCATTTTCTCCATAGAAAGCTTGGGTGGTCTCTTGGTTGTGTGGTTTAAGTAATTCTTGTAACAATTGGGCAGGTGCTGGAACTGTTTGCTTCACTTCACAGTCGGCCGACTTATGGTCGCGGACGAATTTGAAGTCTTCCACAAAAGGATGCTTATGGCCATCTAATTCGCGGCTCGTTAGGGAAGCAGTTTCTGCCCGGGTCTTCATGTCGTGGAATTGGCCACCTTCATCGATAAAGCGCTTTTCAATCCCATTTAAGCCCCACATGAAATCGTAGTGCCACCAGCTGCGGCGGAATTCACCGTCGGAAACAGCTTGTAAGCCTGCTTCTTCTTGTTTATGGATTAATTTGATAATTTCTTCATCTTCAACCTGACGTAAAGCTTGGCCATCAATTTCTCCTGCTTCATAGGCTTTGCGTGCTTCTTTTAATCGAGCTGGGCGCAAAAAGCTCCCCACGGTGTCAAAGCGATAGGGTTGTTGTTGACGTTTTGTAAATTCTCCCATTTTGAATCCTCCATTTTTGTTCGTTAGAACCGATCAAGTGGTTCAATATAAATTCTAGTATACGGCTAATTTGACCGATTTAAAAGCTATCTCTCGATACAGCTTATAGAACAAGTGTGTTCGCTTTTATTGATCACTTAAGCGGTCATAGCTCTTTACTTGACGAACTTGGTAGTGGGCCAGGATATCGTTGAGATCAGACAGGTCGGAAATGAAATTAATCCGCTCATAGTCCTCCTGGGCCAGAAATCCTGCCTGGCACATATTCATGAAAAGCTCCTGCATGGGCCGGTAATAGGCAGCTACATTTATAAAGACGCAAGGCCGGTCCGATTGGCCTAAACGAGCCAGAGATATGGCTTCCGAAATTTCTTCCAGGGTCCCTGGTCCACCAGGTAGGGCCAGGCAAGCATCGGATAGGTCCAGCATCCGCGTCTTCCGCTCGGCCATGGTGTCCACAATTTCTAATTGCGTGAGGCCTTGGTGGGCAATTTCATGGTCCTTAAGAAAGGCTGGCATCACGCCATAGACCTCTCCTCCCTGGGCCAGGACCTCATCTGCTAAGATCCCTATGAGCCCTGTCCGGCCGCCACCATAAACTAAGCGGTGGCCAGATTGGGCGATCCATTGCCCCAGTTCACGTGCAGCCTCTGCATAGATGGGATCTTTCCCAGGATTGGCCCCACAATAAACAAGTATATCCATTGATTATCACTTCTTTCTCTTAGAAGAAAACAGACCCAGCACCCCTTCAACAGGGACTTAACTGGGTCCTCTTTTCTGTTTATTTGTTTTAATTTATTAAAATCGCTGACCAAGGTCAATCAAATATACTAAGCTAGCAAGGCTGCTGACGCAGCCTTGAACTTCATCTCTGGCCAGCATACGATATCTGTAATCTCACGCTGTTCGAACAGCTATCACATAAGTCGCTTCGCTCCAAGAGCTGAAGCTGCTCGAGCCGGTGGTGTTTAGCTATCCGAGATTTAGTGACGTACGGATAAAGTACGAGACGGCACTAGCCGTTCTCGATCCCCTAAAATTCAAGGCCTAAATTCAAAAGCGGAACGGATGCTCATCAGCACATTGCTTAGTCTTGGTCTAACTTAGGCCGGTAGAAGGGCCGGCCGTCCATCCCTGGAATATAGGCCGAGAATTCACCCGGAGCGGTCTTCTCCAGAGCGGCGCTAACCATGTACATGGAAGCATCCAAGTCATCAATGCGGTGGAGAACTTCTGCTTCTAAGACATGGGGTGTTACAGGACTCCCGTACTCCTTCTTACCGTGGTGGGCAAGGACCATATGCTTCAAGAGCATGAGTTCTTCGCTAGTCTGGTCTAAGCCGAGTGCCTGGATGGCCAAGCTCAATTTCTCTGCCACTAAGGAGATATGTCCTAAGAGATTGCCTTGGACCGTATAATTACCGCTGAGCGGATCGGAGAGCTCGCTCGTTTTGGCGATATCATGGAGGATAACGCCGGCATAGAGGAGGTCCGCATTGAGAATAGGATAGAGCTTCTGGATAGCCTTGGCCAGGGCCAACATAGAAACCGTATGATAGGCCAAGCCCCCGACAAAGGCGTGGTGGTGCTTCTTCGCGGCTGGATAATAGTAGAAGTCATCCCCTACTTCATCGAGGATATAACGAACCACTTGTTGAATCTCCAACAGCTGGAAGTCAGCCAGCGTTTCTTCGATTTCTTTTTGCATCTCTTCCTTAGTCATAGGCCCTTCTGGCATATAGAGCAAGGGGTCATTGGGTTCGTGCTGGTCGGCCAGGCGCATCTGCTCAATCCGAAATTGTGGTTGACCATTGAAGAGCTCCCGCCGGCCGTAGAGGTAGACCACTCGTCCGACTTGGAACTTTTCTGCGTCGGCGTCCGTCATGCCCCAGAGCTTGCCATCTAGGATGCCTGACCGGTCCTGGAAAGTCAAAGCAAGGTAGTCCTTGCCATTCCGGTCTTGTCGAATATCAGCATTTTTAATCAAGGCAAAGCTTTTAAAGTTGGTATCCATCGCAGCGTCAAAGAGTCTTATCGTTTCCATTCTCCCATCCTTTCACAACTAGGTCTTCGTAGTTAAATCCGGGTAACTTCCTTGCTGGCACGGTTGAGGGCTGCACTCTCATCAATTGTTAGCAGGATGATTTGTTGGTCCTGGCTCCGTTCATCGAGGAAGCGGTAAATATTTTGCCGGTAGTAGTCATCAATATGGGCAAAGGCTTCATCAATTAAAATCGGCATATTCAACTGGCCAAGCTGGGCATTCAAGAAGGCAAAACGCATGGCGACAAAGAGTAAGGCCTTCTCTCCTCGTGAGAGTTGGTCCACAGCAAGCCAGAGATTGTCTTCGCTAAGGACTTCCACCGTTTCATTCTGATAGCGCAGTTTCTCCAATTCTCCATTGGACAGGTCATAGAGATAGCGGTTGGCATGGCCTAAGACACGTTCTAAAGCCTCGCCTTCCTCACCCACACTGGCCTGTTCGAAGGTAGATACAGCCATCTTATTGGCTGCCCACTCGACCGCTGAATCATAGGCTTGGTCGACATCACTGGCATGGTCGGCTTGAAGCTTGCTGACTAGGCCACTGGCTTCGAGTTCGCGAATCTGCATTTCTAACTGGGCATTACGTTGGACCAAGTCTTGGATGCGCTGGGTCAATTGCCCCAGGGTATGGACATTATCCTCTAATTGTTGGTCGATGGTCTCATCCTTGTCATGCAGCTGAGCAGCTTGGGGATTGAGCGAGTGGTTGAGGAGGTCGAAGCGTTCCTTCTTCGCCAACATTTCCGCTTCCTTAGCCAGCACATCTTCCACCTCATCCGCTGATTCGAAGCCATAGCGGTCCAAGAAGTCTTGACGGGCCCGACGTAGGCTTTGGATGCTTTGATGGAGTTCTTGCTTTTGGTTCTTCTCAGCTTGGTAGGTCTGAGCCGTAAAAGCATGGTCCATTTCCAACTGACGCAGGCTATGGTAGTCATCCTCAAAAGCTTGGAAAACAGAATCCTGAGACAGCGGATTGTTGGAAATAGCCTGGGCATAATCTTGCCATTCCTGGTCATGGGCGGCTGCATACTGGGCCGCTCCTGTCGCCTGGATTAATTGGTTGCTTTCGGCTTCCAAGGCATTAATTTGAGCCACATAGTCATGGTCCAACCAGATCAAGGGCTGGATATATTCGGACCCACCCTTTTCTTGAACGAGGGCTTGGAGTTCCGCCATAAAGTTCTGTGATTCATTCTCTAATTCCGCTAACTGGTCGTTTTGGATATCGATCCGGCGTTGGATTTCTGCTTGTTCGCTTTCAATATCGCGCAAGTCGAGGTCGAAAGCCTGGGATTCTTTCTTCACCGAACGTTTGCCCAGGCCACTCTGTAAGAAACCAATAATGGTAAAGAGCGCCCCCAAAGCCCCTGCTGCAAGGCCTGATCCCATCATGAAGGGTTTATCGGTTACAAAGTAGAGGATAGCGAGGATCAGGGCAAGAACAATTAGAATTAAGCCAAAAGTCTTCAACCATGAACTGGTCCGCTCTTTAATGGTCCCCTTGAAGCTATTGTATTCCGATTGGACTTCATCGTACTCATCATGGAGGTCCTGGTTTTCGGCCATGAGGTCCTGGAGGTCATGCTTGGTATTCTCATAGAAAATCCGGCGATTATCCAATTCCTGCCGGCGATTTTGCCATTCCTGACGCTCACTTGCCGTTAACTCTTCCGGTAATTCATCAATAGATTCAGCACCCAGGGCAGCCAAGAGCCGGTGCTCTTCATAGCGCTTCTGGATGAGCTGTTCCTTGAGCGCCTCATCACTGTTCAACTGTTCCCGGTAAGCCCGGGCTTCAGCTAACATCTGGTCAGAAACATGGTCATGGTTCAATACCCACTCTTGACCAATCGTCAGCAAGCTATCCTGGGCTGGCTCTTCTTCCGCCTGGTCTTCATCGAGAACCAAGAAACCATCCGTTTGGTCCATCTGGTCTTCATAGCGGGCCAAGTCTTGGTTCAAGTCATGCCAAGTCTCTGCCGCTCCTTCTGGGAAATTGTGGAAGTCATAACCAGCCAATTCAAAGCCTAAAGCATTTTTCTCTTCCACCGAACCGGTCTCTTGCGAAGCAATCTGCAATTTAACCTGTTCATCTTGGGCCTGGGATTCTTGCTGGCGCAGATCTTCGAGCTCGGCTTGGTTGGCTTGGAGCTCTTCTTCTAAGGCAAAATAATTCTGCTCATTAGCTGCGGCTTGGTCCAGGCGTTGGCTGCTCGCAGCGACTTGGTTGAGTTCTTGGTTCAGCTGGGGCTTTTGACCATTAGGCAGGTAAAGGTCTGCAGCTTGGGCTTCCAATTCTGGCGTAATGCCGTTGAGGACTTGGCGACCGCTAACCCCCAAGCTGACCAAACTCTTAGCGAACTGGTCTTCATCCTCCCAAACAAAGGCCATCAAGTCTTCCTCATCAAAGCCAAAGTAGGTCAGGTAGTCTTCCTTGGACAGGCCTTCAAAGAGTTCATCGAAAGAAGAGACCTCCTCACGGGGATTGTCATTCACCGTCATAAATAATTGCTGGCGGCCTTGTTGTTTAATCCGTTCAATCATCACCTGGCCGTAGATGGTATCCGTCAAATAGAGACGTCCCCCGTAATTCACATTTGGGTTAACATCATAATTGCGGCTGTGCTTGCGCCGCATATTCGGAAAGCCAAACATAATCGAGAGAATAAAGCTCATCAAGGTCGACTTACCTGAGCCATTCCCACCAATAAAAACATTCAAATTTGGTTCCAAGTAGAAGGTCTGGTCAACCCACTTTCCGTAACCAAAAATTTCAATTTTTTGAATTTTCATTTTTTACCCTCACTTAATTTTCTTTTTGTTCCACCGCTTGGCGAACGATAATCTTTTCGACAGCTCGGTTGAGTACATCCGCCTTGAAGGTCTCCCCGTCAATCTGGGGCAGCATATAGCGTTGCCATAGCTGGTTTTGCATCAGGGGCTGGATTAATTGTTCCCATTCGCCCTCTGCTTGCAAGCGATGGAAGCTCTGCTGGAGCGCATCCTGGAAGGCCTTGGAATAGGACCAGGTGCTCCTTTCATCAATGACAAGCTTCAGGTCTGCCAGGTAGATCTCTTGGTCGCGGTACTGGTCCTGGTTACTCAAGCTCCACTGCAACTGGTCGCGCAATTCTTCAGCATAACGGTCCCACCAGTAGAGGCTCTCCTCATCACCATCTGTACGGAAGGCTAAACGAATCACCAGGTTCACCGCCTCGTTCTTCGCATACATGACTTCTTCATGGAGGGCACGCTCCACCACATTGCGCAAGTCTTCAATATTTTCAAGTTTTGGTAGGTCTCTTAAGGGAGAACTGAACTGCCAATCGGTGGTTTCGACAAACTCGAGTTCCGCTTCTTGGTACTTCTGCAAGCTAACCAAGTAGACCCCCTTAGGTCCGCTTTCCTTGAAGCTAGAGCCTTGGATGTTCCCCGGATAAACAACCGGTGGATGGTCGGCTAAGATTTGCCGTTTATGAATATGGCCGAGTGCCCAATAATCATAGCCCAGGGCCGTTAAGTCAGAGACATTGAAGGGCGCATAGTGGTGCTTGCCTTCATGGCGCTGGTTTTCCCCGTGGATGACCCCGATTTGAAAGTCAATACCCGCTTGGCGTTGGGGGAAGTCTTGGACCATATCCCGCTCAATCCAAGCTTGACCGTAAGAAAAACCGGTCAGCATCACGTGCTCGCCTGACTTAGCCTGGAAGTGGTAAGAATCAACATGGTCGGGGAAGATATAGACATTGTCTGGCATGGCCAAACGATGGGCATCTCCTTGAACATAATCGTGGTTACCATGGCAAACAATGGCTGGAATTCCCGCTTGGTCCAAACGTTCCATTCCCTGGCGGAAGGTAAATTGGGCTTGGAGGGAAGCCGGTTCATTGTGGTAAATATCCCCACTCACCACCACAAAATCAACGGTCTCATTTATCGCTGTTTCAATAATATTATTGAAGCTAGCTGTGGTGGCCTGGCGGAGTTTTTCATATAAACTGGGATTCGTCTTTGATATTTTCTTAAAAGGCTGGTCTAAGTGCAAGTCAGCCGCATGTATAAATCGTATCATTGTATTTGATTCTCCTAATGGCTTGAACTGGGAATAGTTATTTTTATATTCTTAGATCTTTTTCTAGCTAGGGCAAAGTCCCCGCTAGCCTACTACTCCTACCTTACAAGTTTACCATATCAAAAGCCCTGCTTACAATAATTCCGAACAAACTTTCGTTCTTCGCTAAGCCAGAAGCAAAGCACCAACTAGCTGATCTCAGACAAGAAAAAATGCCCCCACAAGCTCTTGCTGAGCTAGGGGGGCACTCTCTAATTCTTAGGCTTGGTCGCCTTTTTGTTCATTGGCTTTTTGGTAGACTTCATAGATTGGTTCAGTGACCACCTTGTTAATTTCTTCCACCAACTGGTTCAATTGCTTCTCAGCTTGTAAAAGTTTGCTGATGGTTTCATTCGCACCCATTTCTTTCTCCAAGTCTTGGGCTTCTTTGATTTCTTCTTGGCTGATTTCATTGCCTAACTGCATCTTGGTTTGGACATCCACTTGGAGTTGGCGGAATTTATTATAAAGGGCGAAGGCCTCTTCGTCTTTAACAACTGCCTCCATGGCATTTTTTAAGCCCTGGTAGTCCTCATGGGCCCGCACTTCACGTTCTAGTTGGTTAATGGTGTCATAAATATTGGCCATTCCATTTCCTCCTTTATTTGTCTTCATTGGCTTAATATATCACGTTCAACCAGTTTTGAAAAGTGATTTGGCCGGAAAATGAAGAAATCAGGTCGCGGGCCCCTTCCATCAAGCGGTCTAAGAGGCTGGCCGCATTATCTTCAATCGTGGCCTGGTTGTTGGTGGTCTCTTCCCCATCATTGGACGCAATCCCGTTCACTTCATTATAGTAACGGGTCGAAGCAGCCTCCAGGTTGAAAGGCGTATTAGGGCTGTTGACCAGGAGTTCCGCCATAATATTTTGGAAGGTATTGCCCGATTGGACAGGCGAACTATTCCAGAGATAGTTTTCTGAGCTTGTTTGGTCAAAACCATACCAGCTAGCAACTACCATGTCTGGCGTATAAGCAACATACCATTCATCATTAACTCCGTCGCCGGCCCCGCTATTACCAGCCTGGCTGAGTTCAACTGTTCCGGTCTTACCCGCCAGTTCATAGCCTGCTGGTTCAACGGCCGCCCCGGTGCCGCCATCATTATAGACATCGAGCATCATCCGGGTCATTTCCTTGGCATCGGACTCAGAGAGGGCTTGGTTCTGTTTGGGTTTCTGTTCTCCGACAATGACATTACCGGAGCTGTCCACAATTTTTTGGATAAAGACGCCTTCTGACCGCTTGCCCTTATTGACAAAGGCCGTATAGGCGCTAGCCATTTCCATGGGCGAGGCCCCCTTAGACAAGCCACCTAAGGCAGAAGATAGGGTCTTATCGCCATCGCTATAAGGGATGCCAAAGTCATCCAACTTGGCCATAGCGGTATTGACACCGATCTTATTCATCAGCCAAACCGCTGAGGTGTTCTTACTCTTAGCCAAGGCCTGCCAGAGGAGAATTTCACCCTGGCTCTGCTTGTCGTGGTTTTCAGGCTTGTACTTGTCTGTCCCGTACTCTTGGACTTCATCTGGAATCACATCATTGGCTTCAAAGCCATTCTCTAAGGCTGGGGCATAAACGTTCAAGGGTTTCAAGGTAGACCCTGGTTGGCGCTTCATCTGGGTAGCCCGGTTAAAGCCCCTAAAGGAGTGGCCCCCAGTGCCGCCAACTGTAGCCAGGACGCCCCCACTATAAGGGTCCATAACAACCGTTGCCGATTGAGCAGTATTCCCCGCTGGTGAGACAGGGAAGAGATGGCTCTGGTCATAGATACCTTGGAGGCCTTCTTGGTAGTTGGGATCTAAGTTGGTATAGATCCGGTAGCCCCCCTTCATCAAGTCATCCTCACTGAGCCCGTGCTTGTTAATAGCTTCTTCAATCACCGCATCGAAGTAGTAAGGGTACTTGTATTGGTCGCTGCCTACATCATTATTCTGCTGGGGCATGTCAGAGGCCATGGCAACTTGGGCATCGTCTTGAGAAATGAAACCATTATCAGCCATCAGTTGAAGAACCGTATTGCGCCGGTTGAGGGCTTCATCATAATTATCAACCGGGTTATAGATACTCGGCCCCTTCAAGGCCCCCGCTAGGACTGCCGCATTGGCTAAGTCCAAATTAGCAGCTGAGGTTCCAAAGTATTTCTGACTGGCATCTTCCACCCCATAGACCCCGTTCCCGAAATAAGAGTGGTTCAAATACATTTCCAGAATCTTATCCTTGGGGTAGGTTTTTTCGATTTCAAGGGCAATAAAGAGCTCCTTAAACTTCCGCATCAGACTTTGCTCATTGGTCAGGAAGGAATTCTTCACTAATTGCTGGGTCAAAGTCGACCCCCCACCGACGACCGAACCGCCGTGGAGGACATAGCCGACCGCTGCCCGGGCAATCCCAATGGGGTCGAAGCCCCGGTGCTTATAGAAACGCTTGTCTTCCGTTGAAACTACCGCGTTTTTAACATTATCTGAAATCTGATCGATGGTTACATAGGTCCCGTGGTCTGACGACAGGGTCCCCGCTAGGTTGCCTGAATTATCATAGACCTCAGTCGTAACCTGGAGTTGTTTTTCCAGATTATCAACATCGGTCATCTTGGCACTAATTAATAAATAACTTTCAAAAATCAAGGCAAAAAATAAGCCAATAAAGATAAGCCATTTGGTCAGGCGGAATTTTTTCCAATAGGCTTTAAACTTCTCCTTAAAGCCCTGGCGCTCTTCCCCCTTTACTGGTTTCGCTTGGCCTTTATCACCGCGCATAAATAATCTCCTACTCTCTCTTCTATTGAACTAAGGCGGATTAAACCACTCTCCTATTCTCCCATGTTGGGCTTGGAATTGCAATTTCTGCTGGGGGAACTTAAACGAAACTTATCCTCCTAGTCCAGCTTATCATGGTCGTAATGGTGGCTCTTCTCCAGCTGGTTGAAGTCTTGCTGGCGGAGCACTTCGTAGATCACAATGGCGGCACAATTCGACAGGTTCAGGGCACGAACATGGGTATCATCCATGGGCAGGCGTAAACATTGAGCCTCATGGTCGCGCATGAAGTCTTCAGGAAGGCCTGTTGTTTCCTTACCAAACATCAAGAAGAGGTCCTCATCCGCTTGCTGGCGGTAATCAACTTCTGTATAGGTATGGTGGGCAAACTTAGTGATTAAGTAGAGCTTGCGGTCTCCTAAATAAGCCATAAAATGGTCTAAATCCTTGTGCAAGGTCACATCCACACTATGCCAATAGTCCAGACCGGCCCGCTTGAGGTGCTTGTCATCCAAGGAAAAGCCCAGGGGTTCGATGAGATGCAGGTGGGTGTCAGTCGCAGCACAGGTCCGGGCAATATTGCCAGTATTTGGTGGAATCAGGGGTTCATATAATACAATATGGTTGGTCATCTTGATCGCTTCCTTTGTCTTTTATTTCTTTTCTTTTTGAGCCTTTCAACGGCTTGGCTGAATTCAACCACTGTCTCTTGGTCGGGGGCCGGCTCAGCCTGCTCAGCCTCCAGCCTCTCTTCCATGAAGCTCAGCAGTTCTGGGTTAAAATGCCGCTCGATGATGCTGACCGCATAGGCGGCTGTTCCTCGGATCATGGGGCGGGGGTCTTTCTCAATCAATTCCAGTAAGAGTGGAATCGACGACCGGTCCCGGTAATTGGCCAAGGCTAGGATGGCATTGCGCTGGAGAGGTTTCTTCCCCCGCCAAGCACCTGCTAGGTGGCCAAACTTGTCCTTAAATTCCCGGTTGGACATGGTCAGCATGGGTTGAAGCAAAGGCTCCACTTCTTCGCGCTCGGGTTCCATGGCCCCATGATAGTGGCTGTCCACATCTTGATTGTAAGGACAAACCTGCTGGCAGATGTCGCAACCATAGATTTGATGGCCCACTTGACGCCTGAATTCTTGGGGAATATAGCCCTTGGTCTGGGTGAGGTAGGAAACACAGACCTTGGCATTCATCTTGCCGTCCCCGATCAAGGCCCCTGTCGGACAGAAGTCCAAACACCGTGTGCAGTCCCCACAAGCATTGACCTTGGGCGTATCTGGAACTAAGGGCAGATTAGTAATAATTTCACCCAAGTAGATAAAAGAGCCAAATTTTTCATTAATGATCAGACCATTGTGGCCGATAAAACCAATGCCTGCCCTCTGAGCAACCGCGACATCAGGCAGCTCTCCCGTATCGACCATGGTTTTAGTCTCGATATCAGGATAAAGCCCTTCTAAACGCTGGACCAAATCGCTAGCCGCCCGGTGGAGGATACTGTGATAGTCTTCCCCCCAACTAGCGCGAGCAAATTGCCCCCGCCGTTCACCGCGGCTATGTTCCTTAGGGTAGAGGGGCTTATTGGGATAGGCCATAGCAAAACTAATAATCGAAGCAGCCCCTTCCATCAAAGCTTTAGGGTAGAGGCGTTCCTCAATCACTGGGTGTTCAAAGCCCGTGGTCCGCCCTTCTTCCTTAGCTTCTATTAGGGACTGGCGGATATGGGTAAAATCATCGGCAGTGGTAAAGCCGACAAGGTTCATGCCGATTTCATCTACAGCCAGCCGGCGAATTTTTTCGGTTTCAACTTGCCAATCCATTGCCATTTGTCCTCCTCCCTTCTAAATGAGCTTGCTGATCTTTACAATTATAATGGATTCCCTATATTTTGCAATCTAACCCAGGTCTGATTTTCATGAGAATTCACTAAAAAATTGAGGCAATTTGATAAAAGATCGATTTTTTTACCTTTTTAGGGGGGCTTTGTGCTATGATAGAGTAACACTTAATGTCCATACAGGCAATCGATTCAATAAATTATCTATGAGGGGAGTTCTGAAAGTGAATATTTTACAGCAACGAATTATTGATGATGGCGAGGTTTTTCCGAATAATGTCTTGAAGGTTGATTCCTTCTTAAACCATCAAATTGATCCGCACATCATGTACAGCATCGCCAATGACTTCTACCAACACTTCAAGAGCGCAGGCATCACTAAGATCCTAACCATTGAAGCCTCCGGTATTGCACCCGCTATCTTTGTGGCCCAGAAGTTTGATGTACCGATGCTCTTTGCTAAGAAAAAAGAACCTTCTACCCTACAAAACCAAGAAGTCTATACCGAATTAGTCCATAGTTATACAAAAAACACGGACAGCAATATTATTGTCTCCAAACAATTCCTCAATGCAGATGATAAGGTCCTTGTTGTGGACGACTTCCTCGCTAATGGCGAAGCAGCTATGGGCTTGATCTCCATTGCTGAACAAGCAGGAGCAGATGTCGCCGGTGTCGCTATCTGTATCGAAAAATCTTTCCAAAATGGCCGCCAACGCATCCTAGACCACGGCTACGAAGTCTATTCTGCTGCCCGCATCGCCTCCCTTGAAAACAATCAAGTTCGCTTTAATGACGGGCATTAATCTCGGTTCTTTACAAAAAAATTACAAAGAGGCTGGAATACAAGCTCCAGCCTCTTTTTTTGCGCATTCTTTTTCTTATTTTATTACATTCTGTGGCTGTCCTTCCGCAAAGGCTAAGGCATTCTCAAAAGCCGTGTTCGCCCGGAGGACCATGGCTTCATCGGTCAGATAGCCGATATGGGGAGTTAGGATGGTATTCTTCGCTGACAACAAGGGCTCATCTTCATTAAGGGGTGGTTCCTGGTCGAAAACATCAATGCCTGCCCCGGCAATGGCTCCTTCATTTAGCGCGTCTGCCAGTGCTTGACTATCTACGATCGGGCCTCTTGCCACATTGATCAGGATGGCCTCTTTCTTCATTTTACTGATCATTTCTTTAGAGATGAGGCCCTCTGTTTCAGGAGTAGCTGGCAGGTGGATGGAAATAATATCGGATTCCGCCATGACTTCCTCTAGGCTAGCATAAGACATGCCCAAAGCCTTGGCTTCTTCCTTCTCTGAACGATTATAGCCCATAAGCTCAGCCCCCAGAGCATGGTAGAGCTTAGCTGTTGCTAAACCAATAGCCCCCGTCCCAATAATACCTACCTTAGCTTGGCTAATTTCCCGTCCTTGGATAGGACCTGGAAAATCAGTCGTTTTGCGGGCATCCTGGTTACTGGCTGGCAGCTGGCGGAAGAGCGATAAGGCAAGACCAAGAGACAATTCCGCAACAGCCTGGTTGGCATAGCCAGAAGCATTACAAATGGCAATTCCCTTGTTGGCTGCTGCCTCTTGGTCGACATGGTCCACACCCGTAAAGGCCACATCAATCAACTGGGTTTGGTCTAATTGTTCAATCACTTCTGCTGGATAAGGGGTGTTGCCGATAATGACAATATCAGCGTCCTGGCTGCGGGCGAGGAGTTCATCTGGATCCGTGGTCCGGTCTTTATAATAAGTAAAGTCATGCCCCGCTTCTTTCAGCTTTTGAGCTAGTTCTTCGATATAATTGTCGTCAACTTTTAAATTTTCAAGTAAATTAATCTTCATAAGGGCCTCCTTCGTAGCTTCTTCACTTGCTTATTCTGCTTCCATTATACCCAAAAAATTCCATTAAAAAAAGCCAACCCCCTTGAGTTGGCTTTTCTTGTGTGTTATCTAGTTGGGTTCGGTTGCGCAGCTTCCTTGTCACTTCACAAGTCTCCGTCACAGTCCTAAAGACTGCTCTGGTGACTTGCTCCAGTGAAAGGAAGCTAACCGCGCTCCCTCACACCCTTAATAGTCGGGTTCGCAAGAGCAGACTTGAAGTGACTTCACCCAATCGAAACGATCGGCTAAAGCCGCTCTTTTTCGTTTGGCTTCCAGTCATTCAAGTCTAAACGCTCTGGCTTACACCCTATCTAGTCGGGTTCGAGGATGCAGAAAGGGCTCCTCTTCACAAAATCCCTTCGAAGACTTTCGGACTTCTTCGTGATTTTGCTCCAGAGGTCCACTTCTACCGCGCTCCCTCACACCCTTAATTAAATACTACGACTGGCATGCCGACGTGGACAAGGGAGTATACGGTTGGCATGACGGAGGGTTGGACGTTGATGCAGCCGTTTGAACCGTTTTGGTGGTACCAGCCGCCGCCGAAGACGGGTTGCCAGTTGGCGTCGTGGATGCCTTGGCCGACATAGTCAAAGGGTACCCAGTAGGAAACGGGAGAGGCATATTTGTTGCCTGTCTTTGGATCGTAGCCGCGGAGGACTGATGGTGACTGCATGTTGTTCACTGCGAAAGCCCCTGGATTAGTTGGGGTCATGTCGTGTCCAGATACAATATCCGTGCTCAATTGCAATTCGCCATTGAGATAGATGAACATCTTTTGGTTAATCATATCGACTTCCACATAGTCCTGACCAAAGAAGTTATCTTGGCCGTAACCGGACCCAGCAATAGATGGTTCAATGACAGTATCTTTACCTTTTAAGGCTGCTTGGGCAACTTCATCAGCTGCTTTGGAGCGGTCGATATACCAGCCATAAGTTCCTGGCTGAACCGTCACGACGCCGGCCATGGTGGATTGGAAGTCATGAGAAGTTAAAAGACCAGAAATTTCTTGGTTTAAGCCTTGGAGATAAACGTTAACCTGGTCCATATCAACAGCGGGTTCACCTTGGTCATCAATATACAACCAGCTAGCAATTTCTTCTTCAGGAATCTGGTGTTCCTTACCATCAACTTTAAGGACCAATTTTGAACCCTTAATATCATCGAGTTTTTTGATCTTAGATTGCAAGCTCGGGTCATCTTCTTTAAGGGTTGGCTGGATATAGGCATCTGCTAAGTTAACCTGGTAATTGCCGTTATCGATATTCTTATTGAACAAATCTTGCAAGGCATCTGCTGAAATTTGATTCCCTTGGACCGAGTCAACAACTGTGAAACCTTGGTCTGAAGAATTCTCCAAGCGAGCATTTTCGGATTCTTTACGTTGAGAATTATCAATCCCTAATTGGTTCATAATCTTATCAATAGTTGCCCCATCCAAGTCTCCATCAACATACTTACCTTGAAGTTGACGGTCTGTAAAGAAGGCGAGCGGCCAAGCCCATTGATTTTGTTCATCGAGCATTTTTTTCAGTGCGATTTGGCTTTCAATCGGCAGTCCCAAACTATCGATTGGGAGTTGGGCAACTTCCTTGTCCCCTTCTTTCACATCAATGGTTTGACCCGCAATTTTTTCTGAAACTTTTTTATCCGCTTCTTCTAAGTTCATATTTGAAACCTTCGTAGCGGAAACCTGGGTACGGGGAAGAAAATGCTGACTATAATAGTAAGCTCCCCCACCATATAGTCCCAATACAGCCACAAGGGCGATAACTAGTCCCCACACTAGTCCCTTCGAAGACTCATTCTGCCTAGACATATATTTCCCTCCATTTTCTTCGATAAATAAAGGACCTCCTTTTAAGGATGTCCTCATGAATAAACTTTCAGTTATTTCTACACTTTATAGAATACACGATTTAGTGGTCTTTGTAAAACATATTAGACCTTCTGAATAATTTTTTAAACTTTTAGCTTGCCTTTCCTAACAATAAAGGTCATCATGAAAGAAAAGCTATAGAAAGGAAGTTTCCATGCCTCCACAGTCCAAATTTCAAGAATTTCTACTCATTCTATCCAGTATTATATTAATGGTTACTGCTGTTTTTTCAGGTCTATATATCCTCAGCCTCCAACCCAGCCTGGGTGTTCGTCTACTGGTTTACCTGATGTTTCTTATCATTTTCCTCAGTGCTGGCCTCTCCATTTACTGGTTCGCCTTTCGCAAAAAATCCTAATCTTGGTCTTCTAAGTGCTGCTCATACTCATTAAGAGTCATCCCATCATGACTTTCAATAAATTCTTCCCGTCTTTCCTTGCGGTAGACATCCATTTTCTTTTTGAAGAGCTCACCTGTCGTAGGTGGCGTCCAAGAAATGGCATTGGCCCCCGCCGCAATGACTTCGCGAATGCTGTCATCAGTCCTCCCCCCTGTCGCAATGATGGGAACATCAGGATAGCGTTCACGGATCCAGGCTACCAAGTTAGGGGTATCCTTGCCACTCGCAACATTAAGAATATCCACACCTGCTTTGAGACGGGCATCGATATCATTGTAGGCAGACACAATCGTCGCGATGATGGGAGAATCAATGGTTCTTTCAATCATCTCGATGGTTTCAACTGGCATTGGGGCATTAACAACGACACCCATAACGCCCTCCGCTTCTGCAAATAAAGCAATATCTGCGCTGCGCTTACCACTAGTTAAGCCGCCACCAACGCCTGCAAAGACTGGGGCTGTGCTGACAGTTGAGATGGCTGAGACAATAGATGGATGCGGCGTTTGCGGATAAACAGCCAGGATGGCATCCGCATTGCTATAGCAAATTGTCGCAACATCCGTTGAAAAGAGAAAGGATTTTAAGCGACGCCCATAGATCCGGATACCAGAAGCGTCACGAGTCACATCAGGAACTTTGAGGGTATCTTTTCTTAAAGCCGAGCTCACACTCGGTGTTTTTTTGGGTATTTTCACGTCTAATAGCTCCTTTTTTAAATTCAGTTATATTTTATCATCTTTTAGAAGACAAAGAAAAGCTTTTTGACTAGTAAAATAAAATGATATTCTTTGATTCTTTTTGATTTTCCTAAAATAAAGAACATCCTAGAAACATTGATTTAACAATATTTCTAGGATGTTCTAAATTTTCTTTGACGCTCTTATTTGAGCTTAGAATGCCGACGGTGGGGGTCGAACCCACACGTCCGGTAAAGGACATTGGATTTTGAGTCCAACGCGTCTGCCAATTCCGCCACGTCGGCATATCGTATGAAGGCAAAGAAAGGCGGTAGTCGGATTTGAACCGGCGATCAAGGTTTTGCAGACCCATGCCTTACCACTTGGCTATACCGCCATACTTTAAAATATAAAACTGGGGTAGCTGGATTCGAACCAACGCATAACAGAGTCAAAGTCTGTTGCCTTACCACTTGGCGATACCCCAATAATAAGGGCGAATGAGGGGAATCGAACCCCCGAGTGTCGGAGCCACAATCCGATGCGTTAACCACTTCGCCACATCCGCCATATTAAAATGGATAAAACAGGGACAGTAGGAATCGAACCCACATTGACGGTTTTGGAGACCGTAGTTCTACCGTTAAACTATGTCCCTATTCAATTAAATCCCTGACAACCTTTAAAAAGATTGTAATGGTGGGAATAGGATTCGAACCTATGAACCCGAAGGAGCGGATTTACAGTCCGCCGCGTTTAGCCACTTCGCTATCCCACCAGAGTGGTCCAAGACAGAGTCGAACTGCCGACACCTTGAGCTTCAATCAAGTGCTCTACCAACTGAGCTATTGGACCTTTTTTTAAAAGTTGTACGGTCCCGACGGGAATTGAACCCGCGATCTCCTGCGTGACAGGCAGGCGTGATAACCCCTACACCACGGGACCCTAGTAGCTTTAAGAAACTACTTATGGAGAATGAGGGGTTCGAACCCCCGACATCCTGCTTGTAAGGCAGACGCTCTCCCAGCTGAGCTAATTCTCCGGTGTATTGACAACTTTTAATGACCCGTACGGGATTCGAACCCGTGTTACCGCCGTGAAAGGGCGGTGTCTTAACCGCTTGACCAACGGGCCAATACACTTAATATTTAAATGTTACGGAGAGTAAGGGATTCGAACCCTTGAAACAGTTTCCCGTTTACATGATTTCCAATCATGCTCCTTCGGCCTCTCGGACAACTCTCCAGGCTGGATTGCAGGATTATCCTCACTCACCAACTCCGCAAGTAGGACTCGAACCTACGACATCTTGATTAACAGTCAAGCGCTACTACCAACTGAGCTATTGCGGAA
>NZ_JASOLI010000021.1:0-1118 GCF_030215145.1 Aerococcus sp. UMB7834 | reverse complement strand
CCGTTGACCGCAACTTCTGGCAACTTAGGTGTAACGAGCTTATCTAAGCGACCTTGATATTGGTCTTTGTAGGTCTTACTAATCACAACATCGACTGGTAGCTCATCAACTGCGGCTTGTGCATCAGCTTTTGCCTTTTCTGCGGCTTGAACTTGTTTAACGAGGGCTTCATGAACTTCTGGTTTAACTGTTGGTCCAGCGGCTTCAATAGCATCAGCTAAGTCTTTATAAGCCTTCTCTGCTGCGTTCACCAAGTCATCAGCCTTAGCTAGTTTAGAAGCTAGACCCATGTCGAACTCTGGTAAGCTTGGCTGGATATTACCTGCACCGTTTTCAGCAATTGTTGGTAAGCTTGGATCCTTCAAGCTATCGAGGCGAGTTTGGAAACCAGTCTTACCTACTGAATCTGGTAATCTATCTACAGCGACTTGGGCTGTTGCCTTTTTAGCTTTAGCATCAGCTAATTTAGCAGCCAGATCTTGATGTACAGTTGGCGTTACAACATTACCAACGCTCTTCAGCGCTTTAGCTAAGTCTTCGTAGGCTTGTTCCGCAACTTTGACTAAGGCATCTACTTCAGCAGCATCTGTGTCTTTGACGCCGTCATTGTTCGCATCATCCGCTTGTGGCACTTCGATACCAGTCAGCTTATTGAGACGACCTTGGAAGCCATCTTTCGCGGTCTTCGCACCTTCTGGTGTGTCTGGAATCGCGCTGACTGCCTCTTGTGCTGTCGCTTTCTTCGCCTTGGCTTCTTCGTTCAGACGGTTGAGTTCTTCAACTTCGGCTGGAGTAATCATGCCGTCTTGGTTGGCTTCGGCTAACTTCGCTTTAGCGGCTTGGTCCGCAGCTTCGGCAGCGGCTACTTTCGCTTCTGCGTCCGTAATCTTCGTATCCACGTCATCTGGAATGCCATTGCTGTTTTCATCGTTGGCACTTGGAACTTGGATGCCATCTAATTTATCCAAGCGACCTTGGAAGCCATCTTTCGCGGTCTTCGCACCTTCTGGTGTGTCTGGAATCGCGCTGACTGCCTCTTGCGCTGTCGCTTTCTTCGCCTTGGCTTCTTCGTTCAGACGGTTGAGTTCTTCAACTTCGGCTGGAGTAATCATGCCGTC
>NZ_JASOLI010000004.1:0-231423 GCF_030215145.1 Aerococcus sp. UMB7834 | reverse complement strand
GATCGGCTAAAGCCGCTCTTTTCCGTTTGGCCTCCAGTCATTCAAGTCTGGGCGCAACTGCTCTCACCCTGTTTAGTTGGGTTCGACTTGGCAGACTCGGAGTGATTTCACAATTAAGAAATGAGCGAATACTTCGCTCTTATTCTTAATTGCTCCAATCATCCTAGTCTGACCGCCAAGTCTCACACCCTGGTTAGTTGGGTTTGGTCTGGCAGCTTTCGTGTCACTTCACAAGTCTCCGCCGTAGTCTTCCAGACTACTCTGGTGACTTGCTCCAGTGAACGAAAGCTAAGCGCCAGGCCTCACACCCTGTTTTTAGTTGGGTTCGCAGTTGCAGTCTTGAAGTGACTTCAGCTAATCGGAACGATCGGCTAAAGCCGCTCTTTTCCGTTTGGCCTCCAGTCATTCAAGTCTGGGCGCAACTGCTCTCACCCTGTTTAGTCCGAGTAATTGTCGAAGTAGCCTTGGATGTAGATGAAGGGGGTGCCTTTGTCGCCGCTGCCGCTGGTGAGGTCGGCTAGGGAGCCGACGAGGTCAGTGATCTGGCGTGGAGTGGTGCCTACCGAGCTATGGTGGGTATCGCCTTCGTTTTCTTCGTGTTTTTTGATATGGTCACGCATAGCGTCTTCTAGAGCTTGGCCGCTGAGATCGCTGAACTGGTTGTCAGCCAGGTATTTAAGTTTCATCTCATGGGGGGTGCCCGCTAGTCCGTCGGTGTAACCAGGGGAAACAACGGGATCGGCGAGTTCCCAGATATGGCCGACTGGATCCTTGAAGGCCCCGTCTCCGTAGACCATCACTTCAATCGTCGCTCCCGTTTCTTCAGCAATCTGCGCTTGGAGCTCACGAACAAAAGTCATGGCATCACGGGGGAAGAGTTTCAGCGTATTTTCACCGGAGAGATTGGCACCCAGTAGCCCAAATTCTTCATTGTAGCCTTCTCCCTGACTAGGGGCTTGGTTGAGAATATTATCGAGACTCAGAACCACTGCTTGGTCATCTACCTTCTTCAATTCACGTTTCAACCGGTCGCGGCTATGGGTGGTGCAGACCAAGACATCCTGGCTGTAATCGAGGATTGTTTCCACCCGGTTAGAGAAGATAATCTCACATTCTGCCCCTTCGCCTTCCACACATTCCTTATAGAGGGCCACATAGTTTTGACCTGTGAAGGGATGCTTGGGTTGACCAAAAGTTTGGACGAATTCTTCCTCAGTTAATGTCGTCGACCAAGGATTAATATCAGCTTCCTCAAGAGCTTGGTCTGAGATCAGGGCATTGCCCACCTCATCACGAGGATAAGCGAATTGGATCACCACTTTGGACTTGGCCCGGGCGATAGCTTGGAGAATAGGATAGAAGCGGTTACGGCTGGTAATCGGAAAGACAATTCCAATCGTATCAGAAGTGAATTTCTTGTTGAGGTCTTCTGCGACCGCATCCAGGCTCACAAAATTACCTTGGGCGCGAGCCAAAATCGATTCCGTTACCGCGATAATATCCTTATCTTGAATCTTAAAACCTTCTTGGTCCGCAGCTTGGACGAGGGTCGCTTTCACAATTTGGGCGAGGTCGTCGCCTTCTTTAATAATAGGCGCACGCAGTCCCCGAACGACAGTACCTAGCAGTCTTGACATGTTCATCATCCTTTTATCAGTCTATTTTATAAAAAACAATACGTCTCCATGATAGCATGTTTTGCCCTCGCCGTGCAGCTTTATTTCAAAAAAAGCGCTAAGCTTCTAGTGCCTTCAAGTCGTCCAAGTCGACTGCTTCTTGACCGTCATCGCCATCGACATCGAAGCCGTTTAGGTTTAGAAATTCGTGCCAGAGCAAGTCATAAGCGGTCAGATCGGTCTTGAAATTTTCGAGCGTGATTTTTTTGATGAGAGCTTCCGTTTGGGCCTGTACCTCGGGATCTAATTCCCAAAGATCGGGACGGAGGCGTCCCTTGTCATCGTAGGCTGCCTGATCACCGTAGATCATGTCCCGGTAGATCCGATCCTGGTGCATAATCGGCGTTTCGTGAGTCCCGCGCTCAGCCATCACCTTGTAGAGGGCGATGCAATAAATAGGGAAGAAAGGAATTACCGCGCTGGCCTTGGTGGTCACAGCCGTTGCTACAACAACTTGAGCCTTGCCAGCTAAGTCTTCTAACTCTTGATTAATCCAATCTGCCTTCTCATCACAGTCTGCCTTAGCCCGGCCCAAGGTCCCATCTTGGTAGTAAGAACGATTGAGGTCACTCCCCAAATAGGAATAAATAACCGTTTGGACCCCTTCAGCCAGAACACCAGCTTCATTGAGCAGCTTGATCCAGCCATACCAATCTTCACCACCCATGACTTTAACGGTTGCTTCGATTTCTTCCTCACTGGCTGGCTCTAAGACTTCCTCATAGAGTTCTTCTTTCTGCAGGTTAATATTAGGGCCTACGACTTCTTGGCCGATAGATTTGATCGCTGAATGGTAGGTCTGTCCTGTTTCAGGATCCGTCCGCCGACCGGTTGCCAGACTATAAACCACTAAGTCAACTTTTCCACCGAATTCTTCCTTGATGTAATGAATGACGTCATCCTTCAACTCTTGGCTAAAGGCATCCCCTACAAAATTTTTTGCCACTAAGCCTTCTTTTTCAGCCGCTTGGCGGAAGAAGATATTATTGTACCAACCGGGAGTTCCCAAGTTTTTCTCCGAACGGGGCCCCTTATCATAGGATACGCCGATGGTATCTGCCCCTGCCCCGAAGGCTGTGGTAATACGTGTCGCTAGACCGTAGCTGGAAGATGCTCCTAAAACAAGGACCTTCTTAGGCCCTTCATAGTGTCCCTGGCTCTTCACATAGTCAATTTGATTCTGGATCTCCTGCTTGAGCCCCATGGGGTTAACGGTCATCAGCACATTGCCCCTTAAGACAGGCTTACTTTCAATTGTCATCTCATCACTCCTGATATTATTTTTCTATTAATTATACACAAAAAAGCTGGTCCTGGATAGTTCTAGGGCCAGCTCGTCACTTCAAGCTTATCACGGAAAAAGAAGAAGTACCCCGCCACCAGGAGGTCCAGGATACCCGCCACCAACATTTCATGGATAGGCGTATACTGGTCCACCAGAGCCGCAAAGATCCCTCCCGCTAAGAAGCTCCATAAATTATTCAAATGAAAGGTCAAGCGCCAGATTTCAATAGGATGGCGGTTGAGCCAGCGGCCGACCATGACACCAATATCCGTCAACAAGCCGGTCATAATCGTCGTGCGGACCGTAATCCCCCGATAAGAGAGCCGCATACCATTCTGAAAGCCTAGAGAAAAAGCGGTCAAGACTAAGAGAAGGCCAGCTGGCAAATCTAGCCAGGGTGTCGCCAGCCAGAGGAGCCCAAAGCCCGACAGAATAGCCGTATAGCGTAAGCGCACCGCTGAATCATCATGGGGATAACAGAAACCACTGAAGATGGTCCCCATAAGAAAGGCAAAGACAACGGACAAGGTCTCCACCAAGGCAAAATTATTCTGCTGGACAATCAATATCGGAATATTAGTTAGCGAGCCCGTCTGCCCCGCCAAGGTGGTCGCAAAATGAATAATCATCGTCACATTAATATAGCCTGCCAAAAAACGCAGGAATAAGACCGACCAATAATTCGCTTGTCTGCTTTCGCTGGTCACATCCTACCTCCTAGGCTAAAAGGTCGCGGGCCAAGTCGAGAAGGGCCAAGGCAATCCGGTGCTTGTCGACTAAACAATCATAGACCCCATCTTCGCTCAGCACCTGGTAGGTCAAGTCCTCAGGCATGCTTCCATCCTCATAGGCATCAAAATCGTCAAACCATTCTTCGCTCCCATAATAAGCTTCGAGGGCCTCTAATTGAGGCTTGATCGCTTCAAATTTAGCCAGATCTTGGTCAAAATCTTCAAAAAAGGATTGAATTTCCTTCAAGTGACTTTCCATTTCTTGGATGCGTTCTATAGCTGGCATTTTTTACTTCCTTTCTGCTGGGCTAGACAGAGGCTGAAACAAAAACTCCGTCCTCTTTAAAAATAACGACTCATTAAGCAAAAATCTGTTCCAGTGATTCAAGCCTAAGTGCCTTTTGTCACTGGCTCCTAGGCCTTTTCTCTTTGCCGACGTTCCCGGCGTTTGCGTTCATACTGGCTGCGCAATTGGCCACAAGCGGCTTCGATTTCCGTCCCGAATTCTTTGCGGACTACACAGTTGATATTATTTTGCATCAAGACATCGAAAAACTTAGTGATGGCTTCTGGCTTGGACCGGCGGTAAGGATTTTCTGGTACCGGATTATAGGGAATCAAGTTAACATAGGCTAATTTTCGCATAGGTTTGAGAAGGTCTGCCAACTCTTGCGCATGCTCTGGCCGGTCATTGACGTCATCAATCATAATATGCTCGAAGGTCACCCGGCGATTGGTCAGGTCGGTATATTCATAGATAGCATCGAAGAGCTCTTCCATGGGATACTTGCGGTTTATCCGCATCATTGATGACCGGACCTCATTATTGGAGGCATGGAGGGAAACCGCTAAATTGACCTGGATGCCTTCACGGGCAAATTCGCGAATCTTAGGGGCCAGGCCAGACGTTGACACGGTAATGTGCCGGGCACCGATAGCTAGTCCCTTGTCATCATTCACAATGCGGAGGAAGCGCATCACGTTGTCATAATTATCGAAGGGTTCCCCAATCCCCATCACCACAATATGGGAAACCTTCTCGCCCTCCCCGCGGGCATCGAGATAGCGTTGGATGTACATAATCTGGGCCACGATTTCACCTGTCGTCAGGTCCCGCTGTTTAGGCAAGAGGCCTGAAGCGCAGAAACGGCAGCCGATATTACAGCCAATTTGGGTCGTCACACAGACCGACAAGCCATAGTGGTGGTACATTAGAACCGTTTCAATCATCGACTGATCCGCTAATTGGAAGAGGAACTTGGTCGTCCTGTCCTCAGCCCGCTGAACAATTTCTTCTTTTAAAGGGCTGAAATTAAATTGGTCTTCCAAAGCTTGTCGCAGGTCTTCGGAAAGATTGGTCATTTCCGCAAAACTCCCTACCCGTTGGCGGTAGAGCCATTGCCAGATTTGTTCCGCGCGAAAAGCTTTCTCGCCCATTTCCACTAAGCGTTCTTCCATTTCCTTTCGCGTCAGACCATAGATTGATTCTTTTGTCATGAACTGTCTTACTCCTTTTTTTAAATCCTTCTAAATTTCTTTTCCATTATAACATGAACTTTACTGATAGCTAGGCTGTCTTAATAAAGTTTAGACCAATTACCTAACAAAAAAGACTGGCCATAGAGGCGCAGTCTCTTTCATTAGGCGAGGTATTTTTTTGCTGATAAACTGATCGCTAAGCCCAGAATCAGGAGGAGCAAGGCCATGACCACAATCGCTGCTGAAGACGAGGAAGCAAGTAACCAGCCGCCAACTGTTGAGCCAATCATAATCGAGAAGTTAAAGGCGGCTGACTGGAGCGAAGTCGCCACAGCTGTTCCCTGGCTCACCTGACGGGTCACTGCGGTTTGGAAGAGAGTCACCAGAGCGCCGAAGCCCAGCCCCCATAGGATAAAGGCCAGATGATGAAGCCCTGTGCTCGACACAAAATAGAAGCAAGCCATGGCCAAGGCCGCACTACCTAGCATGCCCGCACAGACCCAGCGCAGGTAATGGTCAATAAAGATTCCGGCTATAACAACAGATAGAATCGATCCCAGCCCAAAGAGGATTTGGGCTAGACCAATACCTGGATAATCGATAGTCTTCACTAAGTTGGTAATGTAGGTGTAGACCCCATAGTTGGCAACGACCGCAAGAACGGTCAGGAGGACAACGAGGAGGACGCCCTTATTCTTCAACATGGTAAGAGGGGAGTTCGAGCGAGAGCGCTTCTCACCAGGGACATGGGGTAGGAAGGTCTGGCAGAGGAAGGCCACCCCTGCAATAAAGATTGCCATCACAATAAACTCTAAGTGGAAAGAAAAACGGGTCCCGATCCAGGTCATCAAGGGCAAACCCAGGCTCATACCGACTGTTGTCCCAGCCATGATCACAGCGACCGCCTTGCCCTGGTCTTCTGCTTTCACCAGGCTCATTCCGTAGGCAGAAATCATGGGCCAAAGTGCACCCGCACAGACCCCTCCTAAGATACGCGCGAGGACAGCCAACCAATAAATCGGTAGGAGCCCAATGACGAGATTGGCTAGGCAAAAGCCGATAAGGAGCAGCATGAGGAGCTTCTTTCGGTCCCATTCAACCGTTGCGGAAATAATGGGAATACCGCAAAAAGCTGAAGCAATAGCATATTGGCCAACAAAACCTCCCGCTTGTGCCTCTGTAATCCCAAAACCTTCCGCCATCTGAGGTAAGACACCCGAAGGCATTAATTCCGACAAGATGGCCATAAAGGTAATGCTTGCCATCAAAATAAAAAGTGGCCATGAAAAGCCCGTTCTTTGTTGATGCATATTTTTCGTCCTTTCATCTCTTTACTTAAGGCTCATTATAGTTTAAGCAAATGCTTTGGCAAGCCCCAAAATAGCTTTTTCTGTGCGAATCTGAGCAAGAATTCATGTTCTCATGTGAATTGGCGCGCTGGCTAGCTAAAGTCAACCCTAAGACTTGATTTAAATGAAAGAAGACCTTAAGCTAGGTTATAGATATCATTACAGGAGGTAATTATAAGATGTCAAAAAAATTTATTAATGCGTGTATCTATAAGCACGATGATGCATCTGAAATCTTAGTTGAAGATGGAAAAATCAAAGCTATTGGGACAGAGCTCGGCTCAGCTGACGAAACGATCGACTTAGGAGGTCGCCTCGTTCTTCCTCCATACGTTGACTCCCACTTACACTTGGACTACTACTTCACGGGTCAAGATCCTAAGGTGAAGAATGAATCAGGGACCCTTTTTGAAGCCATTGACTTATGGAACGACTACAAGAAAGGTACCAGCAAGGAAGAAATGAAAGAACGGATCCGCCAAGCTGTTAAAGACGTGGCTGCTTACGGCACCCAATTCATCCGCGCCCAAACCGACTGTACCGATCCTAACCTAACAGGCATCAAGGCCGCTCTCGAAGTCCGTGATGAATTAAAGGATAATATCACCATCCAAGTTGTTGCCTTCCCCCAAAACGGGATGTACTCCTATGAAGAAGAAGGCAAGACGGGCCGCGACTTAGTTGAAGAAGCCCTTCAATTAGGGGCTGATTGTGTCGGCGGGATCCCTCACAATGAATGGAGCCGCCAAGACGGGATGGAATCGATTAAGGAAATTGTCCGCCTGGCCATTAAATATGACAAATTGATCGACGTCCACTGCGACGAAACCGATGACGACCAAGCCCGCTTCCTCGAACTTCTCAATGCAGAAGCTATGAAGCAAGGCTACGGCCATGAAACCACAGCTTCCCACACCTGCTCATTCGGTTCCGTTAACGATGCCTACGCCTTCCGCATGATGGGCCTTTTCCGTCAATCTGGCTTGAACTTTGTTTCCTGCCCTACCGAAAACCTCTTCCTCCAAGGCCGCCAAGACACCTATCCTAAACGCCGTGGCCTGACCCGGGTGAAAGAATTCGTCGACAATGACATCAACGTGGCATTCGGCCAAGATTCCATTGTTGACCTCTGGTACCCAGCTGGATCTGGTAACATGATGAATATCCTAGACAACGGCATCCACGCCACCCAGCTCATGCGCGAAGAAGACTTCCCACGCAACTTTGATTTGATTACCTACAACGGGGCCAAATTAATGCAAGTGGAAGATGTCTATGGTTTGGATGAAGGGAAACCTGCCAACTTCATCGTCCTCGATGCTCCAAGCACCTATGAAGCCCAACGCTGCCGGGTAGAATGCCTCGCTTCCATCCGCAACGGCGAATACCTCTTCGAAAAAGCGCCTCGTGAATACCGGACTGACTTAGACATCGATCGCAAAACCAAATAAGACTGTTAAATTTTAAAAATCAGCCAGGCCCAAATGAGGGCTTGGCTTTTTTAAATTTATTTTTTCTTAAGAAACGCTGATAAAACAAGAAAAATAACCCCACAGTCAAAGTCCCAAAATTTTTTTGAAAAAAATAACGAAAAAGACTTGAAATTTTCCTCAAACAGGCGTAAGATATATTTATCGTCATTAAGCGATAACGACACGGACCGTTAACTCAGTTGGTAGAGTAGCGGACTCTTAATCCGTCTGTCGAGAGTTCGAGCCTCTCACGGTCCATCGTCTACAAACAGCGTGATAACAAGCATTTGTAAGCCTTGTTGTCACGATGTTTTTTTATATTTTTAAATTTATGTACGAGATTTTGCACGATTCAAAGCCTTTCTTTTTTACTTAAACCGGAGGAATATCTAGAGTCATTAACACATTTATGCTTTTTTAATGACTACTGAGATGGTAAAAGCTTTTAATTATTTAGAGCAAAGTCCCCCATTTCAAATCTTTCGTTATCCCCCAACATTTTGAAGATATGTTAGCGCTTTGAAACAAATCCTACCCTTGTTTTCAGAAATTTTTTTCTATATACTTTAGAAACTCATTCAGATTATTCTGAAAATTTAACCGATAGGAGAAATGATTATGTCACAAGTCGTTACAACAAGTCAATCTACCTGGGCCAGCAAGGTCAAAGCCATGGGGCCAGGTATCCTCATGGCTTCGGCTGCGGTGGGTGGGTCCCATATTGTATCCTCTACCCAAGCCGGTGCTTCATATGGTTGGTCGCTTTTATTCCTCGTTATCTTGGCCAATATCTTCAAATACCCCTTCTTCCGTTTTGGCGCGGAATATACAGCCGAAACGGGTAAAACTCTCGTTGAGGGTTATACTGAGAAGGGCAAATTCCATCTTTGGGTCTTCTTTATCCTAAATGTCTTCTCCGCCTTGGTCAATACAGCAGGGGTGGCTATTCTATGTTCAGCTATTATTGCCAGTGCCTTCCCTATGATTAATCTAACTATTACCCAGTGGTCCATTATCCTCATCGCCCTCATCTGGGCCATGCTCCTCTTCGGGGGCTACAAGTTACTCGATGGGATGGCCAAGTGGATCATGTCCGCCCTCACCATTGCCACTGTCCTAGCCGTTATCATCGCGGCCATTGAGCACCCTGAATACAGTGCAGACTTTGTAGAACGGACCCCCTGGCAACTGGCTGCCCTCCCCTTCATCGTGTCGCTGGTCGGTTGGATGCCCGCACCGATTGAAATCTCAGCCATCAACTCGCTCTGGTCAGCAGAGAAGCGGAAGAGCGTTGACTTCAACACCGAAGATGCCCTCTTCGACTTCAACGTGGGCTACATTGGAACAGCTATCTTAGCTGTCTTCTTCGTGGCTCTAGGCGCCCTCATCCAATACCCTACCGGCCAAGCAGTAGAAGCTGCCTCCGCCAAATACATCTCCCAGTTTGTGGGCATGTATGCCTCCGTCCTCGGTGACTGGTCCCGTTACTTGATCACCTTCATCGCCTTTCTCTGCATCTTTGGCACAGTCATTACCGTTATCGACGGTTACTCCCGGGTCAACGAAATTTCCCTGCGCTTACTCCTTAATAAAAAAGAAGCCGGTCAAAATTCTCTGAAGATCTGGATGACCCTGACCGCCATCATCGGTTTAGTGCTTATCCAATTCTTCGCAGGTCAGGTAGCCACCATGCTTCGCTTCGCCATGATTGGCTCATTCCTAACCACCCCCTTCTTTGCTCTCTTGAACTATGTCCTCGTCACTCGCGAAAACAAAAACCTTCCAAGCTGGTTGAAAATCTTAGCTATCCTTGGTTTAATTTTCCTATTTGGTTTCGCCCTCTTCTTTGTCTATGCCCTCCTTATTGGTCAGGCAGGCTAAGTTTCTAAATTCCTATAAATTCTGTAAGCAGTTAGCTGCCCCAAGTGAAAACTTAAGGGCAGCTTTTTTTTATGCCTATTGACTCTTTAGCTCAGTTTAGCTTGACTATGCTGAACATGTCATTAATCTAAGAGGTCTAGCCCCAAAAAGGCCTAGGCTGGTATTTCCTCTCATATTGAGAAGAAAAGAAACGATTCAGGAGTCAAAAACAACTGTTTAGGCCATTATCGGTTATATAGGACAAAGTAATGATATACTGAGCTTATAAATTTCATTATTTATTTGGAGGTATGAAAGAACATGATGAAGAAGAAGATGCGTAAATTTGCCCAGCTTGGTCTGATCAGTTTAGCTAGCCTTAATGCTCTAGGTCCTAGTATTCTTGGTTTAGGCCTTGAACCTGTTCAGGCTGCCAAACCAGCCACTAAACAAAATCAGCCAGCCGCCTCAGCCAGCCAATGGAAGGCTAATAGTGTCCAAAAAGTCAAAGAACAAATTCAAAAAGAAAAATTAGTGGATGCTTACTACATTGTTAATTGGGGAGATACCCTATCAGCCATCTCAGAAGCGACCAATATAGCAATCGAAGACCTGGCCCAAGTCAATCAAATTGAAGATGTTGATTTAATTTTTACCGGTCAGCGCCTTCTCATCGATGCGGATAAAATTAATACCATGCTGAAAAACGGTGAGCGTGTCTCAAGACAGGAGCGGGATAAATTCCTGGCCCTCGTTAATCCCTACAAGAACAGTTCCCTAGACTATCAACAGAAGGAAGACGGGACTCGCCAAGGGATTAAGGAAAAAGGTTACGGCTATGGTCCACAAAAAGAAGTGGCCTTCCGCACCAAGGATAATGTTATTATTCCAGCATCCAGCCTTAGAGCTCAAACAAGTTCTTTAGAGCATGACTCAATGGAAGCGCCTAGTCTAACAGAGAAGCCAAATGAAAATCGACAAGATCAAGAGAACCTACCAAGTGGACAGGCAGTAAGCGAAAAACCTTCTGAAGATAAATCCCACACGCCTTCAAACAAAGAAAAAGAAGAAAAACCTTCAACCACACCAAGTAACGAAACAATTGATGGTCCAAGCGTGGATAAGGGGAATGAATCAATCCATACACCAAGTGATAAAGACTCTTCTCAAGGTGAAACAACAATCACTATCCATGACGAAGAAGTCCCTACAGAAGACGGAAACACCGTTACTCCACCACAGGACACCCCATCCACCCTCATCCCCGGTGAACCAACAATCATCAACGAGGATACCCACGAGGAAATCATTCCAGGTGACCCTCAAGTTGTTCCAAACCCCAACTACACAGAACCTGAACAACCTGTAGTTGATCCCGAAAATCCAGATGAAGAAGTTGTTCCGACAACACCACCTTCAACTGAACCTGAGTTTATCGAAGTACCTAGCGAACCAACAGTGAAACGAACGACCACAAAAGTCTCTGAAAAGACAGATGTGATCACCGCTCCTGTTCGTTACCTAGCAGATCCTAACCTTCCAGAAGGTGAAGAGCGTGTTGGACAAGAAGGTCAAGATGGTTTTGTGACAACGCAAATCACCCAAACCCTTACAGATGGTGTCGTCGTATCCGAAACCTCCAAAGAAATTAATCGCCAAGAACCCGTTGCCACGATCATCTATTACGGTACCAAAGTTAAAGACCAAGTGACCGTTAAAACTGAAAGCCACGATACCCTTATCAGGCATGGCATCCGTTATATCAAAGATGACAACTTAGAACAAGGGAAAGAAATTGTTGCCCAAGAAGGAGTTGACGGCAAGGTTACTAAAACCTATCGGGTGACTTATACCAACGGCGTAGAAAGCCAACGTGAACTCATTGATGAAAGCCGAACAGAACCCATCGAACAAGTTGTGCGTTATGGCACTAAGGTGAACCAACCGGCGCCACAACCTGAAGACAAGCCAACACCAAAACCTGAAACTGAAACAAGAGGCTATGGCAATGTTAACGTTGGCGATATCTTCACACAAGTTGTTGGTGACCCTTACCACTTAGAAAATGGTGAAGTGACTGATAAAACAGTTTATGATATTAAGATCACAGATAAGACCGGAAAATTCGTTGATATGACGATTGATGAATTCAAAAAGGCTTATACGCCAGAAGAGCGTTATGACTTAGCCAAATACAACGATTCTACTGATCATAGACCACATATTTCATATATTGCTAAAAATAACAGCACAGGAGAAACACATAATGGTATTGCCTGGGGGATTGTACCAACAAACGAAACCATTGAAGCTTTTAATAAATATCAAATCATTGACATTGATTTACTCAATGAAGAATTCGCCAAATTAATCAATGCACACCGAAAAGAATTAGGGCTAAGCCAAGTCGCTTACGATCCAAAATTAAGAAAACCAATTGATAATACAACGAATCAATTAGCTAAAATTGGAACAATTCGTATTAATGGAAAAACTCATAGTTTAATTGATGGGACCGCTTCATTAGACCAATATGGCGATATTATTTCAAACGAAAATATTCTACAAACCTGGGCTCATGACTATCCAATGTTAACCAGTGAAAAAGCACTCGCTAAAGAATTTTATAATCAATGGATGATATCGCCTGGACATAAAGCAAATATTGAAACCCCATTTAATATGAACTATATTGCATTAGCTGTACAAACAAATCGTGTAGATAATAATTATGCCTATTTATTAAATCAAAAAGATAAATGGACTGTTATGAACGGTATGCCGCTTTATGCAGCTATGGTCATGAGCCTAGAAAAATATTAATAATACCTCTCCTTTTGATTTCTATATGACAAAGAGCTGTGCCGCTCAATTAGCGGCACAGCTCTTTTTTAGCTTACAAGTTACTATTTCTTTTTCTTTTGACTAAGAACTAGTCCTCCCACACCTAATAACAAGCTAGCAGCGATGGCCGCATTGGACACATTGGTCACTGTACCTGTTTGCGGTAACTGTGCCTTAGCTTTATAGGCTTTTGCTAGTGCTTTTTCCTTTGCTTGATCACTTGCTTGACTGGTTATGAGGGTGGTTCTTACATTTGAATTTTTGTTCTTCTCCTCCTCTAACTCTTTATTTTTTGCATTTGGAATCTTTGCTTTTGGATTCTCTGGTTTAGGTTCTTCTGGCTTTGGATCCTCTGGTTTCGGATATTCCGGTTTTGGATCTTCCGTTTTTGGATCTTCTGGCTTCGGATCTTCCGGTTTCGGATCTTCTGGTTTTGGTTCTTCTGGTTTTGGATCCTCTGGCTTCGGATCTTCCGGTTTAGGTTCTTCTGGTTTAGGTTCTTCTAGCTTCGGTTGGCAACATGGGATTTCAAGAATTTCTTTTGTATTATCTGTAAATACAATCGTTAAACGACCGTCTTTACTATAGATTTTCTTGATTCCTCTGCCATCTTTACCGTCTCTAATAAAGTGGCGGCTCGATTCCTTACCTTGAGGATCTTTAACAATCACCCATAAACCACTGTCACCGTCTGCATTCTTACCGGGAACTGTTTCAAGACTTGGCGAGCGGCCATCTTGGCCATCCTTGCCGTCACGAACAAATTCACGTGAGACTTCATTACCATCTCCATCGAAGATAATAATCCATTGACCACTGTCGCCATGTTCATTCTTACCGGGTTCCACTTTAGCAGAAGGCGTCTTACCATCTTGGCCATCACGGATGAATTCACGAACGGTTTCATTGCCATGACCGTCTTCGATAATCAACCATCTGCCCACATTTTCTTGACTATCTTTGCCTTTTTCAGTACGGATTTGTGGAGTTTTCCCATCTTGGCCATCCTTACCATCGCGACCATGGTAGATCGTATGTGTTTCGGTAGAGCCATCTGGATGCGTTATCTTAATACTTAGGCCAATTTCCTTACCATCTGAATCAAGAATCTTTTCAGTACTTAGAAGAGCTGATTTTCCATCTTTTCCGTCCTGCCCATCCTTACCATCGCGCACAAATTGACGGTCTAATTCTTGACCCGTGTCACGGTCACGGATAATCAACCACATACCTGACTGTCCGTTGAAGCTTCCAGGTTCGGTTGATGCGGTTATAGACTTGCCGTCCTTGCCATCACGGATAATATGCGTATGGCTTGTTCCATTGGCATGGTGGATGGTAATTTCTAGACCTTCTGTAGTTTCTCGTGATGAGATATCGGCTGATTTGCCATTTTGACCATCTGCAATAAATTCGCGGTCAATTTCTTGTAGCGTTTCTCTATCACGGATAATCAACCAAGCACCTGATTGTCCTTTATGGTCGCCACGTTCCGTTGTCGCAATAATGGATTTCCCATCGCGACCGTCTTTGCCATCCTTACCATCTTTCCCATGTTTAATCAGACGAGTTTCTTCTAAACCATCTGGATGGATAATGGTAATCTTATAACCGGTTTCTTGGCCATTCGGATCCACTAATGCTTCTGTCTTGATATCTGCAGACTTCCCATCCTTGCCATCTTTACCGTTGGCAACAAAGTCTCGATCGAGTTCTTTACCTGTTTCACTATCTTGAACAATGATCCAAACACCATCTTGACCTTGGAAATGACCTGGTTCTGTAGAAACAGTCACTGACTTGCCGTCTTTGCCATCTTGACCTGGATCACCTTTGGCACCGTCTTTCACAACTGTTGTCGTTTGGCTGCCATCTGGATTGGTGATTGTGATGGTATGAGTTCCGTTACCATTATCTATAACTTCGGCTGTAGCAGACTTGCCATCCTTACCATCTTTGATGACGGTTTCAGATTTCGTGCCATCTGGGTTGGTAATGGTTACGGTGTGAGTCCCGTTACCGTTATTCTTAACTTCAGCCTTAGGTGACTTACCATCTTTACCGTCAGCTACGAATTCACTGGAGACAATTTCATCTTCGGTGAACTTGCCATCACCGTTCTTATCGAAGTAGGTGATGATCCATTGGCCTGGCTCGCCAGCTTCGTTTGGTCCTTTAACAAGGTGAACGTAGGAAGACTTGCCATCTTTACCGTTCTTCACTACCGTAGTGGTTTGACTACCATCTGGGTTAGTGGTGATGATGGTGTGGCTACCATCGCCGTTGTCTTTGACTTCAGCTGTAGCGGCCTTACCGTCTTTACCATCTTTGATGATGGTTTCAGACTTCGTACCATCTGGATTAGTAATGATTACGGTGTGAGTCCCGTTACCGTTATTCTTAACTTCAGCCTTAGGTGACTTACCATCTTTACCATCAGCAACGAATTCACTGGAGACAATTTCATCTTCGGTGAACTTGCCATCGCCGTTCTTGTCAAAGTAGGTAATAATCCATTGACCTGGTTGACCGGCTTCGTTTGGTCCTTTAACAAGGTGAACATAAGAGGACTTGCCATCCTTACCAGCTTGGCCTGGGTCACCCTTATCTCCTTTAGCACCAGCTTGGCCTGGAGCACCATCTTTACCGTCAGCTACGAATTCACTGGAGACAATTTCATCTTCGGTGAACTTGCCATCGCCATTCTTGTCAAAGTAGGTGATGATCCATTGGCCTGGGTCGCCAGCTTCGTTTGGTCCTTTAACGAGGTGAACGTAAGAGGAATTCCCATCTTTACCTGGATCACCCTTGTCGCCCTTTTCACCATTGCGAACCACAGTGGTTGTTTGGCTGCCGTCTGGATTAGTGATGGTAATGGTGTGGGTACCATCATTGTTGTCTTTAACTTCAGCTGTGGCAGACTTGCCGTCCTTACCATCTTCAATCACTGTTTCAGTCGTCGTGCCGTCTGGGTTGGTAATGGTTACGGTGTGGGTGCCATTACCGTTGTCTTTGACTTCAGCTTTTGGTGATTTACCGTCTTTACCATCAGCAACGAATTCACTGGAGACAATTTCATCTTCTGTGAATTTACCGTCACCGTTCTTGTCAAAGTAAGTGATAATCCAGTTGCCTGATTCACCCGCTTCGTTTGGTCCCTTCACAACGTGAACGTAAGAGGACTTGCCGTCTTGACCAGGCTCACCTTGGTCACCCTTTTCACCTTTTTCGCCGTCTTTAACGAAGGTTTCTTTGATGACTTCATTGTTTTCGGGATCTCTCACGATGATCTTCACGCCGGATTCGGAGTTGGGATCATTTGGATCTTTCTCAACACGTTCACTTTCAACAACTGGGGTCTTACCGTTTTTACCATCGGTGCCGTCGAAGATGAATTCACGGCTGATTTCGCGTTCACCTGGGTCTACTTTCCCGTTGTTATTAGCGTCTTCGTGAACAATCATCCAGGTGCCTGGACGGTCTTTGCCGTTTTCATCAGTTTTTGTGCCGCGCTCTGCAGTGGCGAGAACCGACTTACCATCTTTACCGTCTTGGCCATCTTGACCTGGGGTACCTGGCGTACCTTGGTCACCCTTCTCACCTTTTTCGCCATCTTTAACGAAGGTTTCTTTGATGATGTCGTTGCTCTCAGGATCTCTGACAATGATCTTCACACCTGATTCGGAGTTGGGATCATTTGGATCTTTCTCAACACGTTCACTTTCAACAACTGGGCTCTTACCGTTTTTACCATCGGTACCATCGAAGATGAACTCACGGCTAATTTCACGTTCACCTGGGTCAACTTGACCGTTATTGTTGGTATCTTCATGAACAATCACCCAAGTCCCTGGACAGTTTTGTCCGTTTTCGTCAACTTCGGTGCCACGTTCGGTCGTTGCGAGGACTGATTTGCCATCTTTTCCATCCTTACCGTCAGCTACGAATTCTGTGGAGACAATTTCATCTTCTGTGAACTTGCCGTCGCCGTTCTTGTCAAAGTAGGTAATGAGCCATTGGCCTGGGTCGCCAGCTTCGTTTGGTCCTTTAACGAGGTGAACATAAGAGGACTTGCCGTCTTGACCAGGCTCACCTTGGTCACCCTTCTCACCTTTTTCGCCATCTTTAACGAAGGTTTCTTTGATGATATCGTTGCTCTCAGGATCTCTGACAATGATCTTCACACCTGATTCGGAGTTTGGATCATTTGGATCTTTCTCAACACGTTCACTTTCAACAACTGGGGTCTTACCGTTTTTACCATCGGTGCCGTCGAAGATGAATTCACGGCTGATTTCGCGTTCACCTGGGTCTACTTTCCCGTTGTTATTAGCGTCTTCGTGAACAATCATCCAAGTGCCTGGACGCTCTTTTCCGGTTTCATCAGCTTTGGTGCCGCGTTCAGTAGTTGCGAGGACTGACTTCCCATCTTTACCATCGGTTCCATCTTGACCTGGAGTCCCTGGAAGGCCTTGTTCTCCGCGCTCACCTTGATCACCTTTTTCACCGTCAGGGATGAAAATAGTTTTTTCATCTTCAAATTGATCCGTGTTAGGGTTATAAATTTTTACAGTTACGTAACTTCCCTTGACGTGCTTGCCGCTTTCAGGATGACTCCCTTGTCCACGATTGACTTCAACAATGGGTTTATTCGGTAGCAGCGGCTTGTCTGGTTGTTTGGGCCCAGGAATAACAAGTTCACGGCCTGTATTATAAACAATTTTCACACCGCCATCTGCTTGCGGCTCAGTTCTAATAATACTTTCAAAGTTATAGCCAAAAATCTGACTTTGGGCTTCTTGAACCACTTCTCGAGATACTTCGCGCCAGTATTGGCCGCGCATGTATCTAAAATCATTGGGGGTTAAAGTTAGGAATCCGCTCTGAATCGACATGTTCATATAGGACCCGAACGCGTCCATCACGGCCGGGACGAATTTCTTTGATTTGACCAGCTGGCAACGAGGGATTGTATTGGAAGTCCGTCTTATAAGAGCTATCTTCCACTGTCATTTCATAGGTCGATTGCTTTTCAACCACCCGTTGGTACACATAAGTAATTTCCTGGGTAACATCTGCTTTAAATTGACCAGCCTTGTAGCGTCCATCCGGATTGTATGCTGGACCATTAATAGGGTTCTCGGCCTTGACGAAGCGATAGCCTTCAATCGGTTTGGCCGAAGTTAGATAGGTATGCTTGCCTACAATCCCGGTTAAGGTCTCTCCATCAATATTTTTGTCGACACTCAGGACTTTACCGTTCTGATCGACAGTTTCATAGCGGTGGTGTTCAACGAAGGCTCCATATTTTCGATTCATTTCTGCCGAAGCATCACCAGAATTATATGTTTTTGACATGGTTAGAGGCTTCCAGCCGCTTGGAGAGGTGTTATCTCGACTATTACGAACAGATAGGTGGATCTGCCCCGACTTGGTAGCCGCCTCTGCCGACTTCGGAACATAATGGGCTTTAATAATATAGCGTTTACCTTGACTTAGACCAGCCTTGAATCGGTTAGACTCTCCTCGCCAGCCTGGCTTATTGTCCTTATCCCGCGTTTCGGTAATCCGTAAGTCTGTCACTTCCCGAACATCTGCGGGATTAAAATTAGGATTGTAAGAATCGGTGAAAGCCCGGTCATTAACGACTTCATAAAGTTTAAAATCGCGAATCTTATGTTGGTCAGCTTCCATAAAGAGCGTATGCGGACCATCCGTTACCGGCAGCCCATCACGGTTAATGTGGTAAACCACTTCTGTCACGACTTCAGGCCGACGCCGATCCGTCTGGGTATGCGTCCCATTGGTTAATAAATATTTCCCTCGCTTATCTGCCTGGTTAGTGGCATCAAAGTTATAGGCGAAGCCCTGTGTTTTCGCTTGATTGCCTACCTGGACCCTAGCTTGGTAGGTCTTATTATCGGTTGTGACCTTATCGTAGAAGGGTTGAAGACCTTGATGAATAAATCCTTGAATATTCGCCAAGTGGTCCACCCCGTTCTCGAAGACGTAAACTACCTTGTTAGTCTGGGCATCATAGTTTCCTCGCGCAAGAACTTGTCCGTTTAAAGACATGATATGCTGCACCGATGGCGGAATATTCAAGCCACCAGGGCGGAAATACTCGCCGTAATCAATGGTGAAGTAGTCCCCTCCCCTGACGCCCTGGGGTACGCGGAATCTCGTATGTAAGTATAAAGCTTCCCCACGATTATCATTGACCGTTTTGAGTTCTGTGGGATGGTTGAAATCCTTTGAACTTGTTAGCGTCAACTGATCCACCTGAATTAATGAATTTACATTCCGACCACTTTGGGATGCACGAGCTGATCGGGGCATGGCCATGTAGACATTGGCATACTTCCTCTGTTTCTCAAGGTATTGAAGACCTGCCTTGGTTATTTCCTCCTGCAGGCTAGTCGCATTGTGAATATGCTTCAAATTAATATGAGCTATTAAGCCCTCAACGTCTTCTGGCGCATAGACTTCCGCTAAGTGGGTCCGTAAAACTTGCTTAGGATTTCCTGCATTTTGAACTTGATGCGCTAATTGTTCAAGATTTGGGCCTTGAAGAGAATTCTTTTGACGACTAAGAGCGTCTAGTCCTTGCCTTGACTCGGCTTGTTTTTCTTCGCTATGGAAGCTCGCCTCGGTCAAACCAATCTTTTCTTTCTGTTGACCGGCTTGAACAACTTGGTCTGTCGCTTGCTTTTCCGCTTGGTTTTCGGACTGAGCACTTTCGTCAGAATCGATAGCCTTGTCTTCCCCTTTGGCTTCAGACGAAATTTCTTGCCCTGGCTGACTTGTGGCTGGCCCCACTTCTACCGGGGCTACTTGTTCAGCCGCTACTTCCAGCTGATTTCGATCAGCTTGCTTGTCTTCTGCCACTCCTTCTAAAGCAGCTGGCTCACTTGATGGAACATCCGTCAGATTAGCTGCATGGACAATCGCCATATCCCCAGCAAAAAGGAGACCTGCCACGACTGCAACGGAAGCCACTCCCACATTCAATCGTTTAATCGAATAACGGTAAAATTTATGACTTTGTTTTTCTCTTTGGACTTGTCTATTGTTCTTACCTACCATATCAAACTTTCCTTTCTTAAGCTTATCGACTGAGGCTTGTAGCTCTTAACTTGTCTTTATTTTGCTTGGTCAATCAAAGGATGTTTGGCTCCCTCGACTATTTTTTCCAAGTAAAAAAAAGCGATAAAGTCAGTAATTTATCGCTACCCCACTGACAAATGACTAAAACCGGTCAATTGAAACTCTAGCAAACTGCTAACTCTTCTTCTATCTATCCCCTTCAAACGGGAACCTGCTCCTTTCACTAAAATTTATCTTGATTATAATCATCTTTATTGTTTTCTTCTGTTCTTAATAAGCTTAAACCGTAAAAATGTGAAACCTCTTAATAAAAAAACTGACCCTTGCGAGTCAGTTGATCGTTCCTATTGGGTGAAGAGCATGTCAGACATGTTGGACGTATCTGAATCATTGATGGTCCGAACCGTCTCATAGATCCATAAGAAGGTGTTCACGTTAGGCATCGAATTGATATTAAAGATATAACGGCCGGGTGTGCTTGGAATGTCGAAGGTCGTCATGATTATTTGATAGGGGCTGTCTTCGAGAATCTCCTGCCAATTAATGGCCTGGTTGCGGACATGGACTGTCACATAGTTATGGACTATAGGATCCAATATGGCTTTATATTCCAGATCATACTGGAAATTCCCGGTATAAAGCAAGAGGTCAATTTTAACGATTCTATTTAGTTCAAAAATTGTATTCGGCCAAGCCACAATAAAATAGAAAGTAAAGCCAATCAGAAGCTGGTCAGAAATGTCGGTCATTATATTGAGCGACTGGATAAATTTCTTAATCATGGCTTGGACATCCACCACAAATTCTGGATTAATGCAGGCAACCTCATAAACTAAGTTACTCTGGTAGGTAATGGGATTATTCAAGATAACGTTCACATTCTTATCCATAGCAATACATAAATTGTATAAGATCAAAGAAATGAGCTGAATATCTTTTTCTTGGGCCGTCTTGAGTTGGTAGTCCGCCTTGAGCTGGTACATATCCGCTTCAAAATTAGCGATGCTTTGCTTAACAGCCGCGGGGACTCTCGAGTTCTCTTCCAAGTAAGACCGATTAAGCAGGGTTCCCGATGAAATTAATCCAGGAACAACTTGTGGTATAACTTCAAAGAGCGGATACCTGCCAGTCTGAGCTTGAAAATCTGTAAAAATATCTAAATTAACCATTAAAAGCGACAGCTCTCGTGTTGTTATCGGCCAGTCTGCCTTCTCAAGCACAAACTGATTGGCAAATCGTTCAAAGTTCAAACCGATCTGTAAATAAACTAAGGGGTTGGAAGAAAAGCTTTTGAGGTAAGGAGAGGTTGAGGCTAGCACCTCATATAAGTCAAAGGCCTGCTGTTGGCTAATGCTTGTAAAGGGCCAATCGGTATCCGATAGGTAATGAATTAAAGCAAAAGGGTAGAATAAGCGAATAGTCAATTCTTTACCCTCTAAGGCCAAGGGGGAAGTGGTCACTTCAAGTTCTAAATTTGCCTCATCGAAAAATTGGTTAATCTGTTTAATGGCTCGGTAGACCGAGCTACGGCTGACATAAATTTTCTGGCTGAGCTCTTCCACCGATGTATAAGAAACACGCATCAATTCAAAGAGCAAGCGATAAGTCACAGCTTCTTGGCTAAACTTTTTGAAGTAATAGTTAGCAGATACCATTTTTTTTGAAGGCAAGGTTTACCCAAATACCGGACTGGTTCACTTGGATCTCCTCTGGGAACAAACTTTGTATTTCGATTAAATCACTTTTGATGGTTGCATTGGTACACGACAGACGATCGGCTAAGTCCCCATGGGTGAGGTATAAGTCGTCTTCATTCTGGTAGATAGCGATCAATGCCAGCTGGCGTCGGTCCTTACTTCCAAGCAATCTCATCATGTCATCATCTCCTTACTCATCCTTACATTATTGACTCTCAGCTATCATTTAATCATCATAGCATATTATCAAGTAAAGATTTGTTTATTAAATCGAAGTCGGTAAAATTTTTGGTACGGCTTAGGAAGAACAAAAAATCCCTAGCCTAACTAGGCTAAGGAAGTATCAGCTTAAAGCCCTACCAGCCCAGGTCCACATGATCTGGAAGTTGGATCTCTCCAGCTTCTAAGGCAGCAAAGGCCTGGTCTAAGACTGCAAAGGCTTGCGTTAAAAGCTCTCGGCTAATCACTAGGGGCGGCTGGAAGCGGAGGACATTGCCCATCAAGGTGACCATGAGCACCCCGTGGTCAAAGAGATAGGTCATGATCTTGCTGGCAGCTTGGCTGTCCCTTTCCTTGGTCTCAGGGTCGGTCACGAGCTCAATACCCGCATTGAGGCCCAAGCACCGGACATCCCCTATGATCTGAGGATACTTAGACTGGAGGGATTGGAAAGCTGCTTGGGCAAAACGCCCGTCTTCTTCAGATTTTTGGACCAAGTTTTCTTCTTCGATCACATCGAGACTGGCGTGTGCAGCTGCAACACAGACGGGGTTGCCAGCCGAGGTGAAGGCATGGCCGGGTGAGCCGAGGCTCTCTAGGATCTCTGCTCGTCCCACCAAGGCAGAGAGCGGGAGCCCCGATGCTAAGGACTTACCGATTGCCATCAGATCCGGCGTGAGACCAAAGTGGTCGATCCCCCACAGCTTCCCCGACCTTCCGAGTCCCTGGTTAATTTCATCCACTGCAAAGAGGATGCCATGTTCTTGGCAAAGCTCATAGAGGCCCTGCATAAAGGCTTGGGGTGGGATAATGATGCCAGCATCACCTTGGATTGGTTCGATTAAGACACAGGCGACCTCTTCAGGGGCCAGGTAGGTCTCGAAGGCTAACCGGATAGCGTCCAGGTAACGCTCAGCTAGCTGGTCATCACTCTCCCCTGGTCTTCGCCGATAGGGATCTGGATAAGGCATGTGATAAACTCCAGGTAAAAGGGGCCCCATTTTGCGCCGCATATTGAGGCTGCAAGCCGACAGGGTCATCGCCCCATAGCTCGATCCATGATAGGCCCCAGTAAAACTGATCAGATAGGGGCGGCCTGTATAGGCGCGAGCGAATTTAATGATCGCTTCATTGGCTTCTGATCCCGAGGTAGAGAAGGAAACTTTCTTCTCGAAATGGCCTGGCGTCATTCCTGCTAAACGTTCAGCTAATGCTTCGAGCTGAGCTTGGTAGGAATAGGAGGGAATATAATGAAGCAAGTGTTCAGCCTGTTCTTGGATGGCAGCGACCACTTGGGGATGGCAGTGGCCGACATTGGCCGTTGAAGCGCTGGCTAAGAGGTCAATATAGGCCTTGCCATCCGCATCATAGACCAAGGCACCCTGGGCATGGTCCACCAGTAAATCCACATAATTAATCCGCGCAGCCGAACTAATCCGCTCCCCCGCTTCGATAAAGGCTTGGGCCCGACTTTCTTCTTCCATCATTAGATCTCCCTTCAGGCTAATTCATTCTTACCACTGATTGTAGCATGTTTCCGCGTCCGAAAGCATGAAAAAAGCTAAGCTGAATCAAGCGCTTAGCTTTTTTTCTTAGGCTCTAGCTTAACTATTCACGTTCGGCTAGTTCTTGTTTAGTAATGACTGGATAGTTCTTGAAGACTTTAGCCCCGAGGAAACCAACAATCAAGTTAATCACGATGAGGGCTAAACCAACGAGGAGCACTTGCATGGCTGGGTTGTAAGCAAACATCACCGCAAAACCAGCAATTGGCGTCGCTGTGCCTGGGGTTTCATTGACCATCTGCAAGAGGGCTACTAGAATCCCACTGCAAGCCCCACCGACAAAGTTAATGCCGTAGATTGGAATAGGGTTCGCTGAAGTCACATCAGCCTGGGTTAGGGGTTCAATCGCAAAGGCAATGGTGTCTTTGCGCTCACCCAGTTTGAGATGGTGGAAGATCATGTAGTTCATGAAAGAAGAGCCAAAGACTGCCAAAGCCCCGATAGCCATCGGAGTCCCTGTCAACCCAAGCATGGCAGTTAGGGCCATAGAGCTCAAAGGAGCCGTTGCAACCACAGTGATTACCCCACCGAGGATGATCCCCATAATCACTGGGCTTGATTCAGAGGAAGCAATTAAGATTTCGCCGATCTGTAAGAGTGAATTATCGACAAGTGGCGCAATGAAAAGGGCGATAGCCCGAGTAAGTGGGGCACTGATAATGATAATAAGAATTAAGTCAAGACCACCTGGAATATTTTTTTGCATCCACTTAACCAGGAAGGCCACTAAGTAACCTGCCAAGAAACCAGGTAAGATCCCTGTTCCAGAAGCAGCCAGACCCATCAAGACCGCATAACCCGGTTGAACACCAATCGCAATTGCAACCAAGATCGCTGCAGCGACACCACTCAGGGCACCATTAGCCATCCCAACTTCTTTAAGGAACTCAAGGCCAAGCACCGATCCAAAGAAGGAATCATGGAAGGCCTCTACCAGGAAGCTGGCGCAGGCTGCTGCAGCTAGGGCGCCCATGGCTTTCGCGCCGTGGGGAGCTTTATAGTTAAATAATGTAAAGATAGCTAGTACAACTAGCAACCAAATCGTACCGACAATAATATCCATAGTTTTATCCTGCTTTCTTAATCTCTGACTCGCTGAACACTGCCCCTTGCCCTAGTATAAGAGCTGATCGAATTATCCTGACAAGGGGAGACAGTGTTTTCAGACAAAAAACAATAAACCGCTTACATCACTGATTACAAGCTTTTCTTCTGGGTCCCCCTTTCCCATTACAACTTGATAAAAGCTTATCATGAAAGCGCCATCAATACAAATAATTTATTATTACAAGGATAATATTTTATTAATTTTTCTCGCTATAATATGAGAATTTAAATGTGATAAAATTCAGAGAAACTATTGTTAAGGTCAATAAACAAGTAAATAAAACACTATTTGTTATCGTATTCAAGGCAATAATTAAAAATTAATAAATACTCATTTTATCAGCAATATAATAGAAGAACAATAATAAAAATGATGAGAAAGATTTTTTTGAACATTTTTGTGAAAGTCTTCTTTTTGTTTTAAGATTGTATAAAAAGCTCAATTCCCTCTTTCAGCAGAGCCTTTTAGCTCAAAAAAGGAAGCAGGGGCTTCCCTAACTTCCTTAAAAAATAGTTTTAATTTTTTATCTTGGTGAGCAGTAATGAAAACTTTTATACCAGTTACTTTTTTGAGCAAAAGCTTAATGGTTGCTCACTAACACAATTTATAAAAACATTTTTTATTAGCTTGCTTGGTGGGCATAGTAAGCGTCTGAAGAAACACCGTCTGCTTCCTCTGAGTCTGCTTCTGCTTTAAGATCATCCAAACGATTGATAGGATAATTTTTAAAGCATTTCGCTGAAATATAAGCAGTCACTAGGCCAATCAAAGCACAGGCAACAGCCATAATAACAACCTTCATAGCAGGGTTATAGGCAAACATCACGGCTAGGCCTGCGAATGGTGTAGCCGTAGAAGAGGCTTCATTCACCATACCGGCAAGGGCTACAACAAGGCCGCACAAGCCACCCCCGATAAAGTCAGCCAGATATACTGGAAGCGGATTGGCTGAGGTGAGGTCAACCTGGGTCTTGGCTTCTAAGAAGACAGCCAAGCTTTCACGCGGACCCCCGAGTTTCAATTCGCGGTAGGTCATCCAGTTAACGAAGGCTGAGCCAAAGACGGCCATGGTCGTTACCCCCATTGGTAGACCAGTCAGACCGAGCATAGCAGATAGGGCCATAGATGAGATGGGCGAGCTGGAAACAACTGCCATGATCCCACCAACGATAATCCCCATGATAGCAGGCGCGGCATTAGAGCTAGCTTCAATACTCTTACCGATATTGAGGAGGGCCGCTTCGACAACCGGCTCGCTGGCGATTGCAATGAAGCGTGCTAGAGGAGCTACCACAATGATCATCACGAGTAGGTCCAGACCAGCTGGCAATTTCTTCTCAATATATTGAAGGATCCAATAGCAAGTGTAACCGGCAACCAGACCAGGAAGAATCCCTAAGCCAAAAGTAGCTGCCCCACAGAGCATGGCGGCCACTGGGGAAGCCCCCAAGGCAAGAGGAATCATACAGGCTGCGGCGGCCCCACCCATGGAACCGGCCGCCATGCCGACCTCACTGAAGAAGTCGGCATCGAAGATATTCCCCACAAAGGAATTGAGAAAAGCTTCCACTAAGAGAGTTGCACAAGAGGCATCCGCAAATGCTCCCATGGTTTCACGGCCTTTAGGAGCTTTGAAGGTAAAGAGCGTAAACAAGGCTAAGACAAGGATCAGGAGAGCCACTCCAATAATTAAATCCATATTTTTACTTCCTTCTTTCTGTATCTATATTTTTCATAGCGCTTACATTTTTTCTTTCTGCAAGTCCTTTCACATTACAGTTATCAACTTTAACAATGATTATTATTAGGGTCAACGCTTTCACAGCAGATAATAAATATTTATTCTTCTTCCCATCCCTCTCTCATCTCTAGCTTTTTTTCTTCTTATTCTCTAGCGGAAGTTTGTTATTTTTTTCGTTTGCGCTATAATGAATTTAAATTTAAGCATCGATGACTAACAGCGCTTTGTGAATGGAGGCCCATGAATGGATAAAGATCGACTCAAGCATTATATTGCCCTGGTACATTTTTTGGGAGAGGTCCTTGGCGACCAATTCGAAGTCGTGCTCCATATTTATGATGGTAAACGTATGTATATCGCAGAGATTGTCAACGGCGAGTTGAGTGGACGCAGCAAAGACTCCCCCATCACCAAGTTTGCCCTCGAATTAATGGAAAAGGAAGACTACCTCCAGCGCGATTACCTGGTCAATTATAAGACCCGGACAAAAGCTGGAAAAGTCCTCCAAGGCTCAACCTTCTTCATCAAGGATGATGAGAACCAACTCCAAGGGATGATTTGTGTCAATATGGATTATTCCAAGCAATTTGACCTGGCCGACCATATCATTAAAAGCCTCAAGCTCCCTATCTCCATTAAGACCTCCCAATTAGCTGAAAGAGAGGAGGCTTTTTCAAATGATTTCACGGAAATTCTGTCCGAAAATGTAAACGATGTCATCACTGAAATTATCGGTCCTGATCAAGTTCAGTCCAATCTTAGCTTAACACCGGAAGCCAAGCTCGATATCATGCGCCGCTTGGAAGCCAAGGGGGTCTTCAAGATCAAGGGAGCTGTCCCCCAAGTTGCCAAGGCTTTAGGTGTTTCGGTGCCTTCTGTCTACCGCTATCGACGCATGATCCAAAAGCAATCCTAGATATTTAAAGTGATTATAGTTTATAGATTCTAAATCATAAGAAGCTAGATTAAATTGGACTCATTCCCATTTGTTGGATTCTATAGTTTTTAAACAAAATCTTTGCTAAAATAAGGATATCAATTGAAAACCTTTCTCAATTACGAGCGGGATTTTCGAAAATAGCAAAGAAGAGGTTATTGATATGAAAGAAAAAGCATTAAAAGTCGCCCTCGTCTCCTTGTCCATGTTGGCGCTGGGCGCCTGCAGCCAGGGAGAGTCTGGTCAATCGAACCAGTCCAACCAAGCGGAAAGCAGCCAAAGCGCAACTAGCCAAACAGAAGAAAGCACAAGTGCCAAGACTGATGCGAAAGCAGAAACTGTTGAAATCCAGGATGCTACAGGTAAGGTTGAAGTGCCTAAGAACCCACAAAAAGTCGTTGCCTTAGACAACCGGACCTTCCAAAGCTTGGAAGAATGGGGCATTAAACCTGTTGCCGTACCTAAAGATGTCATGCCTGGAAGCTCCGCCTTCGTTAAGGATGATTCCGTACAAAACATCGGCAACCACCGGGAACCTAACCTAGAAATCATTGCCGCTGAACAACCTGACCTCGTGATTGTGGGCCAACGTTTTGCTGACTACTATGATGACATCAAGAAATTAGTGCCTGAAGCTACCGTGATTAACTTAGACATTAACGTGAGCGAAGACAGCGAGCACCCTGGCCAAGACTTAGTGGATGGCCTGAAGAATTCGAGCCTGGCCTTGGGTAAGATCTTCGACAAAGAAGACGAAGCTAAGAAGGACGTCGAAGCTTTGGATGCCTCCATCAAGCGGGCTAAAGAAGCCTACAATGGCGAAGACAAAGTAATGGCCTTGGTGGTTTCAGGTGGCGAACTTGGTTTCTCAGCGCCACACTTTGGCCGGGTATGGGGCCCACTCTACGATATCTTCAATTGGAAACCTGCCCTAGAAGTGGCTAATGAATCTTCTGACCACAAGGGGGACGATGTTTCCGTAGAAGCCATTGCCGAAAGCAACCCTGACTGGCTCATGGTCCTCGACCGCGATGCAGCCATTTCTAAGCCTGGTGAAAAATCTCAGCCAGCCAAAGATGTGCTCGAAAACGCTAAAGCCTTGGCCAATACGACAGCCGTTAAGGATCAAAAGATCGTCTACGCCCCAGAAGATACTTATACTAATGAATCTATCCAAACCTTCACTGAAATCTTCAACCGCATTGCCGATGCGATGAGTAAATAGTAGGTCCTGATATTTTCCATTCAGTTCATTCTCTGTTAAGATGAATGTGAATGAGTGGGCAATGACAAACCGACGATCATTCCGTTGAATTGGTCGCCGGTTTCTTTCGTTATCTAAATTATTATTGCCTAAGCAGCAAATTTTAGCATTTTCTCGCCTAAAGGAGGCAAGCCCATGCCAAAAAAATCCTATAAAATTAAATTACAGCAAGCCTTAAGGGGGCGCTGGGGCTTATTGGGCCTCGGCCTTCTCGTCGTCTTACTCGCCTATCTCTCCCTTAGGACTGGCGCTTATGATATCCAGGCCCATGAAGAGGGCTGGCAGATGCTCTGGATCACACGCTTCCCAAGAACACTTGCCTTAATGCTTTCCGGAACGGCCATGTCCATGTCTGGTTTGGTCATGCAACTCTTGAGCCAGAACCGCTTTGTTGAACCCACGACGACTGGAACCATTGAATGGGCGGGGCTTGGCCTGATCCTTTGCTATTTGCTCTTTCCCTCACCGAGCCTTTTCTTGCGGATGGGCTTTGCTATTATGGCAGCCTTTTTGGGCACCCTCATCTTTTTCTACTTTATGCGCAACATCCGCTTGAAGTCAGGCCTTTTGGTTCCCCTCATCGGGATCATGCTGGGAGCAGTTGTATCCGCTATTTCAACCTTTATTGGCCTTGCCTTCAATATGACCCAGTCCCTAGAAATTTGGTTCACAGGGTCCTTTGCCTCGATCCAGCAGGGACGCTATGAGTATCTCTGGTTGATTATCCTGGTTACCCTAGCCATCTACTTCCTTGCTGACCGATTGACCATTGCCGGCCTCGGTCGCGACGTGGCAACCAATCTCGGCGTCGACTACCAAAAGGTGAGCTTGCTCGGAACCGCCCTCGTCGCCCTAGCTGTCGGCATTGTCGCTAGCGTCGTCGGCTATCTCCCCTTTCTTGGACTCATCGTTCCCAATACCATTTCCCTATTTCGCGGCGATGATGTCCGGTCCAACCTGGTCTGGGTTAGCCTCATGGGCATGGCCCTGATCATGGCCTGTGACATCCTCTCCCGATGGCTGATCGCTCCCTTCGAGCTGCCCGTCTCTGTGATCTTGGGGACCCTGGGTTCTTTCGTCTTCATTAGCCTATTACTCTACCAAAGGAGGCATAAAACATGAAATTAAAGCCTCATTATTTTCCAGCCTTTACTAAGGAAGCTGACCGGCGCCGCTATTGGATCCTCTTTGGGGTCATCTTCTGCCTGGGTCTCGCTTTCAGCTGGGGGCTCATCTTCTACAATAACCCTGTAGCTATTGATTCCCCCTCCTTCTTTCCTGTCATTCAAAGGCGGTTGACCGCCCTCATCGCCATGGTCATCGTGGCTCTCTGCCAGGGCACAGCGACTGTTGCCTTCCAGTCCTTGACCCAAAATCGGATCATTACCCCTTCCCTGCTTGGTTTTGAAGCCCTCTATGTAGCTCTTCAAACCGCGATCGTCTTCTTCCTCGGGGTCCAATCCCTAGTCCAATTCTCGGGTCTAACGGCCTTCTGCATCCAATTGGTCCTCATGGTATCAGCCAGCCTGCTCCTCTACCGCTGGCTGCTGACAGGTAAGTACGCGGATATGCAGATTATGCTCTTAGTGGGGATGATGTTGGGCACAGGACTCAACTCCCTGGCGAGTTTCATGCGCCGGATGCTGGCGCCCTCAGAGTTCGATATCCTCCAAGCACGGCTCTTCGCTTCCGTTAACCATGCGGAAGCCGAACAATTCATCTTGGCCGTCCCCCTCTGTGTCTTAGCTATCACCGGTCTCCTGGCTCTCAGTTCCAAACTCGATATCATGTCCCTAGGAAGGGATGTTGCCAAGAACCTCGGCCTCAATCCCAAGCAGATTGCCATCCTTGTTTTAAGCCTTGTCGCCATCCTGATGGCCATTTCTACTGCCTTGATTGGGCCCCTGTCCTTCTTTGGCTTCCTGGTAGCCAATATCTGCTACCAGCTAGTTCCGACCTATGACCACCGCTATCTCTTCCTGATGGCCATTGCGGTCGCCTTTGCTGTCTTAACAGGTGCCTACTTCTTCATGTACCATATCTTCAATGCCCAGGGCGTGGTAGGTGTGATCATTGAGGTCTTCGGTGGTCTCAGCTTCCTCACCGTCCTCCTCAGAAATAAGAAAGGAGAATCCCTATGATCCGACTCGAAGGGCTCTCTAAAGCCTATAACGATGAAGTCAAAATCGGTCCCCTCGATCTCGAAATTCCTAAGGGTAGTTTTACTGCCCTCGTTGGTCCCAATGGTGCAGGCAAGTCGACCTGCCTGATGATGATTGGGCGCTTACTCCAAGCGGATAACGGCCGGGTCTACCTGGAAGGCCAAGCCATGGATGAAAGCAAAAGCCAGGACTTGGCCAAAAAAATTGCTGTGCTCCGCCAGGAAAACCACTTCATGACTCGGTTAACAGTCAAGCAATTGGTGGCTTTTGGCCGCTTCCCCTACAGCAAGGGTCGTCTCACTGAGAAAGACTTAGAAATTGTAGATAACTATATCCACTTCCTCAGCCTAGAAAAGCTAGCTGACCGCTATCTCGACCAACTGTCTGGTGGCCAACGCCAGCGTGCCTATGTAGCCATGGTTCTAGCCCAAGAGACCCCCTATGTCCTCCTCGACGAACCTTTGAACAACCTGGATATTGCGAGCTCTATCCAGATGATGATGCACCTCCGCCAGGTGGTTAACCAGCTGGACCGAACCATCATCACGGTCCTCCATGATATCAATATCGCCGCCCGCTACGTTGACTTCATCTGCGCCATGAAGAAGGGGCAGATCGCAAGCTTCGGCTCCCCCCGCGATGTCATGCAGACCCAGCAGCTCCAAGACATATTCGACGCCAACATCCGCGTCATCGAAAGCGAAGCAGGACCGATTGCTGTTTATTAAAGGCTAAACACAAAAGAGCCATAGACTGAAATTTTACTCAGTCTATGGCTCTTATTTGTATCATTAGTCCCTCCAAGTAAGGCCTAGGCTTCACTTAAAGCATTTCTTTTACAAAGGAATGGAGTTCTTTACTCTGCTAACCAACTATCGACCTTGTCTCGGTTAGCTTCAATCCATTTGTCTGCTGCTTGCCCTGGATCAGTGCCATCTGCAATATCTAGCATCACACTCTCCATATCTTCCATCTCCCACTCAAAGCGGTCGAGGATTTGATAGGCGCGTGGGTGGTCTTCTTTTAGACCATGGCGAACCATAGTGTTGATGGTTTCTTCGCCACCGAAGACCCCTTCTGGATCTTCCAAGTATTTTAGGTCATAGCTTTGGAACTTCCAATGAGGCGACCAACCTGTCACGACAATTTCTTCGTCGCGGTCAATCGCTTGACCGAGAGCAGTCGTCATGGCCCCCGTTGAGGCGGTTTCCATCTGCCATTGCCCTAAGTTAGGATAAGCGTCGAATGCTCTTTCAGTGGCCATAACAACGCCTGTCCCAGGTTCAATCGCTGTTATAGTCGAGCTAGCCTCGGATGACAAGTCAGCGATACTAGAGACCGACATATAGCTAGGAACGACCAAACCAATCTTGGCACCCCTTAGATTAGGGCCCAAGTCTTCCATCTGGTCGCCAAACTCATCATAGTAAGAACCATGAGTTTGTGGCAACCAAGCAGCCACCATGCCATCCACATCGCCAGAAGCTAAGGAAGCCCACATAACTGGAACATCAGCTGAAGTCATTTTGACTTGGTAGCCAGCTTCCTCTAAGACACTGGCAATCACATGGGTCGAAGCAATCTCCGTATCCCATTGGACATAAACCATTTCGATTTCTTCTTTATCTGAGAAAAGCTCGCCATCAAAGAGCGAGGACTTAAAGGCCCCCTCACTCCCTAGAGTGAAGACTAAGCCGACTAAGGCGGTTAAAGCTAATAGTATTTTTTTCATCATGACTTGTTTTTTAACTCCTTCTTAAAGGCTAAGAGGTCTTGAGACAGTTAGTCTTAAGCGGTAAAAAACAATTAATAGAATAGCTAAAGCTTTCTATTCTGCTAACCATTCTTCCACTTTATCGGGATTGGCGTCGATCCATTCAATGGCCGCTTGTTGCGGATCCTTACCGTTAGAGATTTCTAACATGACGCTTTCCATATCATCCAAGCTCCAATTGAATTGGTCGAGAATTTGATAAGCCCGTGGATGGTCTTCCTTGAAACCTTGGCGGACCATGGTATTAATGGTTTCTTCACCACCATAAACGCCCTTAGGATCTTCTAGATATTTCAAGTCATAGGCTTGGAATTTCCAGTGTGGGGACCAACCCGTTACGACAATTTCTTCTTCGTTAGAGATGGCTTGACCTAAAGCAGTGGTCATAGCACCGGAAGAAGAGGTCTCAACGGTCCAATCAGATAGGTTAGGGTATTGAGCCACAGCATCTTCTGTCGCCGCAACTACCCCAGCACCAGGTTCAATCCCAGTGATCACAGAACCTGCTTGGTTTGAAAGATCTTCAATGCTATTCACATCCATATATTCAGGAACAACCATACCGATTTTAGCCCCTTCGAGGTTAGGGCCTAAGTCTTCCATTTGGTCGCCATACTGTTCAAATTGTGGGCCATGGGTTTGGGGAAGCCATGCTCCGACCATCCCGTCAGCCTCACCTGTCGCCACAGCACTCCACATGATGGCATTATCAAGATGTGTAATTGTGACATCATAGCCTTCCCGGCGGAGGACTTCAGCAACCACATTAGTTGAAGCCACTTCCGTATCCCACTCAACATAAGAGAGGGTAATGGATTCGCCATTTGAACTTCCGCCTCCAGAGAAGATTGAAGACCGGAAGGCGCCTGGACTGCCCAAGCTAAGTACCAGACCTAGGACAGCCACGATGCCAAGTATAATTTTCTTCATAATCGTATCTGCCTCCTATTCTTATTTACGCTTATCTTCAGTTGCAAAGAGGGTCAAGCGGTCGATAATGATCGCCAGGATAACAATCCCGAGACCGGCCACGAAACCTGTCCCAACTTGGGCTCTCTGTAAGGAAGATAGGACGATCCGGCCGAGACCAGGTGCCCCGATCATGGAACCCGTTACCACCATAGAGAGGGCTAGCATTACGGTTTGGTTAATCCCTGCCATAATGGTTGATTTAGCAATCGGTAACTCCACTTGGAAAAGTTTTTGTGAAGGGGTCGAACCGAAAGCTTCAGCTGCCTCATCCAAGTCTTCAGGCACTTGACGGATCCCTAAGTTGGTCATCCGAACAGTTGGTGGGAGGGCGAAGATGACTGAGGCGAAGACGCCTGGCACCGTCCCAATCCCAAAGAAAGCAACAGCTGGGATGAGGTAAACGAAGGCTGGCATGGTCTGCATGAAGTCAAGAATAGGCTTGAGGACCTTTTGCACGGGATCATACTTAGAAGCAAGAATCCCCAGAGGTACCCCAATCACCACTGAGACCAGACTGGACACAAGGACCAAGGTGACCGTGTTCATTAGGTCAGACCAGAGCCCTTGGTTGAGGATGTAACCTAAACCAATCAAAACAAAGCTTGGCAGCGACCAGCTCTTATGGGAGATAAAGTAAGCTAGAACAGCTAGGGCAATGATGAAGATAGCTGGTGGAATCATCATCAAGAGGCCGGTTAAGCCGTCCATCACAGTGGAACCAAGGGATTGGAGGACATCGAAGAGACCACTAAAGGTATTAGTAATCCACTCAGTCGCTCCTTCCACCCAATCGGCCACTGGGAGTTGGTCTAAGGGAAATAAGGCAAGTTTATTCATCTACTGGACCTCCTTCATAGTCACTTGATGAGAGAATATCGATAATCATCCGGCGGTTAATAATCCCTAACCAACGGCCATTCTCATCGACAACCGATACCGGTAGCGACGCCCCTTGCAAGGCATCGAAGGTTTCATTAATGGTGGCATCCGGCGCAATGACAGGCACGTCAGTATGCAGGATATCTTCTAGGTTCAGGTCTTTGCCTGCTTGGTTTTGCTTACGGATATAGGCTAAGGCTTCCCCATCGTGGATGTAACCACGCAAGCGTTGGGAATCATCCCGAACCATAATTTGTGAAATCTCTTCCTCTTGCATCCGTCTGAGGGCCACACGCAAGCCTTCGCGGTCCATATTAATCACAAATTCAGGACGTTTCATGGCATTCTCAGCAGTAATAACCTTGGAACGGTCCACGCTTTCAACGAAGCGTTCCACATAGTCATTGGCTGGGTTCGTTAAGATCTCTTCACCGGTGCCGACTTGAACGACTTCACCATTCCGCATTAAGGCGATCCGGTCCCCGATACGGAGGGCTTCATCCAAGTCGTGGGTGATGAAGATAATGGTCTTATTCACCCGTTCTTGGAGGTCAACGAGTTCATCTTGCATGTCACGACGAATGAGCGGGTCCAAGGCTGAGAAGGCCTCATCCATCAAGAGAATTTCAGGATCATTAGCCAGGGCCCGGGCTAAACCAACTCGCTGTTGCATCCCACCAGATAATTGGTCAGGATACTGGTCCTTGTATTCCGCTAAGCCAGCATTGGCTAAAGCTTTTTCAGCAACCTTGCGGCGTTCTTCCTTGTCGACCCCTTGGACGGCCAAGCCGTATTCGGTATTTTCTTGGAGGGTCATATGAGGGAAGAGAGCGAAGTTCTGGAAGACCATGCTGACCTTCTTACGGCGTACTTCGCGCAATTCTTCTGCTGAAATTTTTGTCAAATCGTCCCCATCGATTTCAACGGAACCTGAAGTTGGTTCGATCAAACGGTTGATCATCCGTAAGAGAGTAGACTTCCCTGAACCAGAAAGTCCCATGATAACGAAGGTTTCCCCCTCATGGATATCCATGGAAGCATTGTCGACCCCAACCGTTGCACCGGTTGCTTTAACAATTTCTTCCTTAGTTTTTCCTTCATTAAGCATCTTTTTCGCCCGGTCGATTTGGCCGCGCGTTCCATAAATTTTTGTGAGATTGCGAATTTTTACTGAACTCATTCGTTCTCCTCCCTGTTTTTGATTTTTCTAGTAACAGTCATAATTCCACCCTAACAAAATAAGACCCCCATTTCAAAGATGAAGGTCTTATTATTGGCTTTTCATGGATTTTAAAAATCAATTACGTTTAAATTTTCTTAACTTTTACCAGGCCTTATCCCTAAGTCAAAGTAGATGTAACTGTTTCCATAATTTCCTTTCTGAAAAATACAAAGTTTGTACTTGCTTTAAATTTCACCTTGACGGAGTTGGTCCGCTACTTTCTTGATTTCTGCCCGCTCCTCCTCTGAGAATTCTGGATATTGGGGATCCAATTGGGCTAAGATTTCGATCAGGGCCTGGGTGGCTATTTGGCGCGAGAGCCAGGGATTGTCAGCGGGCAGCACATACCAAGGGGCCGTTTCCGTTGCCGTATGGTTGAGCATGCCTTCAAAGACTTCCTGGTAGTGATCCCACTGCTTGCGGTCTTCAATATCGGAAAGTGAAAATTCATAATTCTTCTTAGGATTCTCAATTCGCTCCAACAAGCGATCGCGTTGGGTATCCTTGGACATATTAAAGAAGAGTTTTAGAACAGGAAAGCCGTTAGCTGTCAGATAATCTTCAAAGCCCTTGATCTGTTCATAGCGCTTGTTGATCAGCTCAGGGTCAGCCTTAATTTCTTCCGGTTGCTCCTCGGAATCTAAGGATTGGTGGATCTGAGGGGCAATAATATCTTCATAATAGGACCGGTTGAGAATGGCAATCTCCCCCCGCGCAGGTAGGCCCTCATGCATCCGCCAGAGATAGTCGTGGGCTTTCTCGTTATCGGAAGGCTTCTGGAAGGAAGTCACCTTGAGGGCCTGGGGCTGTAGCGTTGAGAAGATATAGCGAATAATCTCATCCTTGCCTGCTGCATCCAGGGCTTGGAGGACAATCAGAACGCCGCGCGTCCCTTCGGCTGTCAACCGGTTGTGCCAGTCCACAAGGTCAGGCACCAGGTCCTCATAAAGACTGTCCTTAAGCTTCTCATCATCTTCTTTTGATAAAACATGGCAAGGATAATCGGCCAAATGAATCTCTTGCCCCGTTAATTTATAGTCGTCAAGTGTCATCAGTATCCTCCTTATTAAATCATTCAAGCTTCAACTTACTAAAGCCAGCCCATCAAGCTAAAGCATAGGCTCCCGATACCTAGCCAAATGAGGAGGTAAATAACCCCCATCACGACTCCGTTGCGCCACCACTCGCCCTGGGTCACATAGCCAGTTGCAAAGATGATCGAAGCCGGACCACTGGCATAGTGGGTGGTCGAGGCACAAATATTCGTTACATAGGCTAGCATCAAGGCAGCATAAAGGGGAGGCGCTCCGGCAGCCAGGGCCACGGCTAAGAAAGCCGGATACATGGCGGTCACATGGGCAATCAAGCTGGCAAAGAAGTAGTGGCTGTAAAAGTACAAGAGACAGAGGGCTACAAAGACCCACTGCCAGGAATAGCCAGCAAGGGCTCCTGCCACACGCTCACTGAACCAAGGAATAAAGCCTTGACTATTCAACTGCTCGGCCATCATCATTAGGACAGCAAACCAGGACAAGGTATTCCAGGCTCCCGTCTCCCCTAAGATGTCCTGCCAGGATAGAACCCCTGCGAGGAGTAAGAAGGCCACAGCTAATACAGCCGTTGAAGTTGCATCCAAGAAGTGCCAGGATCCCGTTACCCAGAGCACTAAAGCTAGGACAAAAATCGCTCCTGTCCACTTCTCATCCCTGGATAGGGGCCCCTGGGCTTCCAATTCCTCCTGGGCCATTTGAGCAGCCTGGGGAGTAGCCCGAAGTTCCGGTGGTGATAAGAGTAAAAAAGCCAAGGGAACAATTAGAAGCGAAATAGCGCCGGGAACCAGAGCTCCCAAGAACCAATTCATCCAAGTAATTTCAATCCCGAAGTCAGCCGCAATGGCCTGGGCCAGTGGCTTAGTCGCGCCAGCCGTCAGGAAGAAGATGGCTACTATCGAATCACCGTGGTAGAGGCAATTCATCAGATAGGCTCCAATCCGCTTGCGAGAAGCCTCATGGGGGTAAGAGTCATAAGACCGGGCCAATGCCTGGGCAATCGGTGCCATGACACCGCCTGCCCGCGCTGTAGAGGACGGTGTGGCTGAACCGAGCACCAAGTCTACAGCTAAGAGGGCATAGGTCAAGCCCAGGGTTGTTTTCCCAAAAACTTGAATAAAGCGGTAAGCCATCCGCTGGCCCAGCCCTGACTTAATGATGGCCTTAGAGATAAAGAAAGCCATGACCACCAACCAGACACTCTTAGATGAAAAACCGGAAAAAGCCTCTGCACTCGGCACCGTATCTGTCACAAGAGTCGCTGCCAAGCCAATCATAGCTACTGCCCCCATGGGGAGGGGCTTGAGGATGATCCCCAAGATGGTCCCCACAAAGATAGCTAGCATATGCAGGGCTTCTGGCCTTAAATCACCAGGCCGCCAGGGAAAGAAGTAAATCCCTGCGCTGACTCCCAGGACGATGGCCCAGCTCTGCCAGGCCTGCAAGCTCCTTTTGTTGGAAGAGGTCATTGTCTCCACCTCCTAGAGGTCTCTGGCAGGTCCATCGCCAGGAAGTTCAAAGACATACTTGTGTCCTTGGCTCAGGCTATGATAGAAACCTTGGCCCTCATAGACCTGGAAGACTTGGATATCATCGCGGTCGGTTTGATCAGGATAAACCTGGTCAACGAAAGGATTATTGGATAAGACTTCTGCCAATTTATCTCGTCCTATTTCTCGAGCCTTGCCTTCAATCCGGATACTTTGAACCAGGTAATCATCGGTCTGGAAGGCCGCGATAGCTAGGTTGGGATTGGCCGATAACTGCTCGTAAAACTTAGTCTTGGGACTAGTCATGAAGAATATCCCTTTGTCATTAGCTAAGCCAATATGGATGGGCCGTGCGTGCGGTTTCCCCTCAGCATCGACGGTAGCAAAGATCCCAACACCCATATCCTCCTCGAGTATTCTTAGAATTTCAGTTGCATCCATTATTTACCACTCCTTTAAGCGTTTTCTTTATTATAACAAAAGCTTTGCCAATCCCCTAATCTTTCCGGCCAAAACTATTTGTTTCACTTTCGAAATAAATTCCTCTATAATGATAGTGAATATTTAGCGAAAGGAGCATACAGATGACCAAGCAAGCAGGCCTCGAATTTGGCCTCTATAGTCTAGGTGACCACCTGCCTCATCCAATTAGCGGAAAGAAGCTAAGCGCAGCTGAACGACTCGAAGAACTGATTCAACTCGCTAAATTAGCTGAAGATGCAGGCTTCGATGCCTTCCAGGTCGGAGAATCCCACCAAGATTATTTCGTCTCCCAATCCAATTTCATTATCCTATCAGCCATTGCTAGGGAAACAAATTCCATCAAGATTGGCTCAGCCGTCACTACCCTCTCGGTCCTCGATCCTGTCCGGGTCTACGAAGATGCGGCGACTATTGACCTCATCTCTAAGGGACGGATGGAAATTGTCGCTGGCCGCGCCTCTCGCGTGGGCTCCTTCGATCTTTTTGGCTATGACTATAAAGACTACGATGCCCTCTTCGAAGAGAAAATCCGCCTGCTCTGGGAACTAAGGCATAAGGATCGGATCACTTGGTCTGGCGACTTCCGACCTGAACTTAGGACCAGGCCATCCTGCCCGAAGCTTTTGCAGCGGACAGCCTACCCATCTACCGGGCCATCGGGAATTCAGATGCTTCAGCCTATGAAGCCGGCAAGTTAGGCATGCCGATCTACCAAGCCCATCTGGCTGGAGCAGCCCAGACCTATGCGCGGCGGATTCAGGTCTTCCGTGATGCCGCCGAGGAATACGGTCATGACCCAAGCAAACTCCCTGTGCAAACAGGCGGCTTTCTCTTCCTGCGCGAAAGCACAGACCAGGCCTACCGCGACTTCTGGCCCCACTTGGACGCTGGTTTCAGGAAAACCAACGGCCAGCCCTTCTCCAAGCGGGCCTTTGCCCAGGGCCAGTCGGTTAAGAGCATCACGACGGTCGGAGAGTCCCAGCTTATTATCGATAAATTACTCATGCAATACGAGCTCTTTGGCCAGCAACGTTTCAATGGTGAGATTGATTTTGGCGGCCAAAGTATGGACAGTATCAGACAGACCCTGGACCTCTTCGCTGAGAAGGTCCTACCCGTTGTGAAAAAATACACGCAAAAAGGAGCATAAAAATGACAAACAATCCACATATTATCCCACAAATTGACCGCAGCCAGGGCCTTGAATTTGGCCTCTACAGCCTAGGTGACTATATGCCCAACCCCCATACAGGAGACTGGGTCAGCCCCGAAAACCGGCTCCAACAATTCATTGAAATGGCCCAGTTAGCTGAAGATGCCGGGGTAGATATCTTCCACCTAGGCGAATCCCACCAAGAATACTTCATCTCCCAGGCCCATATGATCATCCTCTCTGCCATCGCCCAAGCAACGGACACGATTGGCATTGCTTCCGCTGCGACCATTATTTCCACCTCCGACCCCGTCCGCGTCTATGAGAATGCGGCGACCATTGACTTACTGTCCGGTGGTCGGATGGAAATTGTCGCAGGCCGGGCCTCACGCATCGGGCTTTTTGAACTCTTGGGCTATGACTTCAAAGATTATGAAGCCCTCTACGAAGAAAAATTAGACCTCCTCCTCCAGATTAATGAAGAAGAAGAGGTCACCTGGTCCGGACAATTCCGCCCTAGCCTGGATAAAGCCCGGGTCCTCCCCCGGTCTAAAGAAGGCCTCCCCATCTGGCGGGCAGTTGGTGGCCCCGCAGACTCCGCTATCAAAGCCGGCCTTAAAGGGGTCCCTATGTACATTACGACCCTTGGTGGATCTTCCGAATACTTCAAACATTCCATTGATATTTACCGGTCCGTCCTCCATGAAAAAGACTTTGATGCAGAGGCTATGCCTGTGACCACTTCTGGCCTCATGTACATCCACGAAGACCAGAACACCGCCTTCAAAAACTACTACAAACACTTGGACGAAGGCATGCGCAAGGCTAATGGCACTGGCTTTGACAAGCGGCTCTTTGCCCAGGCTAAGGACTACCGAGACTCCCTCAATGTGGGCGACCCTGAGCTTATTATTGATAAAATCCTCTACCAGCATGAGCTCTTCAACAACCAACGCTATACCGCTCAAATCGACTTTGGCGGCATTCCCATGGATGATATCCGCCGCATGATCGACCTCCTAGGTGAGAAAGTCATCCCTACCGTCAAGAAATATACCCGCCAATAGAAAGGATAAAGCATGAATATACTCGTACTCTCCGGCTCCAATGTGGGCCGCAAAACAGAAATTGCCACTAAAGCCCTCTACCAAGAACTCCAAGACCATTACGGCGACCACAAGCTAAACTATCTCAACCTCAAGGAACTGGACATGGTCTTTGCGGATGGGCGTAATTTCCTAGACTACAAGGGGGATACTAAAACTGTCGCCCGGTCTGTCATGGACGCCGATGTGCTCTTCATCGGCACTCCCATCTTCCAAGCCTCCATCCCTGCCAGCCTGAAGAATGTCTTTGACCTCCTCCCCCAAAAAGGCTTGGAACATAAAACAGTGGGCATCATCGCCTCTTCTGGCTCTAACCGCCACTACCTCATTCCAGAGCTCCAATTGAAGCCCATCCTCAATTATATGAAGGCTAATGTGACTCCCCGCTATGTTTATCTCAACGATCGCGACTTCGGTATCGACGAGATCCACAATGATGACGTCCTCTTCCGCATCAAGGACCTGGTGGATGAAACCATGGTCCTAGCCGAGACCTACCAAGAAATTCTGCGCAAGGAAGATGAGAAATTCGGTTTTTAAAATCATGAGCGAATCATTTTATAAAGCCAGCAAGTGCTCTATAATATAAGTGAGGAGGAATTAAAGCTATGACCATTTATGATTATTCTGTCGAGCGTCCAGATGGGACTACCTTAGACCTAGCAGAGCTCAAAGGCAAGGTCCTCTTAATCGTCAACACAGCCACCCGTTGTGGTTTCACTGGTCAGTATAAAGACCTTCAAGCGCTCTATGACAACTATCACGACCAGGGCTTAGAGATCATCGATATCCCCTGCAATCAATTTAAAGACCAGGCGCCCGGATCTGACCAGGATATCCAAGAATTCTGCCAGTTAAACTACCAAACCGAATTCCCTCAAATGAAGAAGGCTAAAGTCAATGGTCCCGACCAATTAGACCTCTATCGCTATCTTAAGAGCCAGCAAGCTTTCCATGGTTTCGGTAAGTCAGCTAAGGGCTTGGCCCTCGCCGCTATGCTCAAAGTTCAGGATAAGAACTACCAGCAGAATCCAGATATCAAGTGGAATTTCACCAAATTCCTGGTTGACCGCAATGGCCAAGTCGTCGCCCGCTACGAGCCCAGCCATTCCCTCAAAAAACTCGGCCAACATATCCAAAGCCTCTTGTAGGTTCTCAATGATATTTTAAAGCCCTGAAACACCTAAAGGGATCTAATCTCAGATCTCTTTAGGCGTTCAGGGCTCATGTTTTGTTCGAATTTTTCCATAATTCGGTCAGTCAAACAGCAAAGCAATCACTGTCGATTTGTAAGGACAATTGAAACAATAAATAAGCAAAACTGATCATTTGTGGAAATTTTCTAAATAAATTTGGTAAAACTCTCTCATTCGTTAATTTTTTGTGTTATCATAGGTACCATCATAAATAGAAAGATTGTTATAATGAATATAAAAACAAAAGACATTATTATTATTGGTTTCGCCCTCTTTGCCATCTTCTTTGGCGCTGGAAATTTGATTTTTCCGCCATATCTAGGCGTTCTGGGCGGCGAGAATTGGTTAAATGCTGCCTTTGGTTTTCTGATGTCAGACCCTCTCTTCCCCATCCTGGGGGTCCTCGTGACCATAGCCCTGGGGGGACGGGCGGATGATTTAGGACGGCGAGTCCATCCTAAATTTGGAATTATCCTCGCCGGGATCTCAGTAGTTCTGATTGGCCCCCTCTTCTCCGTACCGCGGACCGGGGCCACAACGCATGAGGTCTTCGTCCAATCACTTTGGCCCGACGCCCCAATTTGGATCACTTCTTTGATCTTCTTCTCCTTGACGGCCTATTTAGCCCTCAATCCAAGTAAGGTGATCAACAATATTGGGAAGTACCTGACACCAGCTATTATTATCATTCTAACGGTTCTCGTCATCTCAGCGATTATTAATCCTGTGGGCGCCCCCCAAGCTAGTCAAATCGACCATACCTTCGCTTATGGCTTTAGGGAGGGTTACCAGACCATGGATGCTCTAGCCGCTTCGATTCTTGCCAGCGTGGTCATGTCTGAACTGAAGCAGCGGGGCTATACAGATAAGAAGACTCAAATGAAGGCCGGTGTCCTAGTTGGGATCGTCGCCTTTGCCCTCTTAGCGGTCGTCTACTTGTCGCTCACTTACGCAGGCTCAACGGTCTCTAGCCTCTTTACCATAGCGGATGACCGGACTGTCGTTTTCACCGGGACTGTAGCGCAAATTCTCGGCCCCTATGGCAATCTCATCATGGGGGTCTGCGTGACTCTGGCCTGCTTAACTACGGCCGTGGGGATCACCTCCGCCTGTGCCAGCTTCTTCGTGGGCCAATCCAAGGGACGCTGGACCTACCAGGCAGTGACACTGACCTGTGTGGCTATTGAATTCGTGATTTCTTTAGTAGGAACAACACGGATTATTGACTTTGCCAGCTTTGTATTGACCCTGATCTATCCGATCGTGATGGTCCTGATCATCTTCTCACTCTTCGACCGTCACATTAAATACAATGCCACTTATACTGGAGCGGTCATCGGTGCAGGCTTGATTGGTTTAGTCCAAGCCCTAGCCATCTTAGGCCGTTACTTCGAGACCTTGAAGCTAGAGCCGATCTTAAACTTTATCAGCCAGCTTCCCCTTAGCCAATACGGTTTGGAATGGTTCCTGCCTTCTCTACTCTGTGCACTCGCCTGCACTCTCTACGCCTATTGGCAAGGTCGCCAAAGCCCAGCTTAAAACAAAAATGCCAAGTCGATTAAATGACTTGGCATTTTTTATGCTTCTGTAACTATAAGGCTCAAATGATAGATATAAGTACTTCCTTCACTTATTTTGGGTCTGTAGCTTCAGCTATTTTAACTTGCAATAGTAGGAGCTTTGACCCTTTACTTTGGCCTTTTTGATCGGCTTGCAGGAGCCGGCGCAACCTTCTCGCTTAAAGGCGCAGGCGGCACAGGGACCTTGCCCGTGGAATTCTTGATAGACGGTGCGTCCAGCATAGAATATGATCGGAATAAGGATCAGCAAGACTAAAATATCTCCCATATTAAACCCTCCTTAAATGAGCCAAGGCAGGCTTGGCTTGGTATGGACGCTTGAAGAAGACCATGTACACCATACCTGCTAAAGTCAGGCAAGCCATGGCTGTCCAAACGTCAAAATGACCGGTTGTCCACCAAGTCCCGAACTGGTAGATCATCAGCGAAATACCGTAGGCTAGGAAGCACTGGTAAATCACCGCAAAAAGAGTCATTTTATCGTCCATCATCTCCCGACGTAGGGCCCCCACAGCTGCCATACAAGGCACGCAGAGCAAGTTGAAGGTCATCAGTGAATAACCAGCAATCGGTGTAAAGGCCTGGGACAGTTGGGGCCAGAACTCTGCCCCATCTTCAGCAGCTTCCGCATAGCCAAAGAGAATGCCGAAAGTCCCTACCAAGTTTTCTTTGGCTAAAAGACCAGTTACTGAAGCCACAGCAGCCCGCCAATCACCCCAGCCTAAGGGCGCAAAGAGAGGGGCTAAGACACGGCCCAAACTCGCCAGGATAGAGTCTCCTGTTTCCACCAAGTTCAGCTGCCAGTCGAAAGTCTGCAGGGCCCAAATCATCACAGTTGACAAGAGGACGATAGTGCCGGCTTTTTTGACAAAGGCTTTGGTCCGTTCAAAAACTGTCCGCAAGACCCCGCTTAAGCTCGGCAGGTGGTAGCTTGGCAGTTCAATAACAAAGGGTGCCGGATCCCCCGCAAACCAGCGGGTCTTTTTGAGCATAATCCCTGAGAGAACGATGGCGCCAATCCCCATAAAATAAGTCGATAGGGCCACCCAGTCGGCATGGGGGAAGAAGGCCCCCGTAATCAGAGCAATAATCGGCAACTTAGCTCCACAAGGGATAAAGGTGGTCGTCATAATGGTCAAGCGGCGGTCATTGTCATTTTCAATGGTACGCGCCGCCATGATGCCCGGAACCCCGCAACCGGTCGAAACTAAGATGGGGATGAAAGACTTCCCAGATAAGCCAAACTTACGGAAGATTCGGTCGAGGACAAAGGCAATCCGGGCCATATACCCGCAGTCTTCCAAGAAGGCTAGGCAGATAAAGAGCACCATCATCTGCGGTAAGAAGCCTAGGACAGCCCCCACACCAGCCACAATCCCGTCCATAATCAAGGCTTGTAGCCAGTCCGACACGCCTAGACTCGCCAAGAGCCCGCCCAGGTGTTCAGGGACAAATTCGCCGAAGACCTGGTCATTGACCCAGTCTGTCCCTTGCTTACCGATCGTTGAAACGGCCAGATAATAAACCAAATACATCACACCCGCAAAAATGGGCAAGGCCAGGAAGCGGTTGGTGACGATGGCATCCACTCGGTCAGTCAAGCTCAACTCCTCTTGGCTTTCTTCTTGGACACAGTCGGCAATCATCTGGCTAATCCATTCATAGCGGCTCGTTGCCATAATCCCTTCTGAATCGTCATCATAGGCGTTCTCCAGCTGGTCGATAAGCGCTTCGATTGACTTGGCTTGGTCATCGGATAGGTCAAGTCCTTCGACCACTTCTGTATCGCGTTCAAAAGTCTTGATCGCATACCAGCGCAGGCGGTCAGCCGGCACCTGTCCGTCTATAATCTCAGCAATCTCACCAATCACCTTCTCGACTCGGTGGGGGTATTTTTTAGGGGGTTGGTAAGGAAGCTTTTCTTCAGCGCGGACAATTGCTGCTTCCGTCAATTTAGCGACCCCGGTCCATTTAAGGGCCGATATAGGGGCTACCGAACAGCCCATTGCCTCACTGAGACGCTGACTATCAATTTGGATGCCGCGTTTCTTCGCAATATCCATCATGTTGAGGGCCACGACAACCGGAATCCCCACTTCTGTCAATTGGGTGGTGAGGTAGAGGTTACGTTCAAGACTGGAAGCATCCACAATATTTAAGATCAGGTCAGGGTCTTCCTCCAAGATATAATTTCTAGAAATCAACTCTTCCGAAGTATAGGGAGACAGGGAGTAAATCCCCGGCAAGTCCTCTAACCAGACCGAGCTATCGGCCTTGAGCGCTCCGCCTTTCTTCTCGACCGTTACTCCCGGCCAGTTGCCCACTCTCTGATTCGATCCTGTCAATGCATTAAAAAGGGTTGTCTTGCCGGTATTCGGATTACCGGCCAATGCCAATTTAACCGTCATCATTCACTCCTTATTCCACTTCAACACATGCGGCATCTTTTTTCCGCAAACTCAACTCATAGCCCCGAACGGTCAATTCCATAGGGTCGCCAAGGGGTGCCAACTTCCGCAGGGTCACTTGGGCCCCCTTGGTCAGTCCCATATCCCGGAGGCGTCGCCTTAAGATCCCTTCAGCATGGACGCCCTTCACCCGAACACTTTCTCCCAATGTTACTTGGTCTAAGGTTTTCATCTCTTACTTTCTCTCCTTTTAGCGAAGCAGGATATGCATGGCCATAGAGCGATTCAAGGCCAGGCGAGTCCCTTTCAAGTCCACAATCAAATCCCCCGCTAGTTCGTTTCGTACCGTAATTTCAGCTCCGGGTACGAAGCCCAGGTCCGTTAAACGTTTCACAATTTGCTTGGAACCGACTAGACGAGCGATCGTTCCTGTCTCTCCTTTTGTTAACATGGCTAAATACATATGCGCCTCTCATTGATTCTAATTCTCAGTTACATGTTCATCACTTAACTATTTTATGCCTGATACCCTATTCATGTCTACCATAATTTTCTTTTTTAGAGAAAGATTTGACAGTATAAAAGTTTGATTTGTCAGTATTTTGTAAGGAAATAGAATAAAAGAATAACAATTTGAAAATTGAATCACAAGTAAAAAGGACTAAGACAAATTGCTCAGTCCTTTTTAATCTATTTTGAGTAATTAAGAATACTTAAGCCAGGTCGTGGCTGGAGATGCGACGGCTAGTGGTTAAAGACCGGAAGAGAAAGTAGCAGGGCTTCCCCTTGTAATCTGCTAAGGAAGCGACTTGTTGGCCACATTCCGGACAGTTCAAGGCTTTAGCTAGAGGCTGGAGGGGGAAGTTAGCCGAGTGGATGCGGTGGACCTGGAGTTTGATCAGGTTACCCCGCCCTACCTTATAGTAAATCGCTAAATCGGCCTTGCAGACCTGGCAGGAAACCAACAAAAGGTGGCTGTTCTTGACTTTCTTCCGGTAGGGATTCTGATAGTTCATCAGGTCTGATCCTCCTCGTCTTGGATAAAGACTAAAAGCCCTTCTTTAGAAGCTGACGGGGCATAAGTAAAGCCCTCCGCTTGAAAAGTCTTAAGTGCTTCGATACTTTCCGCCTGGTCGTGGACCAAGGCATTAGCCATCTTGCCCCGTAATTTCTTGGCGGTAGCAGACGGAGCCTTCTTCAATTTGCCCTGGCGATATTGGCAGAATTCGACCTCAAGCCAGTCATAACGATCAACTTGGAGCATGCTGGCATATTCTTGACTCGCGAGATTAACCACCACTTCGCCTGGTTGGAAGGCCTGGTCGAAACTCCCCTTCCAATATTGGCGCAAGGACTGACCATCGATCCGCAAGGGCATGGTAAAGTCCAAACGATAGGCCTTGATCGGAGTAAAAGCGCTAATAGGACCATACAAAGCGGAAAGAACCACGACATGGTCTGCGAGATAATCCTCCTGGCTGGCGGTCAAATTCTCCAAGTCAAATTGCCGGAAAGCTAGTCCATGATAGAGCTGGATGGCTGGATAAGTCGTCTTCTGGTCAAAAGCTGCTATCATCTCCTGAACCGGACCAGCTTGCTTGTCCGACAGTTTAAGAGCTTTTTGGAGCTCGCCCCCTTCCAGGCTTTTCACCTGGTCAACGATTTGTTGACTCTTAGCGGACAGATCCCAATCCTCGGTTAGAGGATGAGAAAGATCCTGCTCTTTGGCTGGGGATAAGATAATCTTCATAGCAAACGCCTCCTTCAATCAAGATCTATTATGCCTGATGGCGTCCTCCCTGTCCACCCGACCAGGCCTTCTAATACAATATTGTTTGCAGTGATCGTTGAAGCAAGCTTTGGCTGATAATCAGCCCAGGCTATAAAGCCCAGTTTAAAGGACTTTTTGCTTAAAAACTAACTTTCCTCTAGCAGCAGAAAAAAATAACGATATTTGCATGATTGTTTTTATTTGCATGTTTATTTTGAGCTGTGCTAGGATACAGACAACCCTTTAATTTAACTTTAAAGCCCACAAAAGAAAGGACGTCTTAGATGACTAACAAAAGCCTGAAGAACGCCCAAGCCTGGGAACACATTAAAGAATACGGCCACGAAATGGATGAAGCAGAATTCAAATCCTTCTTCCCTCTCTTTGAGCCGGGTCCTGGCCCCGCCCTCGTTGATAAGTATGGTAAAAATGATGACCTCACCAAAAATGCTGGCACTGGCGACGAAGCCATTGGCCAACGCATTATTGTCAAGGGCCGCGTCCTCGATGAGAATGGAAAGCCTGTTCCTAAAGCCTTTATCGAAATTTGGCAAGCCAATGCAGCGGGCCGCTATATCCATAAGTTAGACTCTTGGGATGCCCCCCTCGATCCGAACTTCATCGGGAGCGGTTGGACCTACACAGATGAAGACGGCAACTACGAATTTACCACCATCAAACCTGGTAACTATGCCTGGAAACCCGATATCAACCAATGGCGACCTGCCCATATCCACTTCTCAGTGATGGGACCTGCCCTCGCCGACCGTTTAGTGACCCAACTCTACTTCGAAGGGGACCCTCTCCTAGACTATGACGAAGGGATCTACCTCGATCTCGATGAAGACGAGCGCAAGCGCGTTGTGGCAACTTATAATCACGACTTCACCGAACCAGACTGGGCCCTAGGCTACCAATTCGACATGGTACTCCGCGGCTCAAGTGCTTCCCCAACCATGCCTAACCGCCACCAACTCAGTGACGAAGAACGCCAAGATCTCAAAGATAAAGGAGTGGACTTAATCGATGACTAAGGTAGACCAAGAACACCTCGACCCCATCCGAACGCCCCAACAAACAGTGGGGCCCTATGCCAGTCTAGGACTGGTGGCTGATGAAGCCAATGACCATATCACTAATGACCTAATCGAAGACGGTGGTCAAGGCCAAGAAATTATCATCCAGGGAAATCTCTTCGGCTCAGACGGTAAGCCTCTATTTAACGTCCTTGTTGAAATTTGGCAGGCTAATTCCGAAGGGGTCTTCAACCACCCTGCCTTTAAGGACCGGGAAGGCTATGATCCTAGCTTTGTAGGCTTTGGGCGAACCATTACAGATGAAAGTGGAGCATACAGCTTCAGAACCTTCAAACCTGGAGCTATCCTAGAAAAAGACTATCCCGAATTTTCCCAATCTCCTCATATTCTCGCCTTTGTCCACGCCAGTGGGGTCTCCTACCCTCTCTATACCCGGATCTACTTCGAAGACGAAAGCCAAGATGACCACTTCATCCAACAAGTCTCCGAAGAAGAAGCTAAGACTTTGATTGCTAAGAAAGTAGAAGGCACAGACCTCCCAACTTACCAATTTGATATCATCCTCGATGGCGATGCTGAAGATATGGTCCTTGAATCCAAGCTCGATGGTGAAGAAGTCGACGAGCTCCCAGATGGATCAGGAAAAGCTACGACCTACTTCTTCCATTTTAAATAAGCCATTAATATTAAAAAGCCAGGCAGTGAAAGCCTGGCTTTTTTGAGTGATAGACTTAATTATTCTTCGTTTAATGAAGCTTCATCAAAGACAACTTTAGAGTCTTTGTTGTCGATTGGACGAGTTCCCATCCAGCCGATCATTTCTTTCATAGATTCAGTAATTGCGTCAGTCCCAGCACGTAGGAGTTTACGTGGGTCATAACCCTTGTTCGCTTTGTCGATATCTTTGTCAGCTAAGATGTATTCACGAGTTGCTTTTTGGAAAGCTAATTGGAATTCAGTGTTGATGTTGATCTTAGCAATACCCAGTGAGATTGCTTTTTGAATTTGGTCTTGAGGAATACCTGAACCACCGTGCAATACCAATGGATTATCCACTGCATCAGCGATTTCTTTCAAGCGTTCGAAGTTTAAGCCTTCCCAGCCTTCTGGGTAAACCCCGTGGATGTTACCAATACCACAAGCTAATTTGTCAACGCCTGCTTCAGCAAACATCACAACTTCATCAACAGAAGCTAATTCACCGACACCTTGGTTTTCACCAATTTTACCGATTTCAGCTTCTACAGAAATCCCGCGTTCATGAGCTAAACGAACGATTTCTTTGGTGTTTTTCAAGTTTTCTTCAAGGGGAAGATCATGGCCATCATACATAACTGAGGAATAGCCTAAGTCGATACATTCCTTAGCAGCTGCGAAGTCACCATGGTCTAAGTTTAAGATGACTGGGATGTCAGCTTCCATAGCATCCATTTCATTCAGGACTAAGTCACGAACCACTTTGTAGCCACCCATATATTTAGCAGCACCAGTAGACACTTGAATTAATAATGGTGTACGAGTTTCTTTCGCCCCACGAATTAATGCACGTGTCCATTCCAAGTTGTTTGTGTTGTATGCACCCACTGCATATTGGTTGTCGCGAGCGTGTTGTAAAATCTCGTTACCATTCACTAAAAAAGCCATCAAAAATACCTCCTAAAATTTTTACCGAGTTCATTATACCCTACTAATTAAATTTTTCACAGCCCTTTTTACAAATTAAATCGCTTTCATAATCAAAAACAATCAAATACGGTCAAAAGTTAGCAAGAAATTCAATAAAAACGATTAAAAAAAGTCATTTCAGAACAAAAATAACTTTTTTGTGGATTTTATAAGCTTATTTTAGCGACCAATTTCTCTAAACACTATCACTTTCCTTCAAATTTTCCATCTTCGCAGCCAAGTCCTCCTCCAGTTCAACAATCGACTGACGGAGCTTCTGGAGGGCCTTGAGCTGGTCTTTGATTTCGTATTGGACCTTGGCGTCAATGAAGGTATTATCTAACCAGACATCCACGAAATTATCGCCCCAAGTATCACTAATTTCATCTGGGAGGGATAGACCGAGGTCAGCCAGTTCATGGTCCAATTTATCTAGGCCACGTTTGAGGTCTTCAAGCTCTTGGTTAGACCTTTTCATATGATCGCGTTTCATCATAGACGAGAAGAATCCTCCGCCTAATAAGTCCATCACGCCCCAACCAGAGGCATCTTGCAGGGATTTAATGGCTTTATCCAAACCCAACAAAACTTCTTGAGCTGCTTGACGCGCTTCCTTCACTTCTTCTAGTGTCTGCATCCTTGATCATCTCCTCTGCTAGATAAAGATCAAAACCATTCCCATCCGGCAAATTTAAATCGAGAATAGCCAGATCGTAGGATTGCCTAGCTGCTGCTTGTCCTTCTGCGAAATTCCTCGCCAAGCCCACATCAAAACCATGCTTGGTCAAAAAGTCGACAGTCTCTTGGCCAATCGCGGGATCATCTTCAACTAAAAGCAGAGAATTCATGTCAAACCTCCTCAAATGTTGACAGTCCTTCATATCTTCTTATCCTTCACTTCTATTCTATCAGATCATAGTGTTTTTTCTAACAAACAAGAACGAACTTCTGACACTACAAGAATTGTCAGAGGTTCGTTCTTAGCTTTAGCTTTGAAATAAACGATACCTTAATCATACTGGGATAGCAGGAAAATGATGATGAAAAATTCTAAAACACAGGAATGATTTCGAACAAACTACTCTCAACAAGTTCACGCTAGTCTGAATTACTTCAACTTACGCCAAACCTGTAGAAAGCGCTTTAATTAGCTAAAAGTGTTGGGAATTACTGTAAGATGCTCCGAACTACTCTTCAACGTTTACACTCACTTAAGAGAGTGTAATATTGTCTAGGATCTCGCTTTGAATTTCCATGCCAACAAAGAACTTCTTTATCAACTAAAGCTCTTAAAAGCTTACGAGCTGTTACATCACTCATTGTTCCAATAACTTGGATTGGCCTAAATAGTCATTGGGATAGCTTGCTAAAAGCCTTCTCGCTGCCTCAGCCAGCTGGTCCTGCTCCACTTGCCCCTCCCAGTATGCCGACAACAAGTTCATAAAATCAACCTTCTCTTGGTCGGTTGCCAACTTTTTAAAGTAGCCCCAGACATGCTGGTAGGCATTGACGACCTGGCCAGGGTCTTCGGGCAAGGCTTTTGCCTCTTCGATATAAGTTTCTAGCACAGCTAATTCAGGCTGGTCATTTTTTAAATACTCTCGAATTTCTCGGTAGATCTTCTGTGACTTGCTCAATACCAGGTACTTATTTTGTGCCCACAGCTTTTGGCAGGCTTGGACTTGCTTGGTCATTTTTCCCCCTCCTATCAGTCTTTTAAGCCTATGATAAAACAAATACTTGAACTTGTCTTTTAATTTCTTGCATCGCTTTTGGAGGACATAGGGATTCCAGTCAACTTTTTAGGCGCAAGCTATTTATCATTACTACTATATTTTGCGGCGAACCCTCTCATAGAATTGAATAGGATTCTTTTCGAGCAATTGGGCCTTCAAGAGGTCTTCTACTGTGTTTAAGGTCAAGGGGCCGCCTACTTGTTTGAGTAGGTCACGGCTATCGACTTTCTCTTGGATATAGACAAGATCTGGATCTTCAAGTCCTAGGTGTTTAGCTAGAGCCTCCACGCAGTCATTCAGAGAGCCAATCTCATCGACTAGGCCTTTGTGGAAGGCCTGCTGTCCCAGGTAAACTCGGCCGCCAGCTAAGGGCTCCAAGTCGTCTGCCGCTATCTTTCGCGCAGCCGATACCCGGTCCTTAAACTCAGTGTAGACAGCTTCCATACTAGCAACGTAACGGCCTTTCGATTCATCAGACAGGGGCTCGAAGGGGTTCAAAAAATCGGTCCCTTGCCCCTTGCTGACGCTTTCCAGATGGAGATCTAATTTCTCTATGGTCCCAGTAAATTCTGGAACCATGGCCACCACGCCAATCGACCCTGTTAAGCTATTTCGATTAGCGAATAAGCGCTCTCCTGCACAAGCAATGTAATAGCCCCCACTGGCACAATAATCGCCCATCGAGACATAGGTCGGTAAGTCTAAATGCTTGAATAGTTGATAGATCTTCTCTGCTTCAAGGGCTTCCCCACCTGGACTATCAAGTCGAATCACCAGGCCGCGCACATGATCCATCTTCTTAATCTGGTCGACCTTATTCTTAACATTCTCGTAAGAAATATGTGTTTTTTGGCCAGGCTTGGATTGAATCGTCCCCGAGAGACAGATAAGGGCTAGCTCGTCTTGGTCGGCCGAGCGACTGGTCCATTTTTTGAGCGGCTTTAGGCCAAGGTGACTTTCCTTATCGCTCAGACACTCATAAGTATCAAATGAAACGGTATGCTCTGAGTCGTGAATATCTAAGTCGTCGTAGCCCAGGTAGCCATCGACCAAGCCCAATGCTAGGGCCTGTTGGCGGTTAGCCAGAACAAGGTCCCCTGCTAAGAGTGCTTCCTCAATATCTAGCCCGCGCTTTTCTTTAAGCAAATCAATGAAATAGGTCAAAGACTCGTGCCCTAGGGCTTGCAGGGATTCTTGCCTCGCTGGACTCATCTGATTATGGTGGTAGGCTTCACCAGCTAGCTTATAGTCTCCAATTGATAAGACATGCATTTTAAGGCCAAACTTAGCCAAGAAATCTTTGAGATAAAGGTCATAATAAGCATAGCCCCGCAACCACAAGCTCGCATTATTGGTATCCAGCATATAAATCTTGGGCGCTAATAAGGCCATTTGATAAGTCTGCTGGTCATAAGTTGTGCCATAAGCAAGGACTTCCTTGTGCTTGGCCATTTCTTCGAATAAGGGACAGACTTCTTCAATTTGGGCTAAGCTTAAGTCCATACGGTCAACATTCAGGTAGACCCGCTCGATCTGTGGATCGTCCACTAAGTCTTCTAACTTAGCTAGGAAAGTATAATACGAGTCGTCTGCCTCCCTGGATATCAAAGAACTTGTCTGGTCTTCTTTCAAATCGTCTGTATCAATTACCACTTGTCTGACTGCCTTGGTCATCACTTCCTTAGTCGGTGAAGATTTAGCCTTCAGTTTCTTGTAAACGATCCCAGACAAGATTCCTAGTAAGGCAATAAAAATCACAGCCACTAGCAAACCTTCGATCAAGGCGCGAACAATAAACATGTCATCAGTCTTTTTTTACTTTAAAATTTACCACACCCTTCTCTGCAGCGATGAGGTGGATAGATTCATTGTATAACAGCTAGAAGGCAAAGGGAATATGATAGTTTTTTGTTATATTCTTATAGTTAAAGCTTTGGCCTAGTTAGCTTCTCCCTCAAACAGAAAAGAAGCTCCATCAATGGAACTTCTTCCTTATCTATATCCTACTTCATTGCTTAAACACATTATTCAACAGAAGTCGCAACCTCTCAAGAAGCTCGCTGTAATGCTATTTATGCTCTTTCTCCAACAAGGCAACCGCCTCCACGTGCTGGGTATGGGGAAATTGGTCGACGAGTTGGATCTTGGCGAGCTGATAGCCATAGTCTCTGAGCCAGGCCATGTCACTAGCCAGGGTCTTGGGATTGCAGGAGACGTAGATGATCTTATCGGTGCCCAAGCGGCCAATCCGGCGCATGACCTTGCCCCCTGCCCCATTGCGGGGCGGGTCGAGAAGCAAGAGGTCGGCTTGACCCCAATCGTCTTCAATCTCGGTCAAGCCGCGCCGGGCATCGCGGGCCATGAAGTGGGTATTGTCAATCCCATTCTCCCGGGCATTACGCTTGGCGGATTCGATGGACTGATCGACAATTTCAATACCTGCCAACGCCTTGGCCTGCTTGGCTAAGGGCAGGCTGAAGGTCCCCACCCCGCAGAAGAGGTCGATGACCAGGCTCTGGTCGCTTAGGTCTGCCCAATCAAGAACGAGGTCAATCATCCGCTGGGCCTGGCTAGGGTTGGGCTGGAAGAAGGTATCGAAGTAGAGGCGATAGTGGAAGCCGGCTAGTTCATCACGGATGTAGTCACGGCCGGCTAAGACAGTCACCTGGTCAGCCCCCATCTTATCGGCAATTTCAGTATTTTTAATCCACATCAGGCTCTTAACATCGGTGTAGGCCCCCATCCGCCAAATCAGGTCTGCTACAGCTTCAGGGAACTGGCTGCTATCTTCCTTGGCGAATAAGGCCAGCATCACTTTCCCAGTCTTCTGGCCTTGGCGCAGAAGAAGTTGGCGGAGGAGCCCCTGCTTGGACTTCTTATCATATCCCGCCAGTCCCCAATGCTTCTGCCAAGCCTGGATTTCTTCCTTGAGTTGCATATAGATTTCAGGAGCCAGGATGTTGTCCTGCCAGTCCACAATCTGGTACTGGTCGCCCTGGGCAAAAAATCCCAACGCTCCTTCCTTGGAAAAGCTCAGCTCGATCTTATTGCGGTAGTGGTAGGGATCGTCCATGCCCCAGACCTCCCCCACAAGGTCTGGATCAAAGCCTTGGTCTGCTAGATAGGTCTGGGCCATGGCCTGCTTAAAGGCCAATTGGTCCTCATAGGCCATAAATTCTAACGGCGCTCCACCCACTTGGGCCTGGTCAAGTTCATAGCCGCCAATTCGGCTCGGCGCAGCTTCCAGGATCCGGTCATAAGTTAAGCAAGCCCGGCGCCGTCCCCGAGCATTGGGAACGCTAATCAGGAGCCGGTCTCCGGGCAGGGCCTTGGGGATGCGGAGCTTTAACTTGCGTCCCTTGCCTTCATCTGTATCAGGAAAGCGATAAGTCGCCAGGCCCATCCCCTTATCATCCAGGGCCTTTACTTCCACTTCCAGTTGTTCAGTCGGATAATTTTTCTTAGTCATTAACAACCACCTTCTTTGCGCGTATTATAGAATAATTTTCTTCCAGTTAAGCATATTAAAAGTCTGGGTGCAAGGTTTTTCGCCAGCTTATAAGAGCTCATGCGTGGTTCTAGGCTATACTTATGATAGAATAGTCTTAACGATTATTTAAGAGATAGCCAGTTTTCTTGGTAATTGACCATTAGCTAGGTTAAGGAGTTGATTTCATGTCAGCACATTTTGGTTGGAGTCTCCGCATTTTGAGGCGTGTCGTCCGCCTCTTCCTGCCTAAGTATCAGTTTAATTGCGAAGATTTACCGAACCTTGATCAACCGACCATCTTCGTTTCCCACCACGAGAACCTCAAGGGGCCCCTGCGTCTGATGATCTGGACGCCAGTTTTCATGCGGCCTTGGGTCTTCGCCAAACTGACCCAATTCAAAAGCTGCTACAAGCACTTCAGCTCCTACACCTTCTACAAACGTTTTGGCCTGCCCCAAGTCCTAGCCAAATGCGTAGCCTGGCCTGCTGCCCGAATCAGCGTCTTCTTCCTCAAGAGCGCCCGGTCCATCCCTGTCTACCGGCAGAGTAAGAAGATCCGCCTAACTTTCAGAGAATCCGTGGCCAGTCTCCAAGCCGGCCAGCCCATCGCGATCTTCCCCGACATCGACTATCAAAATAGCGACCAAAGCATCGGGGAACTCTATGAGGGTTTCCTAACCATCGACCAGCTCTACTTTAAAAAGTATGGTCAGCGTATCCAATTCATCCCTCTAGTCGCCAATAAGCACAAGCAAGAATTTGAAATCGGCCGCCCCTTGCGCTTCACTGGTCGGATGAAGTTTCGCAAGGAGCGAGAACTGATGGCCCAGGCCCTCCAGGACGAACTCAATCGACTGGCTGATCCTTCCCTTGAACAGCTTGAAGAAAACGAAAGCCAACTCTCCGTAAAATAGGAGTTGGCTTTTTTAGTCTCTAAGTTTCTAAGGAGGAAGCCTGGAAGTGGTCGGGGAGGAAGAAGGCGCGGCGGTCGCTTGCTTGGGCGAGGTCCTTGAGACTCAGCTGGTAAGGCAAGGGATTGGTCCCGGAACGAACAGTTAGGGTCTGGCTCTGGCTGGCATAGACAGAACTATAGCGGGTAAAAGTTCCCTCATTTCGATTACCTGGTCGGATAAAGCCACGGGGGAGGGTCAAGGCAGACAGAACATCAAAGGCAGCTGCTTGTGCCTGGCCCTCTTCCTGGTTTGGAGGCGTCATCGCCTTTAGATAATAGGCCTTAATAAAGCGTGACTTGGGGTCATAGCCCCCTGGTAGGTCCTTGGCAGCATTGAAAGCTCGCAAGTCATCTACTGCTAAAGTCTTTTCTAAGGCCTTAAAATGCTTATCAATATCAGGTGAATTGGTCATTACCCCGTAAGGATTGACAGTCGCTTTTAAACGGCCACGGTCAGGTTCTAAGACCAGGCAAGCCTGGCTGTCATCTGTGAACATATAATGGAAGTCGGGGCAGATGACCGCCTGTCCTTCTCGATCATGGTTGGCTAGGCAAAGCTGGTCCAGGTCGTCTAGGATTTCTGCAAGGGAGGCATAGTTGGCCAGGGCATAAGTCAAAAAGTGATAGCTCGACAGGTTCTTCTTGTCCGGCTGGGGAAGTTTAGAGAAGCGCGGCTTGGGGCCTACAAATTCATTGGTGATGCCGATAAGTCCCTGGTCATTGATGCCTTCTTTTAGAGGGTCCAAATCCCTAAAGCCAATCCCCAAACGGCGATAAGGTCCGCAGTAAGTCCCTCCCTAGTAGAGGTCATCGGCAGCAGGATAGTCAGCTGGCTGGTAGATGATATTCCAAGGCACCGGCCCTTCCACATCCATGGTCCGGCCGAGCACCACCCCTTGGTCATAAGTCATCTGAATCCCTGTACACATCATAAGCCCCTCCCATCATTTTAGCTCTAAGCTATCATGAATCCCAGGTCGACTCAATCCATATGCTCATGCTTGACTCGGTCAATGAAGCGATAGAGGTCACTCTCCTTACGATAGATTAAGTAGCTGACAATCATCTGGATCCCCTGAACGATAAAGGCCAAAGCGAGGAGGTCAGGAAGGTAAAGGCTAAAATCCGGATGGCCGACGAGGAGTAAGCCCAAAAGAATTCCCGCCAGAGATAAAAGGCTCCCCCAGATTGGAACCGGTGAGTCTTCGTAGCGAAGGCGGAAGAATTGGTAGGCACGGACCAAGCCCATTCCAAGCATCCAGCCCCCTAGGACATAGGGAAAAATTTGTTGGCTACCCTGGATATAGTCATAGATCCCCCAGATACAGGTCAAAATAGAAAAACACCCCGTCAGTAAGTTGCCATAATGGAGGTGCTTGCGGCCCGCCTGATAGAAATGGCGGAGGTCCCAAATGCCTGATAGGGCCGTTCCTAAGAGAAAGGCCACAGCAAAGATATGCAGGTCCTTATCCGGTTCTAAAAAGAGGAAAACGCCCATCATCATTAAGACACAGCCAATCAAAACACTAGCCAAAGACTGGTCTCTATTGAGTCGGTTGAGCTGTAAGTGGACCTCAGCTGAAAGTGACAGGGACTTATGCCGACTTTGGACTTGGTAGAGGCGGTCCTGGTGGAGGTCCTCCCAAATGAGTAACAAATCATTGATAGCTTTCACCATAAAACGGCGCTCCTCTGGTTCTAATTTTCGAGCCTCCGAATAGAGCCGGTTGATAAAGGTGCGGAAGTGTTCCGAAATATCGGTGAGGCGGAGGACCCCCGTATTATAGAGGGCATCGAATAAAAGCGTCAGCAACAATTCAATTTCCTCTGGTCCGTGCCATTTCATCCAGATATTAAGGGTTTCTTGGCTGAGCTGACTGGTCACAGTGGTCGATTCCACCCTTTTAAACTGGTCTCCCTCGATCTCCCAGAGTTGGAGGAGGTGTTGGAGGAGAGAAATTCCTCCGCTCTTAATAATCGTTGGTGCAGTCGCTGTGTGGAGGATAATCCCAATCAAGGAATCTTCCGGCAGGTACTCATAGACCTTAGACTGAATCCGCTTAAAACCTGCTTGCTCAAAAGTTTCCTCGTAGAAACCAGGCGAGTCCAAGACATAGATTCCTTCAATCAATCCCTGGTCTGAAGCTGATTGTTGGATAGCAGCCGCCAAGGCCAGGTTACCACCTTTGGAATGCCCGGCTATGATGACCTGATCTTGATCGCCCTGGTCCATAACTTCTGTCAAGTAGCGGCCAGCTGCCTTTTGGGAGGGCATGGTCTTCTTATAGGCCAGCATGAAATTCTCCTGCCAGCCAACAATATGATTATCCGTCCCACGAAAGATGACTAATTTCTTATAGCCTGGTATCTCGACCATTAGAGCCGCAAACTGTACGGCCTTCTCTTGGTCTAAGAGACTTCGAAAGCCATAAAGGCGGACTTGGCGGAAGCGTTCGGTTTCCACCAAGGCATCAAGAACAGCATGACGCCCCTGGCTAATGAAATGCCAAATATCCCGGGTATTCGCTTGGTAGTTTTTGGCTAACCAAGCTTGGACCTGACTTAAAGACACCCAGGCCTCCCCCGTCAAGTCAGCCGGCACCAAGTCATCCAGCTCTAAATTGGACAGCTCCGTTAAGGCTGCAATATCAACTTCATTGAGGGGCATGTCATCGAAAGTCTGGCTACTATGGGCCGCAATATAATCCACTAAACGCATTCAGACACCTCCTTAAAGCTTGGCTCTATTATAGCACGGGCCGGGCGAGACAAGAGGCACTCACACTCAGATACCATTAAAACTAAAGCTTTTCTTTAACCCTTACCTCTGAACTAAAAAAGCCATGCCAAGACAAGGCTCCAGATCTCGACTAGACATGGATTTGCCTCACTTGGCATGGTAATTGATTGTATTAAGCTTTTTCAGCGCGCAATTCTTTAACAAAGTTTTCAATCTTATCCATCGCCCGCTCCAGCTCTTTAATGGAATAAGCATAGGAAATCCGCAAGAAGCCGTCGCCTGATTCACCGAAGGCAGAACCAGGAACTACTGCGACTTTCTCTCGATCCAAGAGTTCTAGGGCAAATTCTTCACTGGTCAAGCCGAATTCGCGAATGTCTGGGAAGGTGTAGAAGGCCCCTTCTGGTACGAAGCAAGGTAGGCCCATTTCACGATAGCGACTCATAAGGAAGTTACGCCGCTCCAAGTAATCATCCCGCATATCGGCAACCTCATCATCGCACTCCTTGAGAGCGGTAATCCCCGCATATTGCGAAGTGGTTGGTGCTGCCATGATGGTGTATTGGTGGACCTTAAGCATCTGTTCCGTGATTTCTTTAGGAGCGCAGACATAGCCCAAGCGCCAACCGGTCATAGAGAAGGCCTTAGCAAAACCATTGATATAGACGGTCCGCTCCTTCATACCCGGAATCGAGGCGATCGAGGTATAAGGCTCATCGGCATACCAAATTTCAGAATAGATTTCATCGGTAATGCAGTAAAGATCGTGATCCTTAATCACCTGAGCCAGGGCTTCAATGTCCTCTCTTAAGCAGACCGCCCCAGTCGGATTATTCGGATAATTTAAGATAATGGCCTTGGTCTTATCCGTAATGGCTGCTTCGAGTTGTTCGGCTTGCATGACGAACTTGTCCTCTGCCTTCAAGCGGACGGGAACAGGCACCCCACCAGCCAGTTGAACCGAAGGCAGGTAGGAGACATAGCTAGGGTCCATCACGATGACCTCATCACCTGGATTAATCAGAACCCGGCAGGCCAAGTCAATGGCTTCACTCCCACCAATCGTGACAATCTGTTCCTCCTCTGGGTCATAGTGGAGGCCGTAGTGGCGGTCAATGTATTTGGCAATTTCTTTGCGCAGTTCGATCAGACCCGCATTAGCCGTATAGAAGGTCCGACCTTGGCGCAGGCTCTTAATGGCCGCTTGGCGGACCGTCCAAGGCGTATCGAAGTCTGGCTCCCCAACACCTAGTGAAATGACCCCTGGTACTTCATTCGCGACGTTGAAGAAGCGACGAATACCAGAAGGTGCCATATCAAGGACGGTTTGGTTGAGGCTTTTTGTCATTGAGAGATCACCAACCGTTCCCCATCTTTTAACTTACTCTCAAAAATGGTGCCGTGGTCCTTGTAGCGGTTCATCACGATATGGGTCGCCGTACCGGAAACCTCATCGATTGAGGCTAACTTATTAACAAAACGTGAAATTTGTTGCATAGGCGCCCGCTTGGTTAAGAGCATATAATCGTAGGCCCCGCTAGTTAAGTAGAGGGCTTCCACTTCCTTGAAGCGGTACATCATTTCCGCCACTTCTTCATAAGAGGCTCCCTTGTGTAAGTTAACCGAAACTTCAATCATCGCTGAGACATAGTCACTCTCTGTGGCATCCCAGTTAATCATGGTCTTATAGCCAGAAATAATACCTAACTCTTCTAATTCCGCAATGGTAGCTGATACAGTTTCCACATCTTCTTCCAACGCATTGGCGAGTGCCTTATGAGAAATATGGGCATCATCTTCAATGTAACGAAGAAGACGGTATTGCTTCTTGTGATCCATGTGCAGACTTCCTCCTTTATGGTATGATAGACTTACAATTTGGATGGTCAGTTTGGCCATCTCTTATTGGATACCTACATTTTACCACACTTTGATCCGGCTTTTACTCGAATCAAGTTGGAATATGCTCTGGAGGAGAAAATTTATGAAAAAACGAAACTTTTTGGCCCTGCTGGCTCTCCTAGCCCTCTGCCTCTTCGGTTGCAAGCAGGAAAGCGAAGCAGAAACGGACCAACCTTATGCCAAGAACGAGGCCCAAACGGAAAGGCAGACCCCAAAATACTATATCGATCCCACCACCTACAGCGTCCGCCCTATTGGCGATGCCGACCCCAATGTTGTCCTCTTGACCTTTGACGATGTCCCCCGTCCCCTTCCGACCAGTAATGCGCCAACCATTGCCAAGCACTTGGAAGATGCCGGCGTAAAAGGCCTCTTCTTCGCTAACGGCATGTACCTGGAAGACCAAGAAGGACGCGATATTATGAAAGCTATTGCGGATAAGGGCCATGTGGTGGGGAACCACACCCAAACCCATGCCAATCTCAACGACCTGACAGCCGAACAGACCCGTGAAGAAATCCAGGCGACCAACCAAGCTGTCGAAGAGGCTACAGGACAAAAAGTCCACTTCTTCCGCCCGCCCTTTGGCTCCACCAATGCTGCGGTCGATGGCCTCATGGAAGAATTCGGCATGCTGCCCATGAACTGGTCCTTTGGCTACGACTGGGTGGCCGACTACCAGGACGCTGAGGCTCTCACCAAGCAAACCTTAGAATCAGAATTCTTACAGCCGGGCGCTAATATCCTGATGCACGATACTCAATGGACAGCTGAAGCCCTGCCCGCCATCATCCAGGGTTTGAAGGACCAAGGCTATCAAATCGTTGACCCTAATGAGATTGCCCGTCCAGAAGAGATGAAGGACTTAGGCCTTTAGACTTTTTTAGGAAGAATTTAAGCAAAAGCTAAAAGCACCAACCGCTAAACGTGCTATAATGTAGTCAAAATTGTGAAAGTAGGTTATACAAATGAAAGCATTATTGAAGAAATTGGCCCTCGGCACAAGCCTGGCTGTACTCAGCTTGAACTTGGTGCCCACTGTACTTGCTGATAAGATCCAAATTAACCCCATGTTTACCTATGGGGAGAGCTTAAACCAAAGCCAATACCAAGAAACTAAGCAGGCCCTAGGTGTCCAAGATGGGGCCAAAGAAATTCAAGTGAATATTAATGAATTGAATGGTCTCCTACAAGACAACTACCCTTATCGCCAGGTTTACTCTTCGGCTTATATCACTCCAGCCAAGAACAATGGGGATGTTACCGTCGAAATTGTCACCCCCAAAACTATTACGGCCATTACCCCAATCCAGTATGAGAATGCGGCCCTAACAGCCGGAGCTGTTGATGTGGATATCAAGGTAGCCTCAGCTGTTCCCGTTGATGGGTCGGGTGCCCTAGCTGGTGTTTACAAGGCCTTCCAGGACGCTGGTTACCAATTAAACGACCAGGCTGTCAGCGTCGCCCAAGATGAGTTAACCACTACTTCCAAGATCAACGAAGAAAACCAAGGCAAGGAAGGCTTCTCTGACGAGGCTATGAATGCTGCCATTGCTGAAATCAAGACTGAGATCCAAAAAGCTAAGGATGAAAACAATGGCCAAATTGACAGCCAACAAATCCAAGTGATCGTCAACAATATTATCAACAATTATAATTTAAATGAAGTTATTTCGGAAGAGAATAAGCAATCCATCATTAACCTGATGCAACAATTTAGCCAGATTGAACTGACCCAGGAACAAAAGGATGCCATCAATCAATTTGGCCAAGACCTCTTGAAGAACGGGGACCAAATTATTCAAAATGCCAAGTCTGCTTGGGATAATGCGGATAAGGAACAATTAGCCCAGGATGCTCAAAGTATCTGGGACCAGATTGTTGCCTTTGTTAAGAGCTTCTTCTCTAATTCGGAAGAAGCCCCAGCAAGCGCTGACCAACAAAATTAAGCAAACTCAAAAAGCTCGTTTCTCTTTTTTGAGAGACGAGCTTTTCTTGTGTTGAGCTTTATTTATGGTAGGGCTGGTGGTTTTGGATGCGGAAGCTGCGGTAAATTTGTTCCACCAAGACCAAACGCATGAGTTGGTGGGGCAGGGTTAAACGGCCGAAGCTGAGGTTTAAATCGGCTCGGCGGCGGACGGCTTGGCTAGTCCCAACTGATCCTCCAATTACATAGACAAAGCTGCTCTTGCCATGGGTCATGGCATTCTGTAATTTCTTTGCCAAGCCTTCCGAATCCAATAAGTCGCCGTCGAGAGCCAAATGGACCACATAGTCATCGGCTTTGATCTTGGCTAGGATGCGCTCACCTTCCTTATTGCGGACTAGGTCGAGCTCAGCTTCTGAACCTTCTCCTGGGGTCGCTTCATCCTTAACTTCGATCACCTCGAACTTACAATAAGCCTGGAGACGTTTGGCATATTCCGCAATCCCCTGCTTGAGGTATTTTTCCTTTAATTTACCAACAACAATCAATTTTACTTGCATGCTAATCCATCCATTCTATGCAAAATCAGTCAGTGAATAGGTCATTTTTATCTTTTAGCTAAACTTTACTTTATTTTTCTGTCTAAAGCCGCTAATATAATATCATTTCCGCCAAGCTTTTGGCTATTCTCAATGCTTAAAAGGAGTAACATATCTTATGCTTCAATTCTTGAATAAGCTCGGCAGTTCGCAAAAAATTGCTTTGAGCTTCTTAGTGGTGATCCTTATTGGCTCGGTCTTGTTGAGCCTGCCGATCTGCCAAACAGCGAGTTCCCAAGCGACTTATTGGGACAACCTCTTTATTTCGGTTTCAGCCGTCTGTGTAACGGGGCTCTGGACCCAATCCATCCACGATTCCTACAATCTACTCGGACAAAGCATCATGATGGGCCTCATTCAAACAGGGGGGCTGGGGCTCATGACACTCATCAGTATCGTCTACCACCGTCTCGGTCAACGCTTAGATATCCGCAACCAGATGGCGACGGGCGATGCCCTCAACCACTCGGAACTGGATGATCTTTCCGCCTTCCTGAGTCGGATTCTCAAGTACAGCCTCGTCATCGAAGGCATCGGAGCTCTTTTGCTCACAAGCTTCTTCGTTCCCCGCTTTGGCCTAGCTAGGGGGCTCTTCCACAGTCTCTTCACAGCCGTTTCGGCCTTCTGTAATGCTGGCTTCGACCTGATGGGGAATAACAGCCTGCTCGACTATCAAACCGCCCCCGTCTTGAATCTGACCATTATGGCTCTGATCATCCTAGGTGGCATCGGCTTTAGCGTCTGGTTCGATGTCAGCCAGCAGCTCCGACGCTTCTACCATGAGAAGAAGCGGATTAAGTTCTCCTACTTCATCAAGCACCTCCGTCCCCACACGAAATTAGTGCTGGGCCTAACTGTTATTCTCATCGTCCTTGGTACCCTGCTCTTCCTTCTGGTTGAGTGGTCCAACCCAAATACCTTGGGGCCCTTAAATCCCTTGGACAAGCTCTTGGTTTCCAGCTTTCAAACTGTGACCATGCGGACGGCGGGCTTCGCTAGCGTAGACTACAGCCAAAGCCATCCGGTCAGCTTGCTTATCTTTGTCCTGACCATGTTTATTGGGGGTGGCGCTGGCGGGACAGCTGGTGGTTTGAAGGTCACTACCTTCGCCTTAACCCTCATGCTCGCTTTGAAAGAAATTCGCCAGTCTAAGTATGTGAGCTTCGACCACCATACCATTCCAGATTCCACTGTGCGTAAGGCCTTTGCCATTGCCTTAATGTATGCGGCCCTCCTCTTCACAGGAAGCGCCTTACTCTTAACTTTTGACCCTCAAGTACCCTATCTCCATCTGCTTTTTGAAGCCATTTCGGCCCTAGCGACGGTCGGTGTCTCCTGTAACTTGACCCCTAGCCTGTCCATGGCTAGCCAGGGCACCCTCATGTTCTTAATGTATATCGGACGGATCGGCCCCATGACCCTCTTCTTAGTCTTACTAGGACGCAAACGTCAGAAAATAGATATTCAGTACGCAAAAACAAATATTATTATAGGATAGGTGAATATAATGAGTAAAAAAAATCGTGTTATCGGCATCCTGGGCCTGGGTCTTTTCGGCTCTGCCCTTGCCAAGTCTCTCTCCCACAATGGCATTGATATTATTGCCTGTGACCGGGATGAAAAAATTGTTAATGCCCTGGAAAATGACCTGGCTATCGCTTCAATTGGCGACTTTACCGACTTAGACTTTATGCGCGAAAGCGGCTTTGGCAATTGCGATGTGATTGTCATTGCCACAGGGAGCGATTTAGAGTCCTGTGTTCTCGGTGTGATCAACGCCCGTGAACTCGGCATTGAAACCATCATCTGTAAGGCCAAAAACCAATCCGCCGCTAAGGTCCTCGACGCCCTGAAGGTCAACCGGGTGGTCCTGCCTGAGATTGAATCCGGCGAGCATATCGCCGATGTCTTGAGCCGCAATTCCCTAGAAGACATGATCAAGCTCGACAGCGAAACAGCCATCGTTGAATTCCGGGTCCCACAAAAGTGGTTGGGACATACGGTCGATGAGCTCGACCTCCGCCGCCACTATGATATCAATATCATCGGTTTGCGTAAACAGATCAAAGAAACCCTGAATACCAAGTTCGATCCCGATTACCACTTTGGCCCCGATGACTTAGTCGTCGCCGTCGTCAACCGCGACCGCTTCGAACAAATCGACTACTTGGAGAAGCTTTAAAAACTTTTCTTGACTATCCCCTACACCTGCGGACACTGCTTAAGCAGTTTCTGCAGGTGTTTTTGTTTTTATTATAACAGTTCCTTGGAACAGACCAACTTATCCACAATCTTATCAACAATTACACAAGGTAAAAGCCTAATTTCTCCCCATTCTGAATCATCCTAGCCCCTTTAGCTGTTATATTTTTATTTTTTCTACACAATACAATTCACAAGTATATCCCCATAACGGATGGTTTTCCACTGTTTTCACCCTATCTATACACAGGCCTGTGCATAACTTTCCCACATCTTTATACACAAGTTCCCAATTTAGGACAGAAAAAAACCTTAAACAACAGCTTTAGCCTGTGTTTAAGGTTTAATCATTAACTTGGTGTTTCATTGGAAGACTGGGCTTCGAGTTGAACTTTAACTTTCACTGGCCGACCTTCGCGGTAGACTTCTACAGTTACAGTAGCCGTTGGGTCCGTGCTGTAAAGTTTTTGACGGAGTTCGACCGTAGAATTAACCGCTTCACCATTGAATTTAGTAATCACATCATAAGGCTTGAGCCCTGCCTTGGAAGCTGGTGTGTTGGAAATAACATCCATAATCACGACACCGTTTTCAACTTCTTTTGGTAGCTTGAGCAGGTTTTCTTGTTGGTCTAATGGGATCCGACGCAGGTCGGTCATTTGTACCCCAAATTTAGGGCGAATGACCTTCCCATTTTCTTCTAACTGGGCGATAATTTCTTGGACTTCATGGCTTGGAATAGCGAAGCCCATGCCTTCAACATTGGCAGTAGAGATCTTCATGGAATTGATCCCGATAAGTTGGCCAGCTGAATTAACTAGGGCCCCACCCGAGTTCCCAGGATTGATAGCGGCATCCGTCTGAATGGCATTGACCTGCCAATCAGCACTCCCATCTTGGTCCAAGTCCACAGGTACCTGGCGGTCAAGACCTGAAATAATACCGTAAGTCACCGTTGAGGCAAAATCTGAGCCGAGTGGAGAACCGATGGCAATGGCTGGTTCCCCTACCGATAGGGCGCGTGAATCTCCAAATTGTGCGACTGTATGCGCATATTCAGCTGGAATCGACAAGACAGCTAAGTCGGTAAACTTATCGGCCCCGACTAATTTAGCTGGAACTTGCTCCCCTTCACTGGTAATAATTTCAATCGCATCCTGGCCATCGATGACATGGTTATTGGTCACGATATAAGCTCGATCGCCTTCCACTTTATAGATGACCCCTGAGCCCTCAGAGGCTGTCGTATACTGTTCTTCGGGAGTTTGGGCGGATTGGCTACCTGGATTCTTAAAACCAAAAAGATCATAAAGTTCACTATTTGAAGTATCCGCCAGATTAACGACAGAAACAACAGAACCTTTGACCTTGTCGACAATAGCGGAAACATCGGTCGTTATATTGACTGACGCTTCTTCTTGGGTCCCACTTGCTTTACTGGCTTGTCCCTGATCTTTCTTAGCTAATTCCTTATGAACAATCTCTTCTACCTCGTCCTGTGAAGTCACTTGATTGAAGGCGCCACTCGCATAGCCGACACCTCCGACTAAGCTTGCGCCAATTAAGCCTCCCACGATAGCTGGTGTCCATATTTTCTTAAGTGATGATTTATTTTGATTTTCCTCAGGCATTTAGCTACCCCCCTAACTCTCATTTTTTGCTTTATTGTAGGTGATAATTATGAAATCTTTGTGAAATTTATTATGGCTATTTTATAAAGTCAATAAGTCGCTTGCCTCATCGGGATGGGTATTGTGGATGAGGAATTGGTCATTGACCCCTAAATCATGGTCCCTTAGAACAGAAGTCACTGTCTGCATGGCCAGTTCGGGTAAGTTATTATCCTTGGAAAGATGGCCTAGGTAAACATGCTGGGTCTTATCCCCGATCATTTCGGACAAGGCTTCAGCTCCCGCTTCATTAGACAAGTGGCCACTATCGCTTAAGATCCGCTGTTTCAAATGCCAAGGATAGCGTCCCATCCTCAGCATATCGGTATCGTGGTTACTCTCCATCAGATAAGCATCGCAATTCCGCAAGAAGCCGCGTTGGCGGTCGCTGACATAGCCAAGGTCAGTCATCATCGCAAATTGCTTATTGTCCTTCTGGAAGGCATAGAATTGGGCCTGGGCCGCATCATGACTCACCCCAAAGCTCGCCACATCCAAATCCCCGAAAGTCAAAAGCTCCCCTGGCTCCATCACGAAGCGCTGCTCGAGAGGAATCTTCCCACACTTGTCGCCAATGGCTAGCCAGGTCTCTTCATTAGCATAGATCGCCAGCTTATAGCGGCGGGCTAAGACCCCCAGCCCCTTGATATGATCACTGTGCTCATGGGTCACAAAGATCGCATCTATATTATGCATGGACCGGCCGATACTGGCCATTAATTGTTCAATCTTCTTCCCGCTCAGACCGGCATCAACGAGAATTTCACGCTGGGGAGTCTGGACATAGGTCACGTTCCCGGAGCTGCCACTGGCTAACATCGAAATCCGCATTGAAAAATCTTCTGAACTCATCATAACATCCCTTCTCAGTGATAATGACTAAGTAAGCCCTATAAAAAAGTCAGGGCAGACGTCAGTTTTAAGGAGTGCTTATGGTCCCGCTCTCCTCCACTCGGTCTCCCCTGAATGGTTCTCGCTTTATTTCCAAATCATATCACTTAATTTTTTATCGTACAGGACGTCCGGCCAGTTCTGAATCTGGCGCGGTAAACGTCCGCTAGCTACTAGTTTATTATAGTACAAAGCATTGGTCCCTGTAAACCAAGAGAGCAAGTAAAGCTGGCTTAGCTCTCTTTCGGATCGATTAATCTCTTGGTCAGTCCATTCCTTTTGGGTTAAATAATGGACTAATTTTTTGATGGCGCGCCGCTTAGAGAGAGCCTGGGGTGTATAGATCGGCAAAGCGCGCCGGTAGAAAACCAGAGCCAAGACCAGACAAAGGCCGTAGACGATGAGGGCCCCATAAGAGGTATCCATCTCCAACATCAAGAGCAGGGCAGCTAGTGTTGCTGCCATAGCTAAGATTAAATAGCCCACAAGCAGGAGCCGGTACCACTTATTGCGGCGAGAGACGGGGAAAGACTTGGCTTTTACTCTCTTAAAGGCTTTAGTCTGGGCTTTGGCTAAGGAGCCTTTAAGGGACTTGTCAGCTAATAAATCGGAAACATAGAAGCTTTGCCCCTCACCTAACTTTTGCCCTGCAGTCAACAAGGCCTGGTCCTGGCCCCTGGCGGCCTGGTCAGCTTGGCGAACAACTAATAAGTCCACTTTTTTCTTGCCAGATGGAGCTTGGGCCACTAGATCTATCAAACCATCCTGGTACAAGCTAAAGAGGCTGCCATAAAAGCGCTCCTTAGACCTTGCTTTAGTGTTCAAAGCCAAGACTTGGTAGGGATGGACCTGGTCTAAGGCCAAATGGCTAGCCGGTGCTGTTTGGGCTAAACGGTGCTTATCCCGGCCTAGGAAATAAGCTAGAATAATTAAGAGGATGGCCAAGAGAGCTGCCATACCCCAAATAAAGACTGACTGGCGTCTGAGCTTGCTGGCTCTTTGCGCGGCTTCTTGGTCCATCTCTTGAACAATAGACTGGCCCTTGCTTTCAGGGCCAACTGTCGGATTGTTGGCCAAGACTTGAGAAGGAATATAGGCTTCCAGAAGAATGCTATCGCCCGCTCCCTTATCCCGGACTTGGATCTCTAACTCCTGGTCATTGACCCAGCGCCAGTGGGTCTTCTGCTGGGGAGTCGTTAAGATCTGAGCATCCTGGGCCTTGATGGGCTTAGGAAATTTCAAGCGGATATGGGCTTCGTCCACAGTCCCAGGTGCTGATAGGAGGGGCAAGCTCAAGATCGCATAGTTGCCATAGTTCGTCCAAGTTCGGTTGATGGTGGACTGGTAGCGGGCAATCTGCTGACTGTCGCTCATCTTGTTGAAGACATTGACCTGGAGCATGCTATCATCCTGTTGGGCAAAGAAGGTGCCAACCTCGTGGGAATCGCTCAAAGCAAAGGGAAAGGCGGACTTGGCATCGGCACTCCGCATGTCAATCTTCAAAGTCTCCACTTCCCCCACATCGCCTAGGGCAATTTGGTGGCGGAGCTGGTCCACTTGACCTTGGATATCATAAGTGATTACTTCATTTTGTTTAATCACGCCATGTTCATCCGTTGCCAGTTCGACTTGATAATCTGTAATTTTCAGCTCCTTAGCTTGAGCGGGGCCAGCCAGGAAGAGCCCTAAGCATAAAACTAAGAAGCTAAAGCCTATTTTGAGATAAGTTTTGATCATGGCTGCTCCTTCCTAGGTCCCGGTATTGGTGGTCTGCGGTTGAATAATTGTCCCATTGATACCATCCACATATTCTGTTTCAATTTCATCATCATTGTGTCTAATATAGATGGTCCAAATGGGTTTGTACATATGAAGCTGGTCTAAGGCTAAGCTGGTCCGGTAGCCAATCTTAACCTTAACTACCGTTGCCTTATTGGGAATCTCATCATTGAGGTAGAGGTTCTCAATGGCTTGCTTCTCAGAAATTAAGGGGCGGTCTTCGCCCTGGACTTGGGTCTCCCCAGCATAACTCTGCTCATAGGCGTCGACTTCCTGCTTGTCATTAAGGTGGAAGATTAAGTCCCCAGTCCCATCAATAATACCGTGACCGTCATAGGCTTCTTGGTAATAGGTAATGGTCGACTTGCGGGGATTATAATAGGCGAACTGGTAATCTTTACCATTTAGAAGCTGCGAGCTATCCTTAAAGTCATTGATTTCTTTAAAATCACTGACAGACCAGGAATCTTCTGCCGTTCCTTTTTGGAGACTAGCGACCGGAATAGGCCGGTCTAATTTACTAAAGAGCCGGCCCTTGGAATCCACCGTGACTTCCTGGTCCGTTAACTTCTCAGCCTCTTCCTGCCAGGCTTCTAAGTCTAATTGGCCAGCAACGAAAGGCAATTCCCCCGTCTCATCTGACACCGAGGTTTCTGTTAGCTCTTCCAGATTCATTTCCTTCTGCACGCTAGGGGCTGTGGACCGGTTATAGTCATTGAGAAAGTAAACGGAATTCTTTCCCACAAAGATATTCAATAAGAAAAGATCTAAAATTAAGAAAGCCACAATGAGTATGTACTGTATACGTCTAAAATCCATGACTTTCCTCCTAATCTTCTTGTTCTTGATCAAGCGAAATATCTTCAGATTCTTCGCCAGTTTCGCGGTCCTTGTGATCGGTGAGTCCCTGCATATTGATATTTTCTTTAGTGTCTAGGTGGATGGTCTGGAGGCCCTTGTACTTGGACATATCCACCAAGTTATCCAACATATGCCAGCGTCCCTTCAGCTTGACATGCCAGCTAGGCACCAGTTCCACCAGGGCGTTGGACTTATCGCTTCTCACCCAGCGGTAGCCGAGTTGGATCATATCAATCTCCTGGGTCGAATAGTTATTCTCTGCCAGTATTCTAACAACATCCTTGCCGCTCATTAGCCGGACGGGTGCCGACAAGGGCGTCACAGGCGTTTGAATAGTCAAAGCTGACAAGTTCAGTCCTAGTAAGCCCTGGTCAGAGATCTTTAGCTTGATCTTCGACACATTGTGGGGCCCGAAGACAGGGAGGCCCGCAATAAATTTACGGAAGACGATCTGCTGGCTTTGCCCACTAAAGTCCGTAAACTTCCAAGAATCATAGGCAGGTTGGAAGTCTTTTAGCAAGTTAAAGCTCTCTTGGATGGCTTCATCCTGCTGGAGGGCTTCCCCATCGCTACCGTCACTCGCATAGACCAATTCCAGGGTATTATTGTCCAGAAGCAGGCTCTTACCATCGGAAAAATAGCGGGAATAGTTAGCATCACTATAATCATGAATATTCTCCGGTGAAGGAAAGAGCTTGTTCAAGTAAAAATTAATCGGTTGCCGCTCAACCATATAAGTCAGGATATCCAATTCTTGAGCTTCCTTGCTTAAATAGATGCGCCCTTCTCGGCACTCAAAGGGTTGGACGGCATAAAAAGTCGACTTATCTTGGTTGAGCTGGTCTTGAATAGTTTGAATGGGGCCTTCTTCTTGGGCTTCCACAGTAAAAGCCTTGTCGTTTTTTTCACTCAATAAATAAATTTTGGGATCGTCGACTGTCATAATAATCCGGTCAAAGACATAATCGCGGTGGGATTTATCGAGTTCGGGCGCCCCTTTAAGCAAGAAGGCCATGGGGATTTCATCCGAGAATTCAAATTCCACAAAATTTTTCTTATCGATGGCTTGGCGGAGGTCTTCCGACTCTTCTTTGATCTTCCCAGCATCAATGGTCTTCGACAAATCAAAGAGGGGCTGGGTCAGCTGCTTAATCAGGTCGGGATTGAAAGATTTCACATAGCCTTCTTCCTTGTCGTGACGCACCACAGACTTAGGCGAGAAGACAACCTGTAAGGGAGCTGAACTGGGCTGGGTCACATTGAGGGTCCCAGTAGCCACTTGCTGTTGGTCTTGGTCTTTATTTTGCCCAAAGCCTGGGAAGGCATTGAAGACCCGAAAAGTCGGACTAAAGATAGCAAAAGTTGCTAAGAGGCTAAAGGCAACGAGCAAGATCAAAATGATATTAACAAAACGTCCCCAATGTTTTCTCATTCGCCCCACTCATCCTCTCCATAGAATTCAACATAAGGGAGACTGACAAAGAAGGTCGACCCCTTATTCTCAATACTGTTGACCCAAATGCGGCCATGGTGCATCTCAATCACTTCCTTGGCGATGGCTAAGCCCAGACCAGTCCCACCTTGGGCCCTGGACCTGGCCTTATCTACCCGGTAGAAGCGGTCAAAAAGATGAGGAATGCTCTTCTGTGGCACGCCCAAACCTTGGTCCTGGACACTGAGGGTGACTTCATTGTGGGTCGACATCAGTCGGACCGTAATCGTTCCGCCATCCGGTGAATACTTAATGGCATTATTAATAATATTATCAATGACCTGAGTCATTCGGTCCTGGTCAATCTCGACAAAGTAATCATCCCCTGCCAATTCACGGACAATGGTAAAGGAACGGTCAGTCCCAAATTGCCCAGACTGCATCATCATATCGAAACGGTCGAGGACATGGGAGACCAGGGCCGTAAAAGAAACCAGTTCAAAGTTCAACTGTTCCTTACCCGAATCCATATTAGATAGGTGAAGGAGGTCGCCAATCATCCGGATCATTCGGTCGGTTTCGTTTTGGATAACGCCCAAAAATTCTACCGCCAGGTCTTGGTCAGCTATCGCCCCATCTGCCAATGCTTCACTATAAGACCGCACACTGGTCAAAGGTGTTCGCAATTCATGGGAAACATTAGAAACAAATTGCCGGCGGTCACGCTCAATCTTTTCCCGTTCGGTAACATCTGTCAAAACCCAGACTAGGCCAGAGATAAAGCCACTGTCCCGCTGGATGATCGAATACTCACCCTTGATCACCGATTCTTGGTCAGGGGTGGACATATCGATTAGAATCTCGTCATTACTATCAAAGAGTTCACGGAAAGTATAGCGGTCCTGTAATTTGAGGACTTCCATAATAGAGTGACCCATCACTTCCTCTTCTGAAGCTGAGATAAAGTCCAGGGCCTTACGGTTGGTTAGGATAATTCGCCCCCGCCGGTCCGTTGCCATTACCCCATCGGTCATGTGCTTGAGCACCGAATCCAGACGCTGGCGCTCCGACTCAGTAGACTCTTGAGCTTCCTTAACGCGGACAGACAGGTAGTTGATGGACTCCGCAAGATTGCCGATTTCATCATCACTATAAACTTGTACTTGACCATTGAAGTCCCCATCCGCAATTTTTTCGGCTTGGTCCTTCATGGCCTTGAGCGGGCGGGTAATCCCAGTTGAAATCAAGAAGGCCAAGACAATAGTAAATAAGAGGGAAACAGCCGATGAGGTCAAATAGATGATAATAATGTTTTGAATCTGCCGGTAAGCGCTCTCAATATTGACCCGCAGATTTAATACGCCGACCAATTGCCCTGAGGAATCCGAAGATAGGATAGGCGCCACATACTGTTTCACCCGGATATTCTGCTCGGTATCATAAATTTCACGCGAAGAAGCTGTATTATTGTAGAGAGTCTGGTCGATATCCTCCCTGGTCACCCGTTGACCCAAGTGCGCCTGACTGTTGGGGCTGGAGCTCGCCACCAAAAAACCATTGCGGTCCAAAATCTGAGACTCCAGGATATTATTAGAATTGAAGCGGTGAAAGATCGTATTTAGACGGTCCGCCTTCTCCTGGTTATCCAAGTTGTCATCATCCAATATGGGCCGGGCAGATTCCTCCAAGAAGCTCATCTGCACACTAACCTGCTCATCAAAAGAAGCTAGCATTTCAGATTCGAGCTGCTTGATAAAATAAGCCCCAATAATTTGGAGCGAGAGGAGCACCACAAGGATAAAGATCATCGGAATCTTAAAGAGGACCGATTTATAAAATGGGATGCCTTTCTTCGCCATGGCCTACTCCTGATTGAGGTCTTGGATGAAGTAACCGACGCCCCGTCTAGTCATCAAAATTTCAGGATGGGAAGGTGACGTTTCAATTTTTTCCCGGAGTCGGCGGACTGTAACATCCACGGTGCGCACATCCCCAAAGTAGTCATAGCCCCAAACAGTTTGCAGGAGGTGCTCCCGGGTCATCACTTGACCAATATGGCGGGCTAAGTAGTGGAGAAGTTCGAATTCACGGTGGGTTAACTCAATATCTTCCCCATTCTTAGACACCATATAGGCCTCTTCGTGGATGACCAAGTCACCTACTTCAATATTGTGGGTCTTCTCCTCCTTAGCTTCCGGTTCAGCTGCAATAGCTGAACGACGTAAGTTAGCCTTGACACGGGCAGAAAGTTCCCGGTTGGAGAAGGGTTTGGTCACATAGTCATCCGCGCCCATTTCAAGGCCTAGCACCTTGTCAATTTCATCGCTCTTAGCCGTCAGCATAATGATAGGAACTTGGCTCTCCTTGCGAATTTCCCGGCAAACTTCAATCCCATCTTTCTTAGGCAGCATAAGGTCCAATAAAATCAAGTCTGGTTCATATTCTTCAAAGTAATCCAAAGCCATCTCACCATCTGAGGCGACATAGGTCTCATAGCCTTCTTTTTCTAAATTATATTTGATGATATCAGAAATGGCTTTTTCATCATCAACGATTAACACCTTTTTCATGTTTGCACTCCTTTAATTCATGAATTAACAGACGATTCAAGCGCTTTTTTCATTAATCTATTATACCTTGAGCCCAGCTAAAGTTCAATTCTTCACCCGGAGCCAAGGACTCTCCTCCCATGATAGCACAAAAAAAGTCCATCGGGTTACTTGGCAGATGCCAGCCGATGGACTATATATAGAAAAAAAGTCGAGCGGGGTAGGTCTCGACTTTTTTGATTTAAATCTTATTGATAAGCTTGCATGCTTACTGCGAAATGTGGCGCAAAGTATTGAACGTTAGATTCTGTTACAGTTTGGCCTGGAGCAGGTGCGTGGATGTAGCCCCCTTGGCTGTCAGTAGCAAGCGCTACGTGGTAACTAGAACCATGGTTCCCCCAGAAGTAAAGGTCGCCAGCTTGAGCTTGGCTAACAGCGATAGTTGGACCAGCTGATTCTTGAGGAACTGTCCAGCCACCAATGTCTTGGCCAGTTGCTTCACGGTAAACATAGTTAGTGAAACCTGAGCAGTCAAAGCCATTAGGTGTCTTACCGCCCCATACATAAGGAACACCAGTGTATTGACGAGCAGTTGCTACGACATTTTGGTTCCCTTGCTTATTTTGTTGGGCTTGTTGTTGCTGTTGTTGTTGAGCTTGAGCAGCTTCCTGTTGACGTTGAGCTTCAGCTTGTTGAGCCTCTTGTTGACGTTGAGCTTCGGCTGCTTGAGCTTCTTGTTGACGCTGAGCTTCAGCCGCTTGAGCTTCTTGTTGACGTTGAGCTTCAGCCGCTTGAGCTTCTTGTTGGCGTTGAGCTTCAGCTGCTTGGGCTTCTTGTTGGCGTTGAGCTTCGGCTGCTTGGGCTTCTTCTTGGGCCTTGGCTTCAGCTACTTGAGCTTCAGTTTGAGCCTTTTCTTGGTTATGGCTTGCTGGTTGGGCAACTACTTCTTCTTGAGCTACTTGGTTAGCAGGTTGAGCCACAACTTCTTCTTTAGCAGGTTGATCGATCACAATTGCTTCAGCGTCTTCTGGAGCAGTTTGGTAAGCGGTTACTGGAGCTTCTTCTGCTGGAGCTTCTTCTACTTCAGGATAAAGTACAAGAACTTGGCCAGCATAAATAAAGTCGCTAGATAAACCATTTAAGGCACGCAAGCTCTCAACGCTTGTTCCTGCAGCTTGAGCAATTGCTGGAAGGGTATCCCCTGCCTTAACAGTATAGGTATTGCCGTTAATTGTAATCACATGAGCTTCTTTTTCAACAACAGGAGCTTCTGTAGCTACTGTGTCAGCCACTACTTTACCGTTTTCTGCTTGGTCAGCTTGGGTATTTTGAGCTGCTTCAACTTGACCCTTAACCTTCAATTGTTGACCAACTAAGATGAGGTCCCCGCTGATTTGGTTTAATTGACGGAGAGCGTCAGCTGTTGTATTAAACTTAGCTGCGATTTGGTTTAAGGTGTCACCGGCTTGAACGTGGTAAACAGTATCGGCAGCTTGACTAGCAGCTTGGCTAGCTTGGGTGTCGATTTTAACCGTTTCAGTTGGGATATTGAATTGTTGGCCCACTAAGATATGGTTAACATCTTTAATATTGTTTTCTTTAGCAATAGCGTCAACGCTTGTTCCGAAGCTGTTTGCAATAGATGACAAGGTGTCGCCAGCATTTACTTTATATAATTCATCAGCAGACGCGGTCTGTGCGAAAGCTAGTAAAGCTGTGGTCGTTGCTAATGAAGTTCCTACCATAGTTTTCAATTTACTCATTTAAATTTTACCCCCTGAGTTTTACTCAAAATTTAATTCTCTATTATTATAACCATCTTTTCCCCAAATTGGGATAACAGTTAGATTACAAATTATTTCACTTTGTTGCAAAAAAAGTCTTGACGGCTTTTAAATAATATGCGGACAAAGCTGATGACAGCCTCTTTTCCCTGGTCTGAGCTTTTAAAAGTCTTTATTTACTTTTACAAATTCTTGCTAAAAGCTTTGAAATTCAAAGAAAATTCACTCTTTTGTAACACAACTGTAAACTTAGTCCCTAATTTTTTGCTTGTCTAGGCTTTAATGGGACCGAAAAATGACTTAGCCCCGGGCTTGCCAGAAGATGGTCGCGAGAACGAGGATAATGAAAACTGCTAGGAAGAATTTAGGATATCGTTTCTGCATGGTGCATCCTTTCTATAAGTCGACTTCGAGATAAATTGGCGTGTGGTCCTGACGGTCACCAGAATGAATCATTTCCGATTTTTGAACCTGGTCTTTGAGGCGATCGCTGGTCAAGAAGTAATCGATCCTCCAACCAGAGTTATTGATTTTACTGGTTTTGACACGTTGGGCCCACCAAGAGTAGACCCCTTCCACATCGCCATGGAGGTAGCGGAAGGTATCCGTAAAGCCGCGGTCTAGCAAGCGCGTAAAGCCTTGGCGTTCTTCATCTGTAAAACCAGCTGAACGTCGGTTGTTCTCAGGATGGGCCAGGTCAATTTCCTGGTGGGCAACATTATAATCTCCCGTCGCAATCACCGGCTTGTCTTCATCCAAGTTAGCTAGGTAGTCGGCATATTTTTGATCCCAAATTTGACGGTCCGCTAGACGTTTGAGGCCATTCCCTGCATTTGGGGTATAGACTTGGTTGAAATAAAAATCTTCAAATTCTAGGGTAATCAGCCGGCCTTCCTGGTCCATGGTATCCGGTGCTTGGATTTCGGGATAGCTAATGATAGGATCAAAAGCTTCCTTAAAGAGGACCATATTGCCAGCATAGGACTTGCGGGCAGGCTCAACCGACGAAACCCAGGCATAGCGATAACCAGGGAACCAATCAGCCAAGGCTTCCTGGTGCTTCTTGGTCGGTCCCTTGCTCGATAGCTTGGTCTCCTGGATGGCAATAACATCTGCCTCATAAGTCTGGATCGTCGCTAAGACATCCCGGGACATTTGAGCGCGGTTCGAATCACTCGTCAGTGCTGCATTCAGCGAATCAATATTCCAAGAAATAAATTTCATCATTTAAATAACTCCTTCGTCTAATCGTGCATCCAGTTTAACATAAAATTCTCCACCTCTTCTAATTAAAGCTCGAACAGAACTATGTTAAACTATCTACAAAGGAGGGCGTTTGATATGCGACTCTGGCACCAGGGCCTGATTCCAGCCTTACCCCGCCAACAGTTCCTAGGCCAGCACCGAGAGTGTGCGGCGCTTCGGGGAGGCGGCTGGGGGAAGAAACACGCGACGGTCGACTATGTTTTTAACTATTCCCCCTACCGGCTCTATGCCTACCACCAGCTCGTTATCGGTGAAATGAAGGCTCGGGGCTACCATCCTGACCCGGCTTGGGAAGATAAGAATTATCGGGGCAAGAAGTATGCGCCCTACTCTAATTTAGAAGCAGTTCCTATCAGCCAGCCCATCTATCCCGAACACGATGTGGCTTATATGGACGAGTGCCTAGCTAATTTAAAGAGTAAGGGAATCACCCTATAGTTTTTTCATATAGTTAGTATTTTAATTCAACTAAGGAGGAGACCATGACAGACCAAAGAAAGCAAGTTAAAGACTATTACAGCCAAATCACGACTGAGCAAGAAGGCGAGATGGCTACACAGATCTGTTCACTAGCCGGACAAGACCTGCCTCGGGAAATTAAGCGCATTCGCTCCAAAATTCCTAAAGAAATTAAGGAGCGCTTCTATGGGTGTGGGTCCCCTATCCCCGACCTGCTCGAAGGACTGACTGTGCTCGACCTAGGCTGTGGAACCGGGCTCGACGTCTATACCCTCTCCTATCTCGTCGGTGAAAAGGGTCGAGTAATTGGAGTAGATATGAACCCTGACCAACTAGCTATTGCCCAAAAATACCAAGATAAGATGGCCCGCAAATTCGGCTATCAATCATCCAATGTCAGCTTTAAGCAGGGTTATATTGAAGATCTAAAGGCTCTAGGCATTGATGATGACTCGATTGATATCGTCGTCTCAAACTGTGTGATTAATCTTTCACCCGACAAGGAGAAAGTCTTTAGCGAAATCTGGCGGATACTTAAGCCCTCCGGTGAACTTTATTTTTCTGATATCTTTGCAGACCGCCGTTTACCCGAAGAGCTCAGCCAAAACACTGTCCTGCTCGGTGAATGTTTAGCCGGTGCCATGTACCAAGCCGACTTCCGACGTTTAATGCAAAAACTTGGTTGGCTAGACTTCCGCTACACGGCTAATGTCCCAGCTCCTATTGGTAATGGCCGGATTGAAAAGCTGATTGGCAACATTGGCTTTGTCTCTGCCACCGTCCGGGCCTTTAAATTGCCTAACCTCCTTGAAGATGCCTGCGAAGAATATGGACAGATTGCCATCTACCAAGGTGGCATACCAGGCCATGAAGACCGCTTTTACCTGGACTTAGACCACCCCTTCGACAAGGGCCTGCCAGCCAAGGTCTGTGGAAATACCTGCGCTATGCTAGAGCACAGCCGCTTTGCCCCTTATTTTAAAATCATCGGCGACCGCAGCCAACACTTCGGTGCCTTCGACTGCCAAGGGGGAAGCCCAAGGATCCCAGTAAGTGAAGACCAGAGCACTTCTTCCTGCTGCTGCTAGGCAAGCAGTCAGCTAAACTTAATTCTGAATATACTAAAAATAGCAGCCTAGAATAGGAAAAACTTGTTCTAGGTTGCTATTTTCATCTTTAAAATAAGGACTATGTCGAAAATCTACTGATCGCCATCTTCACCAAATTCTTCTTGACCAATTTCAGTCACTTCATCATATAGTTCCTTATTATCCACACGCGATTCGTCGTAAAGGTCGCGCATCTGGGCAGCGTCTTCCCGGTCAAAGTCATAGTCCTCCGATAAGCGCCGCTCCTCATGTTCCAGTAAACGATCGCGAATCCCGCTTTCTTTATGAATGTGACGGTAGCGGAGGGCCCATTGGGTGATTAATAAGGCAATCACGAAGAAGCCACAATAGCCAATAAAGGGGAAGAGATAGGCCACTAAGGTTTCAAATCCGATAAAGGAAAGGACAAAACCAACCGCTACTAAAAAAATCATATTGCGGCTGAATTTTTCTGGATGGGCCCGCGATACTCGCTTGGCTAGGGCATAGTAGGTTCCGATGGCTGTATTGTAAATCATACCAAAGATAATCAGCGCCATGACCAAGCCCAGCCTTGGATTAATAGCGTTGAAGAGGGCTAAGAGGGGCATGGATGACCCTGCCACCTGGTCGATATTCAAGCTAATGGAGAAAAAGGAAGCGAAGAGGAGGGCACCAACCAAGAGACCTCCGAAGAGCCCGCCGAAACCTGCCTGCTTGGGACTGTACTGATCCCCACCAATCACAACTGCCATGGACAAGGCTAGCATCAAGGCCAGGCAGGAATAATTCAGAGTCGAAATCAACCAATTCGGCAGAGTCGTCGGTTGACTAGCTGATAGTGCCATCGCTTCGTCAAAGGTCAGAGGCTGTTGGATCAGGGTATGGATAAGGATCCCAATCAGAAAAACAATGACAAAAGGCGTAATGGCACCAATCAAAGTCGTCACCCGGTCCACATCCATATAGGCAGTGACAATTACCAGGCCCGACAAGATCAAGGCTCCCATCCAGATGGGTAAGCCGAACTGCTGGTTGAGATTAGTCCCCGCTCCTGCAATCATAATAAAGCCCGTACAGAAGAGATTCATATTAATGATAAAATCAATAATTTTTGACACCAAGGGCGAAGAAATATGGTTGAAAAGTTCGCTGTGCTCCTGGGCCTTGTAGTAAGAACCAAACTGGAGGAGGACGATCCCCCCAATAACAAAGAGACATGCCGACAGGGCCACACCCCAAATTCCCTCTTTGCCAAAACTAACAAAGTACTGCAGCATCTCCTTACCACTCGCAAATCCAGCCCCAATGATGACACCCAAGTAGGCCAGTCCGATGTGGAACATATTTTTTATTTTAGCATCCATAGTAAGCCCTTTCCCTTCCTTAACATTAACGTTTTCTTAACTTTAATTATAATGGCAATTTCTTTTAATGCCAGTAATAAGGGCAAGACGCTCTTTGGAAAAACTGTTCGACCTATTATTTAGAGAGATCCATTAGCGAGCCAGCTATCGCTTAATAGACAGGACAGCCGATTTGAAAATGAAGCAAAAAAAGAAGCTGGGACAAATGTTCCAGCCTCTTTTTAAATAGCGAACTTTTTTCAAAAACATGCTCCAAAAGTCAGGCCTGATCGACTTTTGTCACCCTCTCCTATTTGAATCAGACTTAACGTTTATCTAATTCTTCTTTAAGCAGTTGGTTGACAACTTGTGGGTTGGCTTGACCACGTGTTTCCTTCATAATCTGACCAACTAAGAAGCCCATTGCTTTCTTCTTACCAGCTTGGTAGTCTTCCAAGGATTGAGGGTTAGCATCAATGATGTCGTTAATCATTGGGACTAATTGTTCGGGATCAGAGATTTGAACCAGTCCTGCTGATTCAACATATGCCTTAGCAGACCCGCCCTCTTCAGCGAGGTGCTTGAAGACTTTCTTCCCGATCTTGCTAGAAATCGTCCCGTCTTGGATAAGTTGGATCATTTCCGCTAAGTTATCAGGTGTTAAGCCGATTTCATCAAGCCGCTTAGCATTATCGTTTAGATAAGCAGAGACTTCGCCCATTAACCAGTTCGAAGCTTGCTTCGGATCAGCGCCTGCAGCTACCGCGGCGTCGAAGAACTCAGACATTTCACGGGTCAAGGTTAAGACCTTAGCGTCGTATTCTGGCAGACCGAATTCTTCAATGTAACGTTTACGGCGTTGGTCTGGCATCTCAGGCATGTCAGCCTTGATTTGGTCTAATTCTTCCTGGCTGACTGTAAATGGAGGTAGGTCAGGTTCTGGGAAGTAACGGTAGTCCGCTTCTCCTTCCTTAACACGCATCAAGACTGTCTTGTTATTGGCATCGTCCCAACGCAGGGTAGATTGTAAGATTTGGTCACCACTGTTAAGAACCTGAGCTTGGCGTTTCTCTTCATAAGCCAGGCCGCGACGCACATTGTTAAAGGAGTTCAAGTTCTTAATTTCGGTCTTAGTTCCGAAAGCTTCTTGCCCATAAGGACGGAGGGAAATATTCGCATCGCAACGCATGGACCCTTCTTCCATCTTCACATCGGAAACATTGATAAACATCATGATTTCACGAATCTTTTCAAGATAGGCATAGGCTTCTTCAGGCGAGCGCATATCTGCTTCAGAAACAATTTCAACAAGGGGTGTCCCTTGGCGGTTTAAGTCAACCAGAGAGCCTTGGCCAGAGTGGATACTCTTCCCGGCATCTTCTTCCAAGTGGATCCGTTCGATCCCGATCCGCTTGGTCTCTCCATTGACTTCAATATCGACATAACCATGTTCACCCAGTGGCTTGTCTAATTGAGAAATTTGATAAGCTTTAGGGTTATCTGGGTAGAAGTAGTTCTTCCGGTCAAAGTATTGACGAGGGTTCACTTGGCAGTTTAAGGCCGTCGCAGCTCTTAAGCCATAATGAACAGCCTTTTTATTAGTGAAAGGCAGGACGCCTGGATAGCCCCAGTCCACCACATTGGTATTCTCATTTGGGGCAGCTCCGAAACTGGTAGGAGCACTAGAAAAAACTTTAGACTTGGTCTTTAATTCAACATGGACTTCCAGACCAATGACTGTTTCATAATTCACGCTGTTTCCTCCTATTCTGGGTGTTTACTTTGGTAGTCAGTTGCTTGTTCGAAGGCATAAGCCGTCTTGTAGAGCGTGGATTCATCGAAGTAGTTACCAATTAATTGGAGACCAATTGGCAAGCCATCTTCATCAAATCCGGCTGGAACCGACATGCCTGGCAGGCCAGCTAGATTGACCGGCACGGTTAAGAGGTCAGCCATGTACATTTGTAGCGGATCATCGACACGCTCACCCAACTTATAAGCAGGTGTTGTGGAAACAGGTCCTGCAATGACATCGTATTTTTCAAAGACCGAAGCCAGCTCTTGACGGAGTAGGTAACGCACCTTGCCTGCCTTGTTGAAGTAGGCATCGAAGTAACCGGATGATAAGGCGAAAGTCCCCAACATAATACGCATCTTAACTTCTGATCCGAAACCTTCAGACCGTGTGCGCACATAGAGATCTTCCAAGTCCTTAACATTTTCTGCCCGGTAGCCGTAGCGAACACCGTCAAAACGTTGGAGGTTAGAAGAAGCTTCTGATGAAGCAAGGATATAGTAAGCAGGAATGCCGTATTTCAAGTGGGGAATGCTGACTTCTTCAACAATAGCCCCTAATTCTTCTAATTTAGCAATGGCTTGACGGACATTTTCTTGTACCTTTTCATCGACGCCTTCAGCGAAGAATTCTTTTGGTACAGCGACCTTGAGTCCTTCAATACCCTCATCGAGGTTTTGGCTGTATTTAGGTACTGTCAAGTCAGCTGTCGTTGAGTCGTGGTCATCATGGCCAGCAATGGCTTCGAGAATAATGGCATTATCTTCCACAGTCCGGGTCATTGGCCCAATCTGGTCAAAAGAGCTCCCGAAGGCAATTAGCCCCCAACGAGAAACCAGGCCATAAGTTGGTTTTAGACCAACAATCCCTGTAAAAGCAGCCGGTTGTCGGATAGACCCCCCAGTATCAGAACCTAGAGCAGCAACGACTTCGCCCCCAGCGACAGCCGCAGCTGAACCACCGGAAGAGCCACCAGGAACTCGGTCGGTATCCCATGGGTTGCGAGTTTGACCAAAATAAGAAGTTTCCGTAGACCCGCCCATAGCGAATTCGTCCATATTTAGCTTACCGATAATAATAGCCCCAGCAGCTTCTAAGCGGTCGCAGACCGTTGAATTATAGACTGGAACAAAATTTTCCAACATCCGGGAAGCGGCTGTTGTCCGCAAGTTTTCCGTCACGATGTTGTCCTTAATCCCCAAAGGAATCCCTTGTAGGGGACGGTCGGTGCTGTAGCCCGCTTCATCACTCGCCTTAGCGGCTTCGAGTGCCGCTTCTTCATTCAAACTGATAAAAGCATTGTAAGTTTCATCTAAATCTTTGATGCGAGCGATGGTCTCTTCAACTAGTTCAACAGCTGTAATGTCGCCATCGACTAATTGTTGGTTCAGGCCACGGATTGTTTCCTCAAATCTCTTACTCATTAGGCATTGTCCTCACTTTCATCGATAACTGTTGGTACACCAATAAAACCATCACGAGGGGTTTGCGCATTCTTCAAGAGCACGTCAGCGCCAGGGCCTGGTACAGGCTCATCTTCGCGCAAGACATTTTCCAGGTCAATCCCCCAGGTCATAATCGGCGTATCCGTTGTATCCACTTCCTCTAACTGGTCTACCATGTGGATAATATTTTCGAATTTGTCGGTAATTTTATCAATTTCCTCATCCGTAAAGGATAATTTTGCTAATTTTGCAACATGCTGAATTAAATCTTTGTTTACTTCCATGTTGTCGCCTCCTTAGTCGCTTACTTTATAACATTACATTTAGGTCAAAATTTGAATGAGCTGGTTGAGCAAAAGATGGTGGTTAAAGGCCACATCTTAACTGGAAAAACTCCAGCAAAGACTGTCATCCTTCTTATTTTATCATAATCAGAAAAGGGTCACAACGGCAAGGATCCTACAAGCCTTTAGGAGATCATTTCATAAGTGAAGTTATTCTCGCCCGCTTGTCTTTCCATAATGGCACGTATGCCACTCGGTCCTTCCACGCGGATGCTAATACTTCCTCGATTGTTCCTAAAGATTGTATTGGCCGTGTTCATGGTATGTTGGACCAGGGCAACGAGCTCTGAATAGCCATCGAACTGGGTATTGATTTCAATATCAATCTGGCTCAAGCGTCCTTCTTCATATGTTCCTACCCCAGATATCCCACTCAGGCGAGGGAAGAAATCTTCAACTTCGGAAGTGAAACGCGCGAAGGCTACATTATCCTCTTCAGCTGCCGCATCATCAACGCCGAAGACCAAGTGCTGGGTGTCATAGTTCTCCCAGTCCGAGAAGGCCGTCCCGGCTACCGAAATCACTTCTGAAGCATAAGATCCTCCGGCTAAACTATCGGTAGGACCATTGTAGAAGAGGGCCACTTGAATAGGAAGTTTGGCATATTTTTTATCCTTGCGAATCCGTGCCACCACTTCTTCTGCAATCTGCTTGCCATGTTCCAAGGCTTGGTCCTTGTCGATACTTATTTTTTCCTGGCTTTCTCCATTGCTGAAGGTATCTTCTGAATTGAGAGCTAAACCAATAGTGACTCCTTCCAGCTGATAGTTATCTTCATCGTCTTTTTTCATAAAATTATATTCTAGAATACTGTTGAGATACTTAGGCTGGTAATCTTCTCGCTTATCCGAAGCACTGCCTTCGGGGTTGAGCCCCTCTGGATTGTCTTTAGTCTTAGCCCCTAGCCACTGGTTGGCCATTTCTCGTGTAATCAACTGACCTTCTTGGAAATAATATTCTTCCGTCGAAAATTGCCCCTCTGCGATCCGGTAGAGGCCCTCTTCAAAGTTGCGTAGGTTGGCTTCAGAACTTGGCCGGGCCATCAAGCCCCGACTCTCACTCATCTTATAATGGCCATCTTCAATCGCAGCTGGGTAATGGTTAATGGAAAGAGCCGGGACATCTTGTTCTTCAGCTTGCGAGGCTTGCCCACTGTTCTCCTGGGCCTGACCTTCCTCGACTTGGTCTGGGCCCTGGCAGCCCGCGAGAGCCAGGGCCAGACAGGCGAGCAAGCCCAATTTATGGTGTAATCGTTTCATGACTCATTTTTCCCCTTATTCTAAAAACTAGTTTCTCTTATTTTAGCATAATTCTCTGGCCAGGTCTTTAATCGAGACGGTCAACCATATCGTCTTCTGTAAAAATCGTCACATTCAAATCCTGAGCCTTAGTCAGCTTACTCCCTGCATCAGCGCCAGCAACGAGAATATCCGTATTCTTAGAGACAGATCCGGTCACCTTGCCACCCAAGGCTTCAATGGCTGCCTTAGCTTCCTGGCGCGTATACTGGTCTAGCTTACCTGTCAGTACCACTGTCTTCCCTTGCCAGAAGGAATCCTGGTCGGCGACGCTTTCCGGGCTAGCACCTAAATAAGTCATATTAAGGCCACTTGCGCGCAAGCGTTCAATCAAGGCTAGGACCTCATCATTAGCGAAGAATTCTTCGAGTGAGTCAGCGATAATTTCACCGATCCCATCAACGCTTAAGTAGGAGGCCTTGTCAGCTGCAATCAGTTCTTCCATACTAGGAAGATGAGCGGCCAGGTCTTTAGCGGCCTTAGCTCCGACATGGCGGATACCGAGTGCAAAGAGCAAGCGTTCCAGAGAATTCGCCTTGGACGCTTCAATGGCCGTCAAGATATTGTCAGCAGATTTATCGCCTACCTTATCGAGATCGAGTAAACTTTCCTTGTCTAATTGGTAAAGGTCTGAAGGGTCGCCGACTAGGTCACGGTCATAAAGCTGTTCTAGTAAGCGGGGGCCTACCCCACTGATATCCATAGCATTGCGGGATACAAAATGGTAGAGCTTCTCCTTGGCCTGGGCCGGACAAGCTAGATTCACACAGCGCAGGGCAACCTCATCCTCTAAATGGATCAAATCACTGCCGCAAACGGGGCAAGTTTCGGGAATTGCATAGGGCTGACTATCAGCTGGCCGTTCGTCTTCTAAGACACGGACCACTTCGGGGATGATATCCCCTGCCTTATGGATAATGATTTGGTCGCCCAAACGCAAGTCCTTGTCCTGGATCAAGTCAGCATTGTGGAGGCTGGCCCGCTGCACCGTTGAACCAGCTAAGAGAACAGGCGTCATCACCGCTGTTGGAGTGACGACCCCAGTCCGACCTACCGTCCACTCAATATCCTTTAATTCGGTCTGAGCTTGTTCGGCTGGGAACTTATAAGCAATGGCCCAGCGCGGTGCCTTGACGGTATAACCTAGAGCTTCCTGGTCTTCAAAACGGTCCACCTTAATCACAATGCCATCGATTTCATAGGCGAGTTCATGACGTTTCTCTTGGACCTCATCCACATAAGCCCAAACTTCTTCAGCTGTCTGACAGATCCGGTAATTAGGATTAACCCGCAAACCCAGCTCGGGCAAGCGGGCCAGGAGTTCAGACTGGCTAGACACACCCAATGACTCATCAAAGACGCCGCTGTAAAGAAAGACATTCAGTTTTCTTTGGGCCGTGACCTTAGGATCGAGTTGGCGGACCGAACCAGCTGCCGAATTACGAGGATTAGCAAAGGTAGCCTGTCCCGCCTCTTCACGCTGTTCATTCAACTGTTTGAAAGAAGCTTTGGGCATATAGATCTCCCCGCGCACTTCCAGATCTTGATCCTCCCGCAAGCGCATCGGCACGGCCGAGATCGTCTTCACATTCGCCGTAATATCTTCGCCTACCGTCCCATCGCCCCGGGTAGCCGCCCCTTGATAGGCGCCCGCTTGGTAGCGAATCGAAACCGACAGACCATCAATCTTCATTTCACAAACAAAGCGAGGCATAAAACCTAAACCCCGTTCCACGGAAGCCATGAAGTCTTCTAATTCCTGACGATCGAAAACATCTCCCAAAGATAACATCGGCGTGGGGTGTTGGACTTTCTCGAAACGATTATCTAACTTATCACCAACGCGTTGGGTAGGTGAATCAGCCTGAATATAATCTGGATAACGAGCCTCCAAGTCCTCTAAACGTCGGTAGGCTTGGTCGTAGTCCGCATCAGTCACGCTCGGTTGGTCTAAGACATAGTACTCATAGGCATAGTGGTTCAATTGCTCGGTCAATTTTCGAATTTCTTCTTTAGCATCCACTGGCTTTTGACCCCTCCTTCTTAAACTTTCTCAATCGGCGCAAAGGCTGCTAACAAGCGTTTGATTCCCTGCGCTTTAAAGGCAATATCTAATTCTTGGTCATTCCCCTCGCCGGTCACTTTGACAACGGTGCCTAGGCCCCACTTCTTATGCTGGGCCTTGTCGCCAACCCGCCAGGCGGTTTCTTGTTCCGACGACTCGCTTTGACTTTGCGGCTTGTCAAAGACCGATCGCTTGGCTTCCTTAGCTTGTCGGTCGTAATAAGTCTGGGCCCCTGCCCGTTCCTGGCGCTTGCCTTTGAGGTAATTGCAGTAGGACCCAGCTGTCGTAGCTTGACCTTGACCAAAATCGAAGGAAAAGCTGGTCGCTTGCTTAGCAGATTGGTCGAGATGTTCGGCATCGATCTCTTCAATAAAGCGTGAGGGAGCATGGGCTTCACGCTTACCATAGAGCATGCGACTGTAACTGTTGCTGAGGTAGAGTTTCTCTTCAGCACGGGTAATTCCAACATAGGCCAAGCGCCGCTCCTCCTCTAATTCATCTGGGTCTTGAGCTGCCCGGGACAAGGGGAAGAGACCTTCTTCCATACCGATCATAAAAACAATAGGAAATTCCAATCCCTTAGCCGCATGGAGGGTCATCAGGGTCACCTGGCCGCTAGTGCTTTCTTCCTCTTCGCCTGTATCTGCTACCAGGGAGAGGTCGGTGAGAAAGGCTAGTAAGCGGTCTTCCTCAAGTTCAGGGACCATTAAATCTTCCTCATCCAATAAGCGGTCCAAGGTGTCATCGCCAAAGAGACTGATTACCTCTTGCTTTTGAGCAGATGGCCCAGGACCTTCTGGCAATTGGATAGCTTCCACTTGGACCGGCTGGCCTTGGTCATCTGCCTCCGCTGCGACTTGCCGGTTGCCCGCTTCCTCCTGCCAACGCTTATCAAATTCATCCGCAACGGAAAGGAATTCCTGGATATTCTCCAAGCGCGTCTGGGCTTCCAGAGTCTTCTGATTTTCTAGGTCTTCCTGGTAGCCAGATTGGTCTAAAACCTTCTCTGTTAGTTGGCGGATGCTGAGCTCAGCCCGTTCCTGGTTAAGGTCAGCTAGCATCTGCGCAAAATTTTTCAGCGATTTAGCGGCCTTACCAGAAATCGGTGCATAATCAACATGACCTGCTGCCTGCAAGAGGGTCAAGCCCTGGTCACTGGCAAATTGGCGCAATTTATCCAAGCTGCCTGGCCCTACGCCTCGCTTAGGTACATTCACTACCCGGGTAAAGCTGAGATTGTCTTGGGGATTAGCCAGTAAGCGTAAATACGCTAGGATATCTTTAATTTCTTTACGGTCATAGAATTTCAAGCCCCCGACAATGCGGTAAGGCAGGTTAGCCTTAACCAGGTTTTCTTCGACCACCCGTGACTGAGCATTGGTCCGGTAGAGGACGGCTATATCCTTGTACTGGTAGTTTTTTTGGAGGGCCTTTTTAATCTCTTCAATAACAAAGTAACTCTCATCCTGCTCAGTTTGTGCCCGGTAATAATGGATCTTCTCGCCTTGGTCATTGTCTGTCCAGAGGTCTTTTTCTTTGCGCTTCTGGTTGCGACCGATCACATCGTTAGCTGCAGCCAGGATCGTCTTAGTAGACCGATAATTCTGTTCCAAGAGAACGACTTTGGCTTCGGGATAATCCTCTTCAAAATTTAGGATATTCTCCATATTAGCCCCCCGCCAGCCATAGATGGACTGGTCGGCGTCTCCCACCACACAGATATTCTTGAAGTAATCAGCCAATAGCTTGACTAGGCGGTACTGGGCTTCATTAGTATCCTGATATTCGTCTACATGGATATATTGGAATTTCTGCTGGTAGTAGCGCAAAACTTCCTTCTGTTCTTCAAATAAGCGTACCGTATACATGATTAAATCATCAAAGTCCAAGGATTGGGCCGCCAATAATTGTTTCTGATAGGCTGCATAGCACTTAGCCACGATATCTTCAATCAGGCCAGAATGCCTATCTGCATACTGGTCAGGCGTCTGCAAATTATTCTTAGCATCCGAAATCTTGCCCAAGATCATCCGTGGCTTGAACTTAGTCGTGTCAATGTTGAGGTCTTTCATCACTTGTTTAATTAAGGTCTGCTGCTCAGCTGGATCAGCAATGGTGAAGGAGCGCGAAAGGCCGATTGCTTCTGCTTCCCGTCTGAGGATACGGACACACATGGAGTGGAAGGTTGCCACCCACATAGCCTCTGCACCTTGACCAATCAACTGGTCCACCCGCTCGCGCATTTCTTTTGCAGCCTTATTGGTAAAGGTAATCGCCAGTAGATTCCAAGGGCGAACATCCTTCTCGCTTAAAATATAGGCCATCCGATGGGTCAAGACCCGGGTTTTACCCGAGCCTGCCCCAGCCATAATCAAGAGCGGGCCTTCGGTACACTGCACAGCTTCTTTTTGTTTATCGTTGAGTCCTTGAATTAAATCTTCCCTGCTTGCCATCTTAGTCTCCCTTCACTAAATACTTCTCAAGTCTATCATTTATCCCTCGCCCCTTCAATCACCAGGGGCCTATCAAGACAAGAAAAAAGGCCTGATCAAAGGCCTTCTTTTGGGGTAGCTTTACTTTAGTTAGGTTCGAGGATGCAGAAAGGGCTCCTCTTCATAAAAGTTCGTCGAAGGCTCATAGCCTTCTCTTGCCTTTTACTCCAGAGGTCCCTTTCTCCCGCATCCTCTCACACCCTACTTAGTTGGGTTCGAGGATGCAGAAAGGGCTCCTCTTCATAAAAGTCCGTCGAAGGCTCATAGCCTTCTCTTGCCTTTTACTCCAGAGGTCCCTTTCTCCCGCACCCTCTCACACCCTGCTTAGTTGGGTTCACAGTTGCAAACTTGAAGTGACTTCAGCAAATGGGAACGATCGGCTAAACCCGCTCTTATCCCTTTTGCCTCCAGTCATTCCTTTCTGAACGCCTCTGCTCACACCCTATAGTCGGGTTCGGGCGCGCAGAAGTGGCTCCTCTTCACAAAGCGTCGCCGAAGACTTTCAGTCTTCTCTGCCGCTTTGCTCCAGTGGTCCACTTCTAACCGCGCTCCCTCACACCCTCCGTTAACTATTGATTTGGTTGAGTATGAGTTGGTTCATCCAGATTCTGACTTGTTTGCGGGCGTTGGGATAGTCTGCTTCTTCTATGGCACGGATGAATTCGGGATAAACGTCCGAGGTTTCGTTCCGTTCTTTGGCGAAATTCCGTTGGTCTGCTTTGACATTTTTTAAATAAAGTTCATGCAAGGTGGCAATGGTACTTAAGCCAATTTGACGGAAGTAAGAGTTGGAATGATAGAAGGCTAAAAAGCGAAAGAGCTTGAACTCTGCCGCATAATAAGTTGCATCATCTTCCGACTCTCGTCCCCGTTCCATTTCTTCAACTATCTCATGCAATTCTTCCTTGTCTACATGAATATCCTTATTTTGCATGTGTTGGAATAAGTGCATAGCCATCAGCTCAACAAACTGTAGCCGCTCGACAATAGCCGTTGAAGTTAAAGAAGATTTGATTACAACCGCTCCCTTATAAGGTTCAATCTTAACATAACCTTCTTCTTCAAGTTGGGCCATTGCACGACGTACAGGCGTCCGGCTCATCCCTAACTTGTTGGCGATTTCAACTTCCTTCAAGTGGGTATCAGGCAACAAAATATTATTATCTATACGTTCTTTAAGATACTCATAAGCCGTATCTTTATAGCTTTGCGTCTTGGCCACCAAATTCCCCTCCAATCGACTGTTAGTTGATTTTAACTTACTTTTAATATAGCACAAAGAATTAAAAATGCAAAGTTTAAAATATTGTATTTTTATCTAAGTTATCATATTTTGTTAAACCATAGCTTTCGATGATTTCAATTAATTTTTCTGCATAGTGAGGATCTGTTGCATAACCTGCTTCCTGCAAGGCGTAAGCCGCTGTCTTGTAATCTTCAGCTTGACGCACTGGCAGGTAGAGGTCTGGGTTCCAATCGGTTCCCTCCTGCATCAAACGCCCATGGTCAGTTACCGCTGCCTTCCAAGAAGGGTAAACCTTAAAAGGGGCCTCCACTGTCTGATAACCAGCCGACGTATACTCCTGGGTAGGCAAGTTGATTGCCCGCTCACTCCCATAAGCCTTCCGCCCAAAAAGGTTATTATAGTCGCGGGCGAGCTGGCTACGGCCAAAGTCCGATTCAATCGCTGCTTGAGCCACAACCAAGCTAGGTAGGACGCCTGACTTGTCGGCATTGGCAGCCGCATACTGACCAATCTCATCCAAAAATTCCTCTGTCGTCTGATCTTCCTCATGACTCTCTAATCTTATAGATGGCCAAATTAGGAGCCCTAGCGCAAAGACAAAAAGCGCCCCTAGGAGGATTTTCTGCCTCCGCGAGCGAGCTGGCTGCTTCCATAATTTAATTCTTTTTAATCGAGACTTTTTGCGCTTTGCCATAGCATTCCTCCTTCCCTTATATTTTACACAATTGAACAAGAAAAAGAAACTTTACTCCCCCACCCATCAAGTAAAAAACTGCACCCTTTACCCAGGCAGAATGCCTGCAAGGATGCAGTGAATGGGAGGATTGCTAGCCGCCCAGATAGGCTTTTTGGACTTCTTCTGAATCTAAGAGTTCGCTACCGCGACCTTCTGCCGTAATCCGGCCGACTTCAAGCACATAGGCATAGTCAGAGATCTCCAAGGCAGACTTGGCATTCTGTTCAATCAAAAGCACGGTTGTCCCTTCTTCTTTGTGGATCTTTTGGATAATCTCAAAGATTTGTTGGATAATAATCGGCGCAAGCCCCATAGAAGGCTCATCGAGCAAGAGTAACCTTGGCTTGGCCATCAGAGCTCGGGCCATAGCTAGCATCTGCTGTTCCCCACCGGAAAGGGTCGCCGCATCTTGGTTCAAGCGCTCCTTTAGAATGGGGAAGAATTCAAACATATGTTCAATATCTTCAATGATTTGTAAACGGTCGGTCCGTGAATAAGCGCCCATCAAGAGATTTTCATAGACGGTCATCTTAGGGAAGACATGACGGCCTTCTGGTACCTGTAAAATTCCATTGCGGACGATTTGAATGGTCGACATCTTCTGTAAGGGCTTGCCTTCAAATAGGATTTCCCCTGTTGTGGGCCGCAAGAGACCTGAGATGGTCTTGAGTGTCGTCGTCTTACCCGCCCCATTCGAACCAATCAAGGAAACAATCTGTCCTTCTTCAACTTTGAGGTCAATTCCTTTGAGAGCCTCAATCATGCCGTATGAGACATGGATATCTCGGATATCTAACATTTTAATCGACACCTCCTAGGTATGCTTTAATCACGCGGTCATCCGATTGAATTTCTTCTGGGTTCCCTTCTGCAATCACCTTACCGTATTCTAGAACATAGATACGTTCGCAAATATTCATAACCAAGGACATGTCATGCTCAATCAAGACTACTGTAATCCCCAATTCATCCTTGATGCGGTGGATTAATTCGGTTAATTCTGCCGTTTCACGCGGATTCATCCCGGCAGCTGGTTCATCCAGGAAGAGTAACTTCGGTTCAGTTGCCAAGGCCCGCACAATTTCCAAACGCCGCTGCTGCCCATAAGCGAGGTTCTTAGCCTTCTCATTAGCTAGATCTTCTAGGTTAAAGACTTCGAGCAGTTCGATGGCCCGGCGGTAGAGCTGGTTGCGGTTCCGGTAGTAAGCGGGTAAACGTAAGACACTAGTTAAGAAGCCAGCCCCATGTTCTGTATGGAGGGCAATCAATACATTCTCTAAAACCGTTAGATTAGCAAAGAGTCGAATATTCTGGAAGGTCCGGCCGATACCTGCCTGGTTAATCTTCTCAGGTTTCGCTCCGGAGATATCTTGGCCAGCCAATTCAATATTGCCGCTGGTCGGTTCGTAAACCCCAGTAATCAGGTTAAAGAGTGTGGTCTTCCCAGCCCCGTTTGGACCGATCAAACCAATTAGTTCATTACTCTCGATTTCTAAATTGACGTCGGAGACAGCTGTCAAACCACCAAATGTTTTGGTCAATTGATTTACTTTTAGCAAAGTCATCTTAATCCTCCTTTTTCAATTTAGAATATTGTTTCTTCTGTTTAAAGAAAGGTGAAAAACGCAGTTCAAATTCTCCCATCAGGCCAGATGGTTTAAAGATCATAATGGCAATAATGGCTAGGGCATAAACAATCATCCGCAACTGACCGTAAGGCGCTAGGATAACGTTCAATAGCTCCAAGAGAATAGCTGCTGCAAAGCTCCCGGTAATCGACCCAATTCCCCCAAAAACAACAATGATTAAGATATCAATAGATTTTTGGAAGGTAAATTGGCCCGGTGTAATCACGCCAAAGTAAGAAGCATAGAGAGTCCCAGCAATACTTGCAGTCAAAGCCCCTAAGACAAAGGCAATGGTCTTATAGCGGGTCGTCTGTAGGCCAACTGATTCCGCGGCAATCTCATCTTCACGGACGGCAATCATTGCCCGCCCTGGACTGGAGTGGATAAAGTTCACAATAATCAAAGTCGTAATGACAACAAAAACATAGAGGGTGATCCAGTTAACATTTTGTGGGATCCCAGCAATCCCGGCTGCCCCATTAGTAATCTCGAGGTTCATAATAGTAATCCGGATAATTTCTGCAATCCCCAAAGTAGCAATAGCCAGGTAGTCCCCACGCAAGCGCAGGGTGGGAATCCCAACCACTAGGGCGAGGACAAAAGTAATCACGAGGCCTAGGCCCATCCCCAGGAACATCCCTTGGACACCTGGGATAGCCTTGGAAACCAAGGCGGCACTGTAAGCCCCGATAGCCATAAAGCCGGCGTGTCCCAAGGAGAACTGGCCGGCATAGCCGACAATCAAGTTCAGCCCCACCGCAAGAATAATATTAATACCAATCTTCATCAGGATATTCTGTGTAAAGGCAGTGACTTGTCCCGTCCAATAAGAGGCTAAGATAAAGGCAAAGACCCCAACAATAAGACCTATCCATGACAGACTCGACTTAGTAAAGAAATTTTTAGCCCAACTGTTCGTTCTCATAAAACCACCTACACTTTCTCTTTAACTGTCTTACCGAAGATTCCGGTTGGTTTCATCAGTAAGATAACAATTAATACGCCATAAACTACGGCATCCTTCCAGGTTGACAAGCCGATCATGGAGACCATGGTTTCAATACAGCCGATCAAGAGGCCGCCTACCATGGCACCTGGAATCGAGCCGATCCCACCAAGCACCGCCGCAACGAAGGCCTTGATCCCTGGGGTAAGCCCCATCAGCGGTGAAATAGAGTTGTAGTAAATCCCAACTAAGACCCCACCAGCACCAGCCAAGGCAGAACCCAAGGCGAAGGTAAAGGAAATCACATGGTCGACATTAATCCCCATCAAACGGGCAGCTGTCTCATCAACGGAAACCGCCCGCATCGCCTGGCCCATTTTGGTTTTTTGAACGGTAAATTGGAGGCCTGCCATCAGGATAATAGTAACGATTAAAATTAAAAGCTGTTGAGTACTCACGGCGACAGAGCCAATCTGTAAACTGTAGTTGGGCAAGTTAGTCGGGAAAGCCCGAACTTCAGGCCCCACCAAATAAATCATGACATTCTGTAAGAGATAAGAAACACCGATTGCTGTGATCAAGGCTGAAATCCGAGCTTGACCACGCAGGGGCTTATAAGCCAGACGTTCGACAATCATCCCCAAAATTGCTGTAAAAATCATGGCAATTAAGATACTTGGTAAAACTCCGAGACCTGTCTGTGTTACCAAACTAAAGCCAACGAAAGCCCCCACCATATAAATATCCCCGTGGGCAAAGTTAATTAGCCCAATAATGCCGTATACCATGGTATAGCCCAAAGCCATCAGGGCGTAGATGCTCCCGAGCGATACCCCATTAATTAATTGTTGAAAGAAATTAGCCACTTTGATCCGTCCTCCTTTTATAACTGATCAGTTTACGACCACTCACTCTCAAAGAGAGAAGACAGTTCACCTGGAAAGCACGCGTCCCTCTTTGGTGTCCTGTCCACTTGGTCTCATGAACTTGTCTTATTCTGGATCAATCGCTGTTGAATCAACGACCTTTCCATCCTTAGCCTCTAGGATAAAGGCTGTCTTCACTGTATTATGCTTATCGTCAATTGAGAAGGTCCCAGTAATCCCTTCAAAATCTTTGGTTTCTTCCAGAGCTTGACGCACATCTTCCCGCTTGTCTGAACCGGCACGCTCCATGGCGTCAAAGGCAAGGTAAGCGGCATCGTAAGCGAGAGCCGCGAACATATCAGGCTCTGTCCCGTACTTGGCCTTGTAATTATTCATGAAGTCCTTGGTCCGCTGGGGTGAATTCTCGTCGGCAACAAAGTGGGCTGCATAGTAAATATCGGTAAAATTCTTCTTACCAGCCAAGTTTACAATTTCTTCATTACCAAAACCATCAGGCCCTAGGATTGCAGCTTGAATGCCCATTTCCCGGGCTTGCTTAATCAAGGGACCCGCTTCTTCATAATAACCTGCCACGAAGATCACATCCGCATTCTGGCGCTTCACATTGGTCAAGATGGCGCTAAAGTCCGTCTCCTTGGTCACATAACTTTCATCCGCTACAATTTCACCCTTATAGGTATTTTTGAATTCATCGGCTAAGTTTTGGCCATAATCTGATCCATTATCTTTAATAATTGCTGCTTTTTGGAAGCCTTTTTGGTTGGCGAAGGCTCCTAAGGCGGCCCCTTGGAAAGAGTCTTGGAAGCAGGTCCGGAAGACTTCTGGCAGGGTCTTGCCTTCGTTATCTAGGGTGATGGTATCCCCCGTCGCAGTCGGAGTAATCATTGGGGTTTGGCTCTGCAGGGCAATTGGAATCTGAGCCTCAACACTCCCCGTCGTTGCCGGCCCTAAGAGGACAGCAACATCTTCTAAGTCAACCAAGCGAGCAGCCCCCGTGGTCACTTCTTCTGGAGCAGACTTATTGTCATACTCTTCATATTCGATTTGTTTGCCGTTAACCCCACCTTGAGCGTTCTTCTCATCGACGGCTAGTTTAATGGCGTTATTTTGAACAATCCCGTAGGCCGACACCCCACCTGATAATTCCAGATTTCCTCCAATTTTAATGGTGTCGTATTCTTCTTGCTCCCCACTAGCTGGTTGGGTTGCTCGAGTGGAGCAGGCTCCCAACGTCAGGGCGCTCATCATTATTAAAACAAATTTCTTGATTGACATGCCTGAACCTCCTTGTGTTTTTGCTATGAGATATAGTTTAGAATTTTCAGACAATTAAGTCAAGCTTTTTTTTAAGAAATCAATCAGAATTTTATCATCTTTCTTATCTTTTTAATAGAATGTTTCTATTAAAAATAAAAAAGCAGCCACTGGTGCTGCTTTTCTATTTATCTACTTATTAGTATCGGTGACGGATAATTAAATCTTATTCCACCCCTTTGAGGGCTTCAACCATATCTACCTGCTTCAATTTATGGTGCATGATTGCCATAACGATAAGTGAGAAGATTAAGGTTAGAAGGCTGGCATAAAGATAGGATAAGCCTTGGATTTGGGCCGGGAAGATCATGATATCCACTTCGACTGTCTGTAAGATATAAGTGGTCAAAATTTGTCCCATGGCAAGTCCGGCTAGGATACCGCCCACTGTCAACAAGAGGGTTTCCCGATAGATATAGAGGGTGACCTCGAGTGGGTAGGCGCCCAGTACCTTGATAGTTGATAATTCTCGGATCCGTTCCGAGACATTAATATTGGTCAGGCTATAGAGCACAATGAAAGCGAGGATAGCTGCCGCGATAATCAAGACCAGGGTCACTAGGTTCAAAGTTTCCAAGGTTTCATTGAACATGTTCCGGAATTGGTCAATGTTAACGACCGTGACAATCCCCTCTTCTGCCATCAAATCATCGATGACCTGGCCCTTCTTCTCAGGCGCATTATCCTTTAATTTTATTTCCACCTGGTTTTGACTAGGGAGGCTACCGATTAAATCTTCGTAGACCGACTGGCTCATAAAGACATCGTGCATGATGTAGCTTTCAAAGACCCCCTTAACTGGCAAGTCCACCACTTGACCATCAGGATCTTCCAAGCTGATAGAATCACCTGCTTTGATATCCAGAAGTTTAGCTAGTTTGTGGTTGATAAGAACCCCATCTTCAGGCAGGGGCATTCTGTCCCCTGTCGCCACATCTGCGAGAGCATAGAAGTCCTGGTAGTTAGAATCAGGGTCCAAAGCATGGAGGGAAACGGTCTGTTGGTTGACCCGGTCGTCTGTTGTTTGGTAGCTAGCCGTATAGAGAGGTAGGGCATCTGCCACCTGGTCGTGCTGGTGGACACTTTCATTTAAATCAGCCACTTCTTCCGCCGATAGCTTGGGCTGGTATTGAACAATAGCTTGGGCATGCTCGAGATCGATGAATTGACGATCAGCCAAGCCAGATATGGAGTCCGATATCCCAAAGCCCGTCAGCAGGAGGGCAGTTGACCCAGCCACCCCAATCAGGGTCATGGCATTACGGCCCTTGTAGCGGAAGAGGTTACGCAAGCTGATCTTATTATTGAAGCTAAGTTTTTGCCAGAACCAGGTCCAACGTTCCAAGAGAATCCGCTGGCCTTCTTTAGGGGGCTTAGGCCGCATCAGAACGGCCGCTGGTTCGGTTAGCGAATTGCGGGTCACCAACCAGGCCGGTCCAACGGTTGTCAGGAGGGAGATGCTGAGGGCAAGGAGGAAGTCCTTCCAGTAGAAGCCATAGTAGACTTCCTGACCTAAATCGTAGAGCATCCCGTAGGCGTTGACAATAATATTGGGCAAGAGATAATTGCCCACTGCCACTCCCAGCAAGGTCCCAATGACGCTAGCCAGTCCAGCATATAAAAGAAACTTAATGGCGATTTCGGAAGACCGGTAGCCTAAAGCCTTGAGCGTCCCCAATTGGATTCGCTGTTCATCGACCATCCGCGTCATAGTTGTGAAGCTCACCAAGGCAGCCACTAGGAAAAAGATGACTGGAAAGACCCGGGCAATGGCGGCAATCCGGTCTGCATTGTCCTCATACTCACTGTAACCGCTCAATTGGCTGCGGTCATTGACTTGGTAGTTAGGAGCCTCCATTTCATCCTTATAAGTCTTGGCCTGGTTGAGTTTTTCCTGGCCTTCTGCTAAGTCTTTTTCTTTAGCTTGGATATCCTCTTCGGCTTGCTTAAGAGCTTCCTTGCCTTGGTCTAATTGTTCTCTAGCTTGGGCGAATTGAGGTAAGTTAGCAGCTCCTTCTCCTAGGCCAGCAGTCACTTGCTTCAATTGGTCTTCTTGACTCTGCAAACTTTCCTTCTGCGCCTCAACCTGATCCTTGGCCTTTTGAATAGCTTCTTGGCCTGGTTTCAAGTCCTCCTCCGCCGCTTGGATATCTTTGTCTAAATCTTTTTGTTGTTCTTGATAGCGTTCCTCTGGCCGACCATCCAAGGCCGCTTCGATATCCGCCTTAGCCTGGTCAACTTTTTCTTCATAAGCGTCGCTATAAGCTGGATAATCTTCTAGGCCATCGACTTTGAAGGCCAGCTGGCTGTACAAGTCCCCGGTAAAGACCTCGGGCTGAACGACCGCAAAGCCATCGATAGTTCCCTTGCCGATAGGGCTATTCCCCCGGGCACTCTGGTCAATATACATCGGTGAGGTCACAAAGCCCACCACCTTGAAGCGGTTGGAGGCTAGGCCTGGGGCTTGGTCATCGCCTTCCTGGTCAGGATCAGCTAGTTCGATTTCATCCCCGATTTGATAGTTGAAGCCCCCTTCTTCAGCTAAGCGGGCATCCAGAGCCACTTCATCCTTATTTTCAGGGAGACGGCCAGACCGTAACTTGTACTGGTTAACCTCGCCCATCTGGTTAAAGTTCGGCAAGAAGCGTAAAAGAGTCTCTTGTTTTTTTTCTTCTCGGTCGACACTGCGGTAGGGATAGACCTGGATGCCTTCCAAGTCATCCACCCGGTCAATATCTTCATCTGTAAGTCCCCAGTCAGCTTGCAGGCTCAGGTCCTGTAAGTGCTGGTCTTGGAAGTAAAGATTAGCGGTCTGACGCATATTTGGAGCTGCTGCTCGGATTCCTACGAAAAAGCCTGCCCCTAAGAAGATAATTCCCAGTAAGGCAATGAAGCGAGAAAAACTATTTTTAATTTCGCGTAAACTATCTTTCCATAAAGCTGTTCTCTTCATAGCTACCCCTACCATTCAATCTCTGCAACGGTCTTGGGCTCTGTTTGTAGGTAGCTATCTGCCACCTGGCCGTTCTTGATCTCAATAACACGGTCAGCCATCGGGGCAATGGCACGGTTATGGGTAATCACGATGACTGTTGTCTCCTCTTCACGAGACTGCTTCTGTAAGAGGGCGAGGACTTGCTGACCTGTTTCATTATCCAAGGCCCCTGTCGGCTCGTCGCAGAGAAGGAGCTTAGGATTTTTGGCTAGGGCTCGAGCTATGGAAACCCGCTGCTGCTCGCCCCCAGACAATTGGGCAGGAAAGTTATTCTGCCGGTCCGTTAAGCCTACTGCTGCCAAAGCCTGATCAGCAGCAATGGCTTGTTGGGCAATCTGCTCACTTAATTCAATGTTTTCCCGGGCGGTCAGGTTGGGAATGAGATTATAGAATTGGAAGACAAAACCAACATTATCCCGGCGAAACTTAGTCAATTGCCGGTCGTTAAACTGACCAATTTCCTGGCCATCTACCCAGATTTCACCCGATGTGGGCTTGTCCATTCCCCCTAGAATATTTAAGGTTGTCGATTTACCAGCTCCTGATGGTCCCAGAATGACGACAAATTCTCCCGCTTCAATTTCAAAGCTCATATGGTCATTTGCCTTCACCTGGGATCGGCCTTCACCATAGGATTTAACGACATCTTTGAATTCGATATATGCCATAGTTGACCATTCCCTTTCTTCATACAATATGTTACTTTGTTAGTATATCAATAGTAAAAACTAGCTGAAAATAAAAGCAATTAAAATAAATAAATTTAAGGAGTTCTTTATGATTTACGACGTGATTGTCATTGGTGGAGGGACTAGCGGTCTCATGGCAGCTTGTGCCGCAGCTCAAGTTGGTGCCCAAGTCCTCCTCTTAGAAAAAAATCCCAGCCTAGGCAAAAAGCTCTTGCTCACTGGAGGGACCCGGTGTAATGTCACCAATAAACGTCCCGCCCGCTATATTATCGACCATATTCCAGGCAATGGCAAGTTTCTCTACAGTGCCTTCTCGCGTTTCGATAACAGCGATATTATGGCCTTCTTCGAAGAGCGTGGCGTCGCCCTTAAAGAAGAAGACCACGGCCGCATGTTTCCTGTCTCAGACTCAGCCAAGACTATCCTGCAGACTTTTATTGATGAATTGAAGCATCTAAAAGTGGACATTATCTGCCAGGCCAAATTGAAAGAGCTAGAGATCCAAGGCGATGAAGTGACGGTCCACTTAGAAGACCAGCGGCAATTTCAGGGGCGAACAGTGGTTTTAGCTATGGGGGGCCGGGCCCACCCGCGAACAGGATCGACAGGAGATGCCTACCCTATCTTAGAAGGTCTGGGCCACACCATCCAAGCTATCTATCCCACCGAAGTTCCCCTAACCTCTTCAGAGCCCTTTATCAAGAAGAAAAGGCTCCATGGCCTCTCCCTGCGCGATGTCAAGCTGACCGTCCTAGATGCCCAAGAAAAGCCGGTCGTTAGCCATCAAATGGATATGATCTTTACCCATTTTGGGGTCAGTGGGCCAGCCGTCCTGCGCTGTTCCATGTTCGTTCAAAACTTACTCCGCCAAGGCCAGCAAAAAACTGTCCACATGAAACTCGATGCCCTACCTAGTCGCAGTAAGGAAGAGCTCATCCAAGCCTATGCTGACCTCCAAGCGGACTATAAGGCCAAGGCTATCCGCAATGTCCTCAAAGAAGTCGTCCCCGAGCGTTATGCCGAATTTCTCTGCCAGAGAGCCAAGGTCCCTGCCCTGACCCCCTGCCAAGACCTATCCAAGAAGCAGTGGGCCGCCTTAGTCCATGAGCTCAAGGGCTTTAGCTTTGAAGTCGATGGCAGCTTATCGATCGATAAAGCCTTCGTCACAGGAGGCGGGCTCACGCTAGATGAGGTCGACCCCTACTCTATGCAGAGCAAGTTCCATCCCCAAGTCTTTATCTGCGGCGAACTTCTCGACCTCAACGGCTACACAAGCGGGTATAATATCACCGCCGCCTTCGTCACAGGCCACGCAGCCGGCGAAAGCGCCGCCTACCAAGCCTTCAGCATGGCCTAATCAAATAAAGACAGCACCGCCTAAACTCGAACGTTCAAGCGGTGCTGTTTTTTAGTCGGCCCGGTAAATCAATACCTTCAAATAATCACTTTCCGGACTGTGAGCTGGCACAGGGAAATCCCCGGGCAATTTAAATTCTTGAATAAGACGTAAAGAGCGCTGGGCTTTCTTAGCGCCCTTTTCAATATCAGATTTAAAAGCAGCCAGGCTATAATTGGAAGCATTGGTGCTGCAGACCAAGTCCCCCTGACTGGATAGGATTTCTAAAGCCTCCGCCACTAATTTAGGATAGTCTTTGTTCACTTTGAAAACTTTTTTCTTATTCCGGGCAAAGCTCGGCGGGTCCATAATGATCAAGTCATAAAACTTGTCATGGCGCCAGGCATACTTATAGTAATCGAAGGTATCCATGACGTAAATTTCCTGGTCGGCTAAGGGGATACCATTAGCCGCAAATTGTTCTTCTGTCAAGTCACGACTGCGGTTGGCCAAGTCCACACTGCAGGTTTGGCTGGCCCCACCTAGAGCTGCTGCCACTGAGAAGGCGCCGGTATAGGAGAAGGTGTTTAGGACACGGCGACCTACTGCTAGTTCGCTCTGAAGATAGGTTCTCACCTCGCGTTGGTCCAAGAAAATCCCCGTCATCCAATGGTCATTAAGTCGAACCACATAGCGACGACCCTCCTCCAGGACTGTAAAATGCTCAGGCGCTTCCTCTCCAGCCAACCATTCACTGGCTAAGTGATCCTGACTTTGGAAGCGGTTCTTACCCACAATCCCCCGACAAGCTGGCAGGATTTCCTTAAGGACTTCAACGATGCTTGCCCGATAGGCATAAATACCTAACGAATACCATTGGATCAGTAGGTAGTCCCCATAGACATCAACACTTAGCCCACCCAAGCCATCGCCTTCCCCATTAAAGAAACGAAAGGCTGTTGTTAGCTCATCATCGAATAGGCCTTGACGTTTAGCCTTGGCCCGGCTAAAAATTTGCTTGAAAAAGGACGGGTCGAGAACCTGGTCTCTTTGGTAACTATAGACCCAACCCGAGCCCTTATTCTGCTTAGCCAAGTAAGCCATAGCGAGAAAGTCTCCCTTGGAATCGGTCAAATAAACCTGGTCCCCTTCGTTAAAGGAGACTTCCCCCATAAAATCATCTGCCTGCAAGAGAGGCCTCCCCTGGCGCAGGGCTTGGGCTGCTTCTTGTTTCAATTTAACGGTCATCTTGATTGTCACAATCTTCCTCCTTTGCTTTAGGAAAAGTCAGGATAAAACGGGTCCCTTGGCCAGGCCTACTCTCAACCTCTACCTGGGCACCATGGGCATGGATCAGTTCATGAACAATAGCCAAACCGAGTCCTGACTCCCCATAGGCCGATGACTTACGTGATTCATCTGCCTTGTAGAAGCGTTCCCAAATATTGGCTAATTCCTCTTCCGTCATCCCAATCCCCGTATCGATAATTTGAATTTCTGTCGCTTCACTCGTCTCGCGGGCTTGCAGCTTAACCTGGCCTTGGTCCGTGAATTGGATCGCATTTTGAGTAATATTAAAGAGGATTTGCCGGAGCCGGTCCCAGTCCGCATAAACTTCTGTCTCATCCGAACAATCGATTAGAATCTGGTCTTCCTTGGACTTAGCTGCCTCATCCAGTTGAAGGGCCAGGTCTTCCAGCATTTGCCGCAGCTTGAAGGTCATCGGCATAAGGAAAATTTCCTGCGAGCGGATCTTTTCATAGTCCAGGTTTTGGTTAACGAGCCGCGTTAAACGCTGGGTCTCATTGTGGACCAGTTCGATACTCCGGTCGAAATGTTTTTCTGGGATTAGGCCATAGCGCAAGCCTTCTAAAAGGCCGTTCATGGTGGTTAGCGGCGTCCGCATTTCGTGCGCCACGTCTAACATAAATTGCCGGCGAATATTTTCTCGGCGGTTAATCTCCTCAATCGAACCTTCAAGAGACGCCGCCATCCGGTTAAAGTCCCGGCTGAGGTCGCCAATTTCATCATCATAGTCTTGGGGCAAGCGGACAGCATAATTACCATCCGCTACTTCCTTAGTTGCCTGGCGGATGCGACCAATCCGCTGGTTCAAGAAGTAAGAAATCCCAAGAGCAATGACTAAAGCAGCTCCACCCACTAAGAGAGCCGCAACAAGAGTATCCATGCGGTTGCCTAAGAGGCGGTGGCCAAATTCAAAGTTATTCTTGCCAATAGCCACAAAGCCCTGGTAGCGATCGCCATCAAAACGGGGCACAAAGGTAGCTAAGGCATCCCCATCTTCCTTAGAAAAGCCCATATCAAAGGCTCGCATAGGCTGACGTGTCCCGCTCTTTAAACTGGCCAAATCTTGTTGGTCGAGATAGTTAGAGACAGGCTCTGTTCCCTGGCCTTCCGTTTTAGGATAGACGAGCTGGGCATCTTGGTCATAGAGAAAAACCTTAATGCCCGTGCTCTCTAAGAGCTCTTTCTTGTCTGCTAAGTAATCCGGGTTGACTGATGTTTCTTCAAAATAATCGGCCATTGAATCCAATTGTTGGGCCGTTTGATTTTGAAAACGTTCTTCCGGGATACGGATCATGACATAGGACAAGCCGGATAGGGTAAACAAAATCACAACAATAAAAGCTAACAAGAGTTGGTAAAAGTAACGCAAACTAATCCCCCTCAGTCTCGTCGAACTTGTAACCGACACCCCAGACAGTCTGGATCACCTGGGGCCCTAGAGCTTCCATCTTATGGCGGAGCTTCTTAATATGGGCATCAACCGTTCGCTCATCCCCGTAAAACGGCTCTTCCCAGAGGCTGCTGAGCAGGTTTTCTCGGGTAAAGACTTGTTTAGGATGAGAAGCAAGAAGGGCTAAGATATCAAATTCTTTAGGCGTTAAATTCTTAATTTCTTGGTCATTATAATAAGCTTCCCGGGTCTTAGTATTAATCCGAATCGATTGGGTGGACACAATATGGTCTTGGTCCTGCTTTGCTCCCTTATCTTGGTCCTGGTCAACAGCCGCTAACTGGTCCTGTTCTTCCTGATAGCGGCGGTAGAGGGCCTTCATCCGGGCAATCAAGGTAATCGCGCTGAAGGGTTTAGTGACATAGTCGTCCGCCCCTAAACCCAGACCTAAGATCTGGTCACTCTCAGAATCACGAGCTGTGAGCATAATAATTGGTACCATCTTATTGCGCGCGCGGATCCGCTTACAGATTTCCTTGCCATTTAAAGAAGGCAGGTTTAAATCTAAAATAATCATTTCAATTTCTTCTTCATGGTTAAGAAAATACTCCCAACCCTCTTGACCATCAGCAATAAAAATGGCTGACCAATCCTCTTCTGGTTCAAAGTACATGCCTAGCATTTCAGAAATCGAGGCATCATCTTCAATCATTAGTATACGCATTCGAGGTCCCCACTTTCTTTATCGTTCACAAAAATAAGTATTTTCTATGTGAGCCTTCAAAACTATTGTACCCTATTTAAATTAGCTTTGAAGTAAAAAATCTTAAAATTCTTTCGTGAATTTCAGCTTTTTTCGTTTATATATCTAATAGGAGGTGAGAATAAATGAATCAAGTTGCTTGTATCGGTCGTTTAGCCGTTGATGTTGAAATTAAAGAGTTTGCCAATGGCAATGCCGTCCTAAATAATCTCATTGCGATTAACCGACGCAATAGTCAAAAACAAGAAGCAGACTTTATTCCCATTGTCGCTTGGAACGGTACCGCCCGCCTAATCGCCAAATACCTTGAAAAGGGTGATGAACTAGGCCTAGTTGGTCGGATCCAAAGCCGGCGTTATGAGAATAAAGCAGGACACAATCAAACAGCGATTGAAATTGTGATCAGCGATGTCACTTTCTTGCGTAAAAAAGTAAGCGACGCAGACAAGGTCATGACTATCCAAGTCGCTAAAGACTAATTAGAAAAATCCCTCCCCTAATAAAAACAGGCTGCGAAAAGGCAGCCTGTTGCTTTTTTATACTTTCAAATGTGGGAGGCGAGGATACAGAAGCTTCTGCTCACACCCTTAGTCGGGTTCGCAAAGGCAGAAAGGGAGTGACTTCAGAAAAGTGGAACGACCGGCTAAAGCCGCTCTTATCCGCTTTTCCTCCAGTCATCCCTTTCTAGACGCCTTTGCTCACACCCTGTTCTAGTCGGGGTCGCAAAAGCAGACTTGAAGTGATTTCAGCTCATCGAAACGTCTGACTAGCGTCAGTCTTTTTCGATGAGCCTCCAATCATTCAAGTCTAAGCGCTCTTGCTCTCACCCTATCTAGTCGGGTTCGAGGATGCAGAAAGGGCTCCTCTTCACAAAGAAGCGCCGAAGACTTGCAGTCTTCTCTGCTTCTTTGCTCCAGAGGTCCCTTTCTACCGCATCCTCTCACACCCTTATAGTTGGGTTCGTAAGAGCAGCTTTGGAGTGCTTTCACAAGTCGGAAACGTGCAAGCCGTGCTTGCACTTATCCCGACTCACTCCAAGCATCCAAAGCTAACCGCTCTTGCTCTCACCCTTTATTTATAAATGGATTTGATTTCGAGGTAGTCTTGGACGCCGTAGCGGCCGTTTTCGCGTCCGATTCCGGATTGTTTGTAGCCGCCATATGGAGCCTTGTTGCTCTTGCCGGATTTGTTAATGTAGACAGAGCCGGTCCGGATCTTGCGGGCAACTGCGATGGCTTCTTCATCGCTTGGGCCAACTACAGCACCGGATAGACCGTATTCTGTATCATTAGCAATTTCAATGGCTTCTTCTAAGCTGTCATAAGGGATGACACAGAGAACTGGGCCGAAGATTTCTTCTTGAGCAATCACCATCTTGTTATCCACATCGGTAAAGACAGTTGGTTCAACATAGTGGCCTTCACGGTCGATTTTACCACCGCCGACAAGTACGCGGGCACCTTCTTCTTTACCCTTTTGAATATAGGATTCAACGGTTTCTTTTTGACGTTCGGAAACAACGGGACCTACCACTGTATCAGGATTTGTCGGATCACCGATTACGACATTCTTTTCATAGTAGTTTAAAATACTTTGATTAGCCGCTTCCAATTCCTCGCGAGGAACCAAGAGACGAGTCAAGGCTGAGCAAGTTTGCCCACAGTTATTGACTACAGTATCCATGGATTTCTTCACAGCATAGTACAAGTCACCACCTGGCATATAAATCAATGGAGATTTCCCACCGAGTTCTAGGATTAACTTTTTAATGGTAAAGCTGGCATGTTGGTAGAGGTGGCGGCCCACTTCTGTTGACCCGGTAAAGGAAATGACATCAACATCCTTGTGTTCAGTTAGCACGTCGCCGACTTGACTCCCTTGGCCTGTCACTAAGTTAAAGACGCCCTTAGGTAAGCCAGCTTCCTCACAAATTTCAGCTAAGAGGACAGCGGTAATTGGGGTATCGGTCGCAGGTTTTACAACCACTGTATTACCCGCAATGAGGGCTGGTCCAATCTTACGTTCAATCTGGGTTAATGGGAAGTTCCATGGCGTCACACAAGCTACTACACCGAAGCCTTCCTTAACCACTTGCGTCCCATCAATATCTTCTTCGAAATGAACATTTTCTAAGTCATCGAACATGTCATCCATTTCTTTGATTGGTTGTTGGACATGCTTAGAGCGAGCGAGGCTGATCGGTGCGCCCAATTCTTGGACGATAATATCAGCAATTTCATCTTGACGATCAACAATACCGTCACGCACTTTTTTCAATAAAGCAGTCCGTTCTTCTACACTGGTTTCATTCCATGCTGGGAAGGCTGCTTTTGCCGCTGCAACCGCAGCATTCATATCATCGGCAGTCCCCCGAGGAACACGCCCCACGATTTCACCATTGGCTGGATTCTTTACTTCCATCCATTCATTGGATGAGGCATTACGCCATTCACCATCAATATAAAATTGGTAATCTGTCATGTCAATATCACTTCTTTCTGATTTTAATGAGAATACGCTAAGCTTTTGCCCCATTTAGCTTAGGGTTATCTCATTGTAACACAGTTTAGCCGAAATTATCGACTTATTGCTTATATCTTTCCTATAAATTACCGGTCGCCGTTGTAAATACTTGGTACCACCACATAGTCAACGGTACGCAGGGCCCCCAAGTCGCGTCCTCCTGCATAGGAAATAGAGCTCTGCAAGTCTTCTTCCATCTCCTTCAAGGTAGAGAAGAGGCTGCCCCGGCTCTCAATTAAAATTCGCTTGCCTTCCACGTTTTTGTAGATGCCTTTTTGGAATTGACTAGCTGAACCGAAGTATTCCTTATAGGTGACACCATCTTCTTCAACTTGTTCACCAGGCGATTCCTCATGAGCAGCTAGAAGTGATCCTACCATCACCATGCTGGCCCCAAAGCGAATACTCTTCGCTAAGTCGCCATTGGTCCGAATTCCCCCGTCAGCAATGATCGGCTTGCGGGCGGCTTTAGCACAGAGGCGAACAGCAGCTAACTGCCAACCAGCGGTCCCAAAACCAGTCTTAATCTTGGTAATACATACCCGACCAGGGCCAACTCCCACCTTAGTCGCATCGGCACCGGCGTTTTCTAAATCGCGAACAGCTTCTGGTGTGGCAATATTCCCCGCAATCACAAAAGTATCGGGTAATTCTTCCTTAATAAAGCGGATCATATCGATCACCGTTTGTGAATGCCCATGGGCAATATCAATGGTAATATAATCCACTGCCTGCCCTGAAGCCTTCACTTCACGGATAAAGTCGCGCTCCTCATCTTTAACTCCCACACTAACGGAAGCATAGAGGCCTTTTTCATTCATCATTTTGATGAAATCAAGGCGTTTTTCGGGTTGGAAACGGTGCATAATGTAGAAGTATCCCTTCTCAGCTAATTGGATAGCGAGCGCTTCGTCAATCACCGTCTGCATATTGGCTGGTACCATCGGAATCTTAAAGCGATGTTTACCAAATTCAACACTTGTATCGCATTCGCGACGGCTTTTCACAATACATTTAGCGGGAATTAATTGAACCTGTTCGTAATCAAAAGTTTGCACGATTTTCACCTTTCTGCTTGGCTATTCATTATAATTGTCCGTCGAATATTTTACTCTATATTAGCCACAAAAGCAAAGTTTTCCTTAAAACAATCTCATTTTTTCTTCCGACGACTGGGCGGTGGGTTGAGCAAAACTTGCCATTTCAAGCCCTGGCGAATCTCTTGTTTACTTGGACGCCGCTTAGGGTCTGAGTCTCTCTTCGGATTGATCCTCGGAAGATCGACAGCAGCCTGGTCCTGGTCCGCCAAAAGAGCTCGGGCATGGTCATCCAAGTAAGCCTTAAAGTCTTCATGATCTTCATGGAAACGGTCAACTGCATCATCAATCGCTTCGTTGGTCGTATCTGAAGTCATTGGCGCCAAGTCTAGATCTTGGTCCAGGTCATAGGCACCCGCCTTTTCTTCCTGGCCTTCCTCTAATTCAATGGGGGGTGAGTGCTTCCTCTTCGCCAACAGTCTCTTCACTTGTTTCAGCTGCTTCCTGACTAGGGCCCAGTGCCTGGATTAGAGCTTTAATGAGACGGTAAATAACATAAGCCAGTAAGACCCACGCCCACATTAGTCGTCACCTGCTGGGCTTTCCTCTTCCCCAAAGGACTGACGCATCTTCGTGTCAGCTTGGAGATTTTCTAATTGATAATGGTCCATCACCCCTAAACGTCCTGAACGCAAGGCTTCAGCCAGGGCAAGAGGGACCTGAGACTGGGCTTCAACGACCTTGGCACGCATTTCCTGGGTCTTGGCGATATTTTCTTGTTCATTGGCCACAGCCATCGCCCGTCTTTCTTCAGCCTTGGCTTGGGCAATCCGCTTGTCAGCTTCTGCTTGTTCGGCTTGCAGTTTCGCTCCGATATTGCGTCCAACATCAACGTCAGCGATATCAATGGAGAGAATTTCATAGGCAGTTCCTGAGTCCAGACCCTTGCGCAGGATGGTTGGTGAGATAGAGTCAGGGTTTTCGAGGACGATGGTATGGGTCTTAGATGAGCCGACTGTCGTCACAATCCCTTCACCAACCCGGGCAATGATGGTTGATTCGCCTGCCCCGCCGACTAAGCGTTCAATATTGGCACGCACCGTTACCTTGGCCTTGGCGCGAACCTCAATCCCATCCATGGCGACCCCAGCAATCACGGGCGTTTCAATGACTTTCGGATTAACCGAAACTTGGACAGCTTCAAAGACATCACGGCCTGCTAGGTCAATGGCAGCTGCCTGTTCGAATTCCAAGTCAATCATGGCGCGTTGGGCTGCAATCAGGGCATCCACCACCATGTTAATATCCCCACCTGCCAAGTAATGAGCTTCCAGGTCGTTGAGGTCCAAGTCAAGCCCCGCCTTAGTCGCCTTAATCAGGGGTTTGATAATACGAGACGGATTCACCCGGCGCAAACGCATGCCCACTAAGTCCCCTAAACCTACCTTAACACCTGAGAAATGAGCCGTTACCCAAAGGCCCACAGGCACAAAGATAAAGAATAGGATAAGCAAGATAAAGGCTAAAAATACTAGAAAAGCTGCTAACCACACATTAGTCATGATCGATTCTCCTCACTTTCACATCTTTTGTCCGAACTGCAATAATTTCAACGGCTTGGCCACGGTCAACGAAATCTTGCTCACTGATCGCTTCAAGTACGCGACCGTCTGGCAACCGCACCTTACCAACCGGTCTCAAAGGGGCGACTACCTCAGCCTGCTGGCCCAATAAATCTTCTTGGTCTCCTCCTTTGCCTTGAGAGCCTGGCCGGTCTTCTAAGACCAGTGCTTGAGCTTGGGGACTTACTAAGGACCAGGCGGATCATCAAAACAGCAGTCACTAGGCCCAAATAAAGAGCAGCCAAAATTTCAAAGCCTAAAGTGTCGAGGGACAAGCGCTGCTGGAAGAGTTCAAAAGCCAGCATCCCCAGACCTATCAGCCCTAAGATTCCTAAAGAAGGTAAAAAGGCTTCAAAAATCACTAAGGCTAAGCCTAGGGCCAGGACACCGATAAAGGCATAATGGCCCGGGCCCCAGAGATAGAGAGCGATTAAAGCAAAGACTAAACTTAAGGCACTTGCTCCCAACCGGTACTTACCTTGAAAGCCATAGACCAAGCAAAGAACAGAAATGATAAAGATGATAAGCGCCATCTTAAGACCTCCCTCCACCTAACTTCCATTGACGGTTACCTTCTGATACGAGTATACAATACTTGCCAAGTTTCCTGCAATTCACAAGCTGACTTATAAGTTCGCCCATACAAAAAAGAGCTGGTCAAAAACCAACTCTCTAAATTTGTATGGGGTGCCTCCATAGCTAAAGTACTGATTTTGCACACTCTACTGCCGGCGCAATTCTTCGGCAAATTGGTTGATTTTGCGGAGGCGGTGGTTGACGCCAGACTTGGAAACCGAGCCGCTCTCCAAGGTCTCACCCAGCTCCTTCAAGCTGGCCCCTGGGTGTTTCAAGCGTGCCTCTGCAATCTCCCGCAATTTGACCGGCAATTCCCCTAAGCCGACACGGGCTTCGATATAATTAATATTTTCAATTTGCTTCCCAGCAGCAGTGACCGTCTTATTCAAATTAGCGCTCTCACAATTCACAATCCGGTTGATGGAATTGCGCATATCCCGCATCACCCGGACATCTTCAAAGCGAAGGATAGCCTGGGTGGCCCCCAGTAAGGCTAAGAAGTCAGAAATTTTTTCCGCTTCCTTAAGATAGGTAATATAGCCGCTCCGCCGCTCAATCTGCCGGGCATTGAGATCATAAGCGTTCATAAGCTCGATAATATCTTGATTGTGGGACTGGTGGATGGAATAAATTTCCAGATGATAACTCGACGTCTCTGGATTATTCACCGATCCTGCCGCTAGAAAAGCGCCCCGTAGATAGGCCTTGGCCAATTTTGGATCCGCTTTAATAGCTTGGGGAACCTGGGGGATAATCATTAAGCGGTCTAAGATCTCCATATCAGACAAGAGGGCCTGGGCTTCTTGATGGATACGCACAATATAGACATTGTTCTTCTTTAATTTCATCTTCCGGCGCACAATAATCTCGCCAGTTACCTGGTAGGTTTTCTTAAAAAGACTATATATCCGCCGGGCAATGGCTGCATTCTCTGTCTGAACATTTAAGACCAGACCTTGACTCAATAAGTTAATCGAGCCATTCATCCTGACCAGGGCAGAAAGTTCTGCCTGGGCCTCAGCAACACTCACTTCAATCCGGGTTAATTCTTTTTTGACATCTGCAGCAAATGAACTCACGACTGGTATTCCTCTCTACTCGAAACCTTTGTCCGCTTCATAAAGACGTAAGATCGTTTCGACAAGTTTATCTTGATCATGATACACGCCTGTCTCTCTGAGGTCAAGGAAATCAGCTGCAACTATTTGGGCTTCTTCTTGGAGAATCCCTGCCCGGTCTCTTTCCACCTGGACCAAGTACTCTGGGGTGAGTTCAGATTCCATGTATTCATAGGGAACCGGGGCCTTGTTGATTAAGGCATAATCAATTCGCTTAGCCTGGAGGTGGTCATTGATCACCCGGACATGGTCCGCATCAGAAAAGTGCTCCGTCTCCCCTAACTGCGTCATAATGTTACAAATATAGACGACCTTAGCTTGGCTTTCTAGAACTGCCTGGCGGATATCTTCAATCACTAAATTAGGAAGGATCGAGGTATAGAGGGAGCCCGGACCTAAAACAATCAGGTCTGCCTCGCGAATGGCCGAGACCACTTGACGGCCTGCTTGGGGTTCCCGGTCCTGGCAGGGACTGCCTGGCATACAGTGGACACTTACCCGGTCAATTGGCCGGCGCTGGCCAACAATTTCCGTTTCGCCATCAATCGTCTGGCCATCGCTGTAGTGGGCCCGTAAGACAAGTGGCTCTTCAGCTGCCGGGAGTACCCGCCCCTTGACCTTCATCATGGCCGATAAAAGACGGAGGGAGCTAAAGACATCCCCGCGCATCTCGGCTAGGGCAGCAATAATCAGATTTCCAATCGCATGTCCTGAAAACTCCTGGTCTTCTGGTGCAAAGCGGTATTGGAAAATATCCTTATAGATTTGTTCGACTTCTGATAAGGCCACAATACAATTTCGAATATCACCTGGTGGAATGGTATTGAGGGATGTCCGGATACTGCCGCTGCTTCCCCCATTATCAGAGACTGTAACCACTGCCGTAATCTCACAATTGGCCTGTTTGAGACCGGACAGGAGGATGGGGAGGCCTGTCCCCCCTCCAATGACAGTAATTTTTAGCTTATCGTTCTTGGCTTGGTTAAGCAAGTCGCGGTTAATCATGAATGCTTCACCGCCGCCTGACTCTTACTGGCATCCCGGTGGGAAACATGGACATTGTAGCCCAGTGCTTTGATATGGTCTCCAATGCGCTCGGTCAAAGCGACAGACCGGTGCTGGCCTCCCGTACAGCCAATGGCAATCGTCACACTGCTCTTTCCTTCTGCTTCGTAGAGTGGCAGAGTGAAGTCGATCATATCTGTAAATTTATCAAAGAAGGTCTGGGTATCGGACTGGGCCATGACATAATCATAGACCGGTGCATCCTGACCCGTCAGCGGTCTGAGATCTGTCTGGTAATAAGGATTGGGTAGGAAACGAACATCCATGACAATATCTGAATCGATCGGAATTCCATATTTGAAGCCAAAGGACATCACTTCTACCGTAAAAATGGCATCATCTCCGCTATGGAATTCACGTATTAAGGTTGCCCGCAATTCCCTCGGTGACAAGGACGAGGTGTCGATTACTAAATGAGAGTTTTCCTTAACGGCAGCTAATTGCTCGCGTTCACGCTGGATACCGTTTAAAACCGTACCGTCTTGTTGGAGCGGGTGGCTGCGACGAGATTCCTTATAACGCGATACCAACTTGCTGTCGCTAGCTTCAAGGAAAATAATTTGTAATTTCATAAAATCTTTATGGTCCATATTCGTGAGGACCTGGTTGAGTTCGGTAAAGAAATCACGCGAACGCAGGTCAATCACTAGGCAAACCTTACTGATCGTATTCGAACCTTGCAAGAGGTCCCAAAAAGAAGTCAAGAGGGATGGGGGCAGGTTATCGACACAGAAGTATCCCATATCTTCAAAGGATTGCAAGGCGACCGTCTTGCCGGCCCCGCTCATCCCTGTAATTATCACAAGTTTAATATTATTTTTGGTCATTCGATCACTCCTATAAAAAGATGGGACTTTCCAGGTCTTTGACCTAGCTTGGGCTCAACTTTTATGCTGTAAATTCTTTCATCGCTGCTTCATATTGGTCGAGAGCTTTTTGAGCAGCTAATTCATTCTCTGCTTCTACGCCAATATAAAATTTAATCTTGGGCTCAGTCCCACTTGGGCGAACAGCAATCCAGGTCCCATCTTCAAGTTCATACTTTAAGACATTTGATGGGGCTTGGTCTAAACTTTCCTGCTTGCCATCCGCATAAGTCTTGGTCTGGTCGGCAAAATCAGAAGTTACTTTAACTTGAACCCCCGCAATTTCTTTGAGGGGTTCTTCTCTTAAGCCCTTCATCAATTGCTCAATCTTAGCGGCACCTGCCTGTCCAGGTAGTTTAACAGAAATGGTCTTTTCTTTAAAGTAACCATACTCCTGGAAGATTTCTTGCAGGCCATCATAAGGCGTCTTGCCTTGCTTCTTATAATAGGCAGTCATTTCTGACATTAGGAGAATAGCTTGAACGGCATCCTTATCGCGGACAAAGGGCTTAACCAGGTAGCCATAGCTCTCTTCGAAACCAAAGAGGAAGGTCTTGCTTTGGTCTTTTTGATATTGTTTGATCTTATCCGCAATCCACTTAAAGCCAGTCAGGGTATTAACAGTCTCAACCCCGTAAGCCGCTGCGATCTTAGCTGGCAAGTCAGAAGAAACAATCGATTTCAAAATCACGCCATTAGCGGGCAGGTCATTCGCTTCCTTCTTGGCTTGGAGAATGTAGTGGGTCATGAGTGCCCCAATCTGATTCCCGGTTAAGATTTGGTACTTGCCATTAGGTAGGCGGACAGCGCCCCCCATCCGGTCAGCATCGGGGTCGGTTGCTAGCAGAATATCGGCTGCTTCTGCTTCCCCGTACTTGATAGCATATTCAAAGGCTGCCGCATCCTCAGGGTTAGGATCTGGCGCATAGGTGAAGTCAGGGTCTGGATTCTTCTGTTCGTCCACAAAGACAACTGACTCAAAACCGGCGTGGTCTAGAGCCCGTGAAACAGGCATCTGGCCGGTCCCATGCAGGGGCGTGTAAACGATGGTCACTTGGTCGCCCATTTCTTTAACCAGGTCTTGGTCAATGGTCACTTCCGCTACCCGGGCCAAGTATTTCTGGTCAAGCTCTTCTCCAATAATGGTTAAGAGATCAGTCGACTTCAGCTCTTCATGAGACAAGCTAGGGATCGTTAGGAGGTCAACCCCTTCCGTGTGGGCCACCAGGGCATCGGCATCTTCAGGCGTCATCTGGCCGCCATCCGCGCCATAGACCTTGTAGCCATTATATTCAGCGGTATTATGACTGGCAGTAATCATAATCCCCGCAAAGGTTTCCAGTTCACGCACAGTGAAGGAAAGTTCTGGGGTTGGACGCAGGGATTCATAAACATAAGTTGGAATGCCATGCTTGGCCAAGACCGCTGCTGACTCATAGGCAAAGCGCTGGCTATCGTGACGGCCATCATAGGCAATCGCCACCCCAGCTTCCTTGGCCTCGGCCCCATAGTCTTCCATTAAGCGGGCCAAGCCTTCTGTAGATAGGCGAACCGTATAGATGTTCAAGCGATTAATTCCTGGGCCCATGAGTCCGCGCATACCTGCTGTCCCAAAAGCAATTCGTTGGTAGAAGGCATCTTCTAAAGCTTCGGGATCTTCTTTTAAAGTGTCTAATTCTTCTCTTAGAGTTGGATCGAGGTCTTCAAAGTCGTCCCAGTGTTTAAAATTTTCTTGCCAAGTCATGATTAACACTCCTCATCATATTCTTTTCCTATATTATAGCAAATTTTACCTGCAATGGCTTCTAATCTTATCCTAATTTTCAAAAGATGTAAGCCCTTAACAAAAATCAGTCTCTTTTACGGTAGCTATTAGCCTAAGCAAATAAAAAACATAGTCAAAAGCCTAGTTACTTAGGCTCTTGACCATGCTTAATCATAATTTTTAAACTTCTTCGTCGTGGTAACCGTAACCGTAGTAGGAATTGATCGCATCTCCTACGGCCCCATTATAGATGGCACCGAGGACATTGGCATTGACGGCATCGAGGAGCTCTTTGGACTTTTGGACATTACGAATCTGGGAGACATTCTCCCGCAAAACGAAGATGACATTATCGACCCGTGATGCCATGATCTGGGCATCGGTCACCAAGAGGATCGGTGGCGTATCAATAATCACTAAGTCAAAGAGCTGCTCCAGTTCATCAATGATATCTGCCATCCGCTGGGAACTCAGGAGTTCGGCAGGGTTTGGCGGCTTAGGACCAGCCGGCAAGACATAGAGATTAGCCTCAGGGACATATTGGACATAATTCATGGTCTTCAGCTCTCTCTGAGTCAGCAGACTGGTCAGGCCAGAAGGTTCATCCACGTCAAAAGTCTTATGAATCGTAGGCTTACGCAGGTCACAGTCTACAATACAGACCCGTAAATTCAGGTCGGCCATTACCGTTGCGATATTAGCTACAATGGTCGACTTCCCTTCCCAAGCCCCCGAGGAAGTAAACATAATGGATTTGAATTTCTGTTCTTCCATGGCGAATTGAATATTGGTCCGAATAGTCCGAAACTGTTCCGAGACAATATCATTAGGGCGTTGGAGGGTAATCAAGCTGGAACCTTGGCGCTGTTCCCGGTTCTTTTTGACGATTTCTTTTTGTTTGAAACGAGAAAACATTCTTAACACCTCCTAGATGCGACGTTTATTGTCGTCATAGTTAGCTGACCGACCCTTCCGTTTGAAGCGGGTTTCCCGCACTTCAGTCTGGCTCATTTCGGGTAGGACCCCAATTAAATGCCAACCCATCTCGCTGACAACCTCTTCGCTGCGGACTGTCTTATCGCGGTAGGCCTGCCAGAGGGCCCAAAGCGAGGCGAGAAGGAAGGCTAGCCCACCACCGATCAAGATATCCCAAACGGGTTTAGGTCGGATTTTTTTCGTATGGGTTTTAGCATCAGCTACTTGCTTGACCTGGCTATTGGGATAGATTTCATTCACCTGCTTGCCGAAGCTTGAGGCAATCTGGTTGGCTAAGTTGGAAGCCGTGTAGGGCGAATGGTCGACCACTGCAATTTGTAGCACGAGGGACTCCTCATTGGTCGTCACACGCACCCGATCACGCAGAGCCTGGTAGGACAAGTCCTCCTCCGCTCCTTGAGCGACCGGTTCCAGAACTGCTGGTGTTACGACAATTTCCTTATAAGTATCTGTCAGTGTCTTAGCCTGATCAGCTAGGGGTGCAGTCGTTTGTTCCTCCGTATTTTGGTGGACAATCACCTGGGCAGTCCCTTCATACTTGGGCTCAAGAACGAGGAAGGAGATAAGGCTGGCCAGGATCATCCCGATAACCGTTGCCATAATGATAAAGGCCAGCTTATTTTTCATAATTTTTAGAATCTCGGTTAGAGGTTTGCGCTGTTTCTTCGCCATAAGAACCACCTTTCTTCTTACTTTTGGCGCTTGAAGAAGTCAAAAAATGTCCGTTTCTTCTTCAACTGATAATGGGTCACCATGGGATCGCCATTCAATAAACTAATGGCATTTTGTTTTAAATCAAAGCTAAAACTTTCACCATATTTTTCTTCTAAGTATTGGTAAACGCTAGCCAAACTGTCCCCTCGCCAGGAATCGCTAGCACAGAAAGCCCCTGAGGCAATCACATGGAGATAGCGGCGCTCAACTAGGTCCCAGGCCAAACGGTAAGCGGGAGCTGGGCTGGAGGGGAGCAAGGAAGTCGCTGAAGCTTGAATACTGCACCCCTGCTCACAAATATCATAGAGGAGCTGAGGTTTTTTTTGAAAGCAGGCTTGCTTTTCAGGTTGGCTAATAATGGGCCGAATATTATGGGCAAGCAAGCTGAAGAGAACTTCCTGGGTACAGGCGGGCAAATCTTGGTCGGGAAAACGAATGAATAAATAGCGTTGGTTGAGGTCTGCGAAAGAAACTTTACCCGCCAAGACATCATCAGCTAAGCTTGCTTCTAACAAGGCTTCGTGCCCTGGATAAAGAAGGAGGGGCAAGCCTCTGCGGTCGAGCGCCTCCTGGTAGGCCTCAGCGACAGCTTCTAATTTAGCGAGCGGTGCGGTGGTCGTATCGTGCTGGTAGGGAGCTAGCGACAAGACATGGCTAGTGCCTGCTTGTAAGATTTGATTGACCCTGGGTAAGGTATCTTCAAAACGCAGGCCTTCCTCCACTTCCGGAAGAATATGGGTATGAACATCAACAAGCACACGCATCAACTCCTCTCAGTCACTCGGCTACTGGGAGAAATCTTCACAAGCAAGCAAACGGCTCTCCCCATCATAGCTTAATTTCATATCGATATACTGGTCGCTTTCAAATAATTTCTTAAGGAAAATCCGATCCCCTTCCCAGAGTTCTAAATCGGGAATCTGGTCGCGCTTAACCCATTCCAAGTCCCCTTCATAGGTCTGGATCACTTGCCGAGAAGCCAAGCGACCAGTATAGAGGAAGATGTAGAGGGGAGCATCATCCGCAAAGAAAAAAGTGATCACGCCCCGGGCCTGGGCTTCTAGAAGCTCTTGACCCGTTTCTTCCTTCACTTCTCTTTGGGCACATTCTAAAGGGCTCTCACCCCATTCGAACTTACCGCCTACACCTAACCATTTATTATGGTTGATATCATTAGCTTTCTTAGTTCGATGGAGCATAAGGACCTCATCGCCATCAATCAGATAAACTAAACTCGTTAATTGCAAGTCCTGCCTCCTCTTCTTTAATTGGCTTGGTAGCGGCGGGGTAAATTAGGAACGGCAATCACGCCATAAGCATCCCGACCTGCATGGATACCAATTACTGGGGTTAGATAAGTCTTTTCCACCTTAATATGGGGATAGGCAGCTGTAAAAGCTTGCTCTAGGGCTGCCACCCCTTCTGGATTGAGGGCATCCAAAACGATCAGCCGCTCCACCCCATCAGGATAGTCCTGGATCCGCTTCTCGATTTCATCAACAATTGTCGCATAAACACGTTTACGCGACCGCACCTTAGCAAAAACTTCTACCTTGCTATGGACCTCTAGCACAGGGAAGATATTCAATATTTTCCCAATGAGGGCCGAAGCATTACCAGCTCGCCCTCCCTTAACCAGGTAAGACAAGTCTTCAAAGCAACATAAAAGTGCTGTCTGATCAACCATTTTTTCCAGGTGGTCAAGGATCTCTGCTTCACTAGCCCCGGCTTCTTGAAGCCGTATCGTATGGTCAAGCAGGGCTTCAATAGCTAGAGAAATCGACTTAGAATCAATCACATGGACTCTTAAGCGATCATCATACTCGTGCATGACTGAATAGGCGGTTTGATAGGTCCCACTCAAGTCCGCAGACAAGAAAAAACCGTAAACTGCTTCATAGCCTTCCGCCACTAAGTCGTCCATAATATCGTAGAACTGCTGGGGTTGGGGCTGGGAAGTCGTCGGAATCTCTTCTTCTTTGGGTAAGTCTTCGTAGAAACGCTGTAGGGCTTCGGGGTCGGTCGTGTCACGCAAGCTATTGCCATTCGCATAATGAATCGATAGGTAAACTTGATAGACATCGGGATGGTCTTGGTAAGCTTCCGGTAAGGACGCTGTACTGTCAATAATATAAGCTGTTTTCATATCTAACCTTTCCAAGTTATCGCAAAATAACTTCATTCATAGAGTCTCGCTTGCAAGCAAGCGTATATGTTTATTATAACAAATCTGACCTTTAAATGATATGAAAGCGGCGGGTAAAGCCTCTTCCTAAGTCTAGCACAATCTTGTCTTCATGCCTCCTGATTAATTTTTAAAAATATATAAATACTCACTGAGGCAAGTTTTTTCATTGGCTTTCTTCTTCAATTTCAATACAATTATTGTTTTTATTCTCTTAAAAGAGGGCGCTTACACGAGAGAATGCTCCAAATGCCCGTCATGGCAAGGCTTATGCCTTGAATTTATCATACATAAAGATTAAATTAATGAAAAAGGAGGAATTATTTATGCATAGATTTAATCGTTATCTAGGAGCTGGCGACAAAGAAGCCGGCCACAACCTATCATGGGGAGCGATCTTTGCAGGCGTTGTTACTTTTATCGCCTTAATGATCACCCTCGGCTTTATTGGTAATGCCATTGGCTTCGGGACAGTGAGTCCTAAAGCGAGCGACCCAATGTCAGGCGTTGGAACCGGGGTCTTGATTTGGACCGTTATCCAATTAATCCTTTCGTTCTTAGGGGCTGGCTTTGTTTCTGGGATTACCGCCCGTCGCGTGGGTGTGGTTCACGGTTTCTTAACCTGGGCTGTATCAACCATCGCAACCTTTATTTTACTTTCAGTCGCTACCGTGTCGATCCTGTCATCTGTGGGGACTTTCTTTGGCCAAGTAGCACAGACAGCCGGTCAAAGCGTTGAAAGTGTAACTTCCTCAGCAGCTGATAGTGTCTCCAATGGCGTTAATGCCCTCACTGACCAAATTGATGTGAACCAAAGCGACATCCAAAGCCTAGAAAACGATGTCAACGACGTCCTGCGTGATACCAATATTAAAGAGCTTCAACCAGAATACTTGAAGGGGCAGCTCCAAGGGGCAAGTGACGACATCAGCCAAGCTGCTAAAGACTTGGTAACGAATCCTGAGAATTCAGATGCTATCTTTGACCAATTAAGTAATCAATTGCAAGCACGGACAGAAAGCATCACGGAAAACGTGGATGAACAAGCCGTTGCCAATGCCATCGAATCTAACTCTGATTTATCCCAAGCGGAAGCTGAACAAACGACTCAAAATATTGTCGAGGGTTATAACCGTGCAGCAAGCGAAGCCCGTCAACAAATTGACCAAGCTAGCCAAGCGCTTGACCAAACCAAGTCTGAGGCTCAAGACGCGATTGCACAATTACGGAATGAAGCCAACAAAGCTTCTGACACGACTGCTCAAGCTTCAATCTGGGCCTTTGTCGGACTCTTACTTGGTGCCATTCTCTCAGCTCTTGGTGGTTACTTCGGAACAAAATTCGTCACAGAAGAAGCCAATGAAAATCATATCTAGTCTAAACTAGCTATTGCTAGGCAGACAAAAAGCGCCTTTAGCCGGGCGCTTTTTTCTTGTCATTAATTTTTTATAAGCTTTGAATATAATTGTAGGCTTCTTGGCCAGCTTGACCACCGTCACCAACTGCGGTTGAAATTTGCCGCAATTTCTTTTGACGGATATCTCCAGCAGCGAAGATACCAGGAATTTTCGTCAACATATTCTCGTCAGTAATGACCCAGCCTTCCTCATCGGTGATGCCAAGGTCATCAAAGCCAGCTTGGTTGGGGAGGAGGCCAATATAGATAAAGACCCCATCACAGTCTTCGACATATGAACTCCCATCCTTCTTAACAATTCGAACCCCCGTCACCTTCTGACCGTCGCCTAGAATTTCTTGGACTTGGGCATCCCAGGTGAAATCAATCTTCTCATTAGCAAAGGCCCGCTCTTGAAGAATCGCTTGGGCCCGCAACTGGTCGCGTCGGTGGACAATGGTCACTTGCTTGGCATACTGGGTCAAGTAAGCCCCTTCTTCAACAGCTGAGTCTCCTCCACCTACAACGATCAACTTACCATCCTTGAAGAAAGCTCCGTCGCAAACAGCACAGTAGCTAACCCCGCGCCCAGCATAGTCAGCCTCACCAGGCACATCCAGGAGGCGGTGGGTGGACCCCGTTGCAATCACAATCGCCTTAGCTTGGTAGGTTTCAGTATCGGTTTCAATCGTATGATAGGGTTGGCCAGGATGAATCGCTTTAACATTCCCGTAGGCATAATCTGCCCCGAAACGCATGGCCCCTTCATACATGCTGGTCGCCAGGTCTGGCCCTTGGATGCTAGGGAAGCCTGGATAGTTTTCCACTTCAGCTGTATTCAAGAGCTCGCCCCCCGGTACACCCCGCTCTAAGATTAAAACCGATAGGGCTGCCCGTGAGGTATAGAGGGCTGCGGTCATCCCCGCTGGCCCACAGCCAATAACTAAGACGTCATATTGTTTAATTTCTTCACTCATTCTCTCACTCCTTATTTAATTCGTCCTCAAGACTCAGGAGGTAGTCGGTCAGGCCTTGGCGGATACTCTCTTGGCCTAAACCATACTCGACGGTTGTCTTCATATAGCCAAGCTTATCCCCGACATCATAGCGTTGGCCCGTAAATTCGTAAGCAAATACTCGCTGGGTACGATTCAAACGATCAATCGCGTCGGTCAATTGGATCTCATTGCCTGCTCCTGCTTTTTGGGTTTCTAAAAGGCCGAAGATTTCAGGTGTTAATAAATAACGCCCAATAATAGCCAAGTTAGAAGGTGCCACAGAAGGATCCGGTTTTTCGACAAAGCGACGGACATTGTAGATGCCATCACGGAACTTAGCTTCAGGATCGATGATCCCATACTTATCGGTATCTTCCTCGGCAACAGGCATCACGGCAATGTTGGAAGCGTGGGTCTCATTATAGGCGCCAATTAATTGCTTGGTTAAAGGTTCCTCATCTACCATCAAATCGTCCCCGAGCATGACCACAAAGGGTTCGTCGCCAACAAAAGCCTTGGCTTGAAGGACCGCATGGCCGAGGCCTAGTGGGTAGGATTGGCGCTTAAAGTAGAGGTTGAGCCCAACATTCTCCTGAATTAGTTCTAGTAATTGGTCCTCACCCTTCTGCTTGAGGACGCCCTCGAGTTCAATATTCGAATCAAAGTAGTCTTCTAGAGGGCGTTTACTCTTACCCGTGATGATTAAAATATCTTCTATTCCCGACGCTAATGCCTCTTCCACAATAAATTGGATGGTTGGCTTATTGACAATCGGTAGCATCTCTTTAGCCATGGCCTTGGTTGCCGGTAAGAAACGGGTGCCAAAACCAGCTGCTGGAATAATTGCTTTACGTACTTTTTTCATAAGTCCTCCTTAAGAAATTACTTTAAGTTCTTTTCGCCAGATAGTCAATTAATGCGCTTCGCAATTGAGCTTCTTCCTTACCCTCTCGCATCATCAGCTGGGTTAGGGCTTCTTCCACCGGCATGCCTTCATAGAGAATAGCGTAGAGAGCATTGGTAATGGGCATATCGACACCCAAGTCAGCCGCTAATTCGTATGCCGCCTTGGTGGTTGGAATCCCTTCGACGACCATGCCCATCTTAGCTTCTACTTCTTCAGGACTAGCTCCCTGAGCAATCTTGTTGCCGGCCCGCCAATTCCGAGAGTGGACGCTGTTACAGGTTACAATGAGGTCGCCCACCCCGCTTAAGCCAGAAAAGGTTAGGGGATCCGCACCCATAGCCAGGCCCAAGCGGGTAATTTCGGCTAAACCACGCGTGATCAAGGCTGCTTTGGTGTTATCCCCATAGTTTAAACCATCTACCCCGCCGGCCGCGACCGCAATAATATTCTTCAAGGCCCCGCCCAATTCCACACCGATACAGTCAGTGTTGGTATAAACCCGGAAATAGCGATTGAGGAAGACTGCTTGGACTTCCTTGGCCGCTTCTAAGTCTTGGCTCGCTGCTGTGATCGTTGTGATATGGCGGACAGCCACCTCTTCCGCATGACTTGGTCCAGACAGTGCCACGATGCCACGGTAGTCGCAGTCTTCTAGGACTTCTTCGATAATTTGACTGATCCGCAAATGGCTGCCTTGTTCCAAGCCCTTAGAAGCATGGAGGATAAGCGGCGGCTTGTCTGCTTCCGAAGTTTGATCAGAAGCTAAAACTTCCTTCACTTGTTGACTGACAGACCGGATAGCCTTGGTCGGCACCACAAAGCAGACCATATCAGCTTGCTTGAGTGCCTCGCTTAGATCCGTCGTCACTAAGATATCCTCAGCCAGGTGCAGGTCGGGCAGGTAGGCAGCATTAATCCGGGTCTGACGGATCTCTTCTGCTTGCTTTGCATCAATGGTCCAGAGCCGAACCTGGTGTTGGTTGTCATTTAATACCATGGCTAGAGCCGACCCCCAAGAGCCAGCGCCTAGTACAGCAACACGATAACTTTGCATTTAGTTCTCCTCCGTTTTCTTCTGTTCAATCGCATAGAGACTCGCTTCCTGGTAGGGAGTGGGAGCTTTTTTCCAGCGCCGCCAGATAATTGCGCCTAGGCCAATAAGCACCAAGACTAAGGATAAGACTTGAGAGACACGGAAGGGGCCCCAATAGAGGCTATCTGTCCGCAGCCCCTCAATAAGGAAACGTCCAATCCCATACCAGATCAAGTAGAGGAAGGTCGTCTCCCCTACTCTCAGTCTGCCCCTAATATTACGTAAATACAAGAGAACCGCAACCCCTAAAAGGTTCCATAATGACTCGTAAAGAAAGGTCGGATGGTAGTAAACCCCGTCGATCTGCATGCCTTCCACAATAAAATCAGGTAAGTGGAGGCGGTCACGAAGAAATTCTACCGACACGGGGCCTCCATGGGCCTCCTGGTTAACAAAATTTCCCCAGCGACCAATAGCTTGGGCAAGCAGGAGGTAAGGAGCCATCACGTCCGTCAAAAGTAGGAAGCGCCAGCCCTTAGACCGACAATAAAGGTAAATAGTCAATAGGGCTGCTAAAACTCCCCCATAGATGGCAATCCCACCATTCCAAATTTGGATAATCTCATCCAAGTGCTGGCTATAATAATCCCATTCAAAGATCACATAATACAGTCTGGCTCCGATAAAGCCAATGGGAATGGCCCATACCAAGACATCTAAAATTAAATCCTCAGACCAGCCCCGCCGCTTAATTTCACGGCTACCCAATTGAATAGCTAAAAGGATTCCACCAGCTATGATAATCCCATACCAACGAATGGGCCAGCCAAATAGCTCGAAAGCAACGGGATCAATGGCTGCTAAAACATAGTCACTCAACATATTATCCTTCCTCTTGGCTGTTAGTTTCGATTAAATGCGTCAAACGATCCTCAAATTCCTTGGCAGAATTATAGCCAAGATCATTGGCTCGGAAATTCATGGCGGCCACTTCGACGATGCTCGAAATATTCCGCCCCATCTGAACCGGAACAGTAATCTTAGCCACCTTCACTCCAAAGATATCCTCCTCTTCGGCAGCGGTTCCCAAACGGTCATACTTGTCCCCTTTGTGCCAGAGTTTCAACTGGATAATCAAGTTCACCTGCTGCTTCTGGCGAACAGCTCCTGCGCCGTAGAGGGTCATAATATTAATAATACCCAGGCCCCGAATTTCCATCATGTTTTCAAGAATAGCAGGTGCCTCCCCCATAATTGTATACTCATCTCTTTGATAGAGTTCAACCCGATCATCGGCAACCAGGCGGTGTCCATTCTTAACCAGCTCGAGGGCAGCTTCCGACTTACCAACGCCACTCTCGCCCATAATGAGCACACCTAAACCATAAACCTCAACAAAGACGCCATGGCGCGAGGTACGGGTTGCCAAACGTTCCTGAAGATAGGTCGTCAGACGAGAAGAGAGGTGGGTGGTCGAGGTATTGATTCCAATCACCGGAATATGGTTTTCATTAGCTGCCTGGATCACCTCATACTCCGGCCGCAAGTCGCGGGAAAAAACAAAGACCGGTGTCTTATCCCGGGCCAGACGCCGCATCACCAATAAACGTTCTTCACTGGTCATCTTGCTCATAAAAGAATGCTCATTGCGGCCAAAAAGTTGGATCCGTTCTTCAGGATAATAATTAAAATAACCGGTCAATTCCAATCCCGGGCGCGAAATATCTGATACTGTGATCTCTCGATCCAGATAGTCCTCGCCAGAAATAATATTCATCTTGAGTGCCTCTACTAGCTCACGAACTGTAACTACCGCCATGTAGAACTCCTTCCATCCTTCGCATCAATGCTGTTTTTCTCCTATTTTACCATAGATTCCCCCAAGAAGCTTCACCGACATCAAGGACCGCTCCTTAGGCAGGCAAAGAAAATAAAAAAGAAGCCGAGATAAATCAGCTTCTTTTTATTATAGGTTAAAAGTCATTCCAATTTTCCTGTTGGTCATCATCAATGTGTTCCGCTTCTTTAATGCGACCAAAACCTCGGGGGTGGCGGTGGGTTTTCTCAGCTTTGCGCTTAAAAGGCTTTCCTTCACTTGGAATCAAATAAGCCGCCACGATGTAGATCAGGATGAGGAAGGGATTGAAGAAAGTGAAGATGGCGTAAAGCCAGCGAATAAGGGTTGAGCTGACGCCAAAATAAGCTGCCAGGCCCCCTAGTAATCCGGTTAGAACGCGGTCTGTTTTGGATCTTCTTAATTTTTTTGTCATGATTAGCCTCCTATTGCTTAGCCTCTGCCTTCAACCAGATATCTCCAGAAACGGATGACAGGTTGATTTGGGCAGGGCGTGTCTCGCCTAAATAATATATGCTCTTCGCTTGGTTAAAGCGAGAATCAGCCAAGGTTTCTACCTTAAAGCTTTCTTGCCGCCAACGGATGCTTCCATTATTGGAGCGCAGATCAGCATTCAAACTCGTTGCTGGGTTGACATTGAGCTTGACATCTCCCGAAGTGGTCTGGCAGTTAACGGTCTCTAAGTCTGGGCTTGTCACCGTCAACCGCAAGTTCCCATTCAGGGTGTCCATGGCCAGCTCGCGAACCTCTCCAATAAAGCGCTGGTCCCCATTGGCTGTCTGCGCATCCAGATGGTCAAAGGCAACTTGGTCCAAGACCACTAAACCATTCTTGGTATTCACCCGGCCACTGTTTGCCTGGCACTCAGCGACCCGGATATCCCCATCAATGGTATAAAGATCCAGGCTTTCCGCTTCTAAACCAGTCAGCTGGATGCCTCCTAATAAACTCCTAAAATTCAATTGGCTGAATTTTACTTTGGGCAGGCGCAAGTGGATATTAGTAGACAGCAGGCGGTTATTTAATTCAAAACGTAAACATCCGCCTTGGTTTTCAATCAGGGTTCTTTTTCTAAAGGCCTCTTCAACGCTTTCTTCCTGATACTTACCTAGGATAGTCCCTGTCACTAAGACTTCCACCTGGTCGATCTCGGCGACTTCAACCAGAATATCTCCCTTAGAGATCGAAAAATCAAAATCCTTGGCGATCTCGTCAAAAGTAAAGCGCTCCTCAAATTGCCGGGTGACTAAGTGGGGACGAGGGATTCCCGACCGGCCCCTGTCAAAGTGAACCGTTCCTTCAACGGCCGTCTTAAGGTCCTTAAACATTTGCCCCAAGCCTGATTTCTCTTCCTGGTTGGTCTTTGCTTTTGGCTCCTCTACTGGCTCGTCTGCTGACTCGTTATTTGATTGGCTAGCTTGGTCCCGCAAGCAAGCCAATTCTGCTTTAAGACCCTTGATCTCTTCTTCTAAGGCCAACTTGGACTCCGCTTCGTCCGCTGATTCAGCCAACCCCAGTTCTTCTAAGGCAGCCTCCTTGACATCTAATTCAGCTTCTAATTTTTCTTCGCGATCTAAATAGTAATTTTTCAGAATAGCTTGGGCTAAGTCATCCTGGCCTTGGTCTTCATAGAATTCCGCCAAGGCTTGTGCTTCTTCAAATGAGAGGCCCTGCTTCTGCTTTTGGCTATCACTTTCTTTAGCTTGGCGCTGTTCTAAAAGCACCAAGGCTTCTTCTCGACTGAGTAAACCTTCTTGAACTAATTTCAATATCCGTTGTTTGTCCTCACTCATCGTGTCGCCTCCTTGTTTATCTTGACCCTATTATCTCAATTTTTTCAAGCTTTAGCATAGGCCCTGAGATGTATTTATCCAGTAAGCCCCCGAAAGGCACAGCGGCTGCCTGCTGGACTGGCTGTCACTGCCAATTGAACTGGCAGCTCCTGCTTCAATTCCTCCACATGGGAAATAATCGCAATCAAGCGGCCACTGGCTTCCTGGAGCTCAATCAAGGTATCCATAGCCTGGTGGAGGGACTCTTCATCTAAGCTGCCAAAGCCTTCATCAATGAAGAGGGTCGAAATTTCTATCCCGCCTGCATGGTTTTGAATCACATCGCTTAAGGCTAGGGCCAGGGAGAGTGAAGCCTTAAAGCTCTCACCCCCTGATAGGGACTGGACGCTGCGGCTGCTACCGGAATAATAATCCATTACTGCCAAGTCTAAACCCTTAGCAGCTATCCCCCCCTTGTCTGTGTGGTCTCGCAAGAACTGGTAGCGACCGCTCGTCATCTGCTTAAAGCGTCGATTGGCCTGCTGGATGATCTGATCAAAGTAATAAGCTAAGATATAGCGCTCAAAAGAAATACGTTGGCTTCCTGACCGTGTCCCGTTAGCGACTTCAGCAAGTAAGACCAATTCCCCGTAATGTTGGGATTGAGCTTGGTAGCGGGCTAAGCGGGCACTGAAGGCCTGGTCGAGCTGATCTAGGCGGGCCAGCTGGGTCAAGCGACTATCCCGGAATTTTTGTTCTTTTTGAACTTGATCGCTTACTTCCTTGAGACGGGCTTGAGTTTGGTCAAGGTCTAGAGTCTCCTCCCTAGTAGCCACGGCTTGACGGTTCTTGGCTATTTGTTGGTCCAGAGCATAACGGTCTTGTTCATAATTTCGCCAAAATTTCTCCACAGCTGACCAATCTTTATCCGCACGGTGGTAGGTAGAAAGGTCTTCGGCCGTGAGATCAAAATCGGCTAGGCTAGCCTGGAAGTGCGACCAGCCCTCTTGGTAACGCTGGTCTTGCCGTCCCAGGCTCTCTTCCAAGCCATCTTTTTGTGCTTTTAAGCGAACCACTTGGTCACTTGCTGCTTGGAAGCTGGCTTGAGCTTTTTGATAGGCCTCTTTTACCTTTTGAATTTTCTGTTCAAGTTCTTTTTCAGCAGCCAGGAGGGCATCCATTTCCTGGTAGTTTAGCTGGGCAGCCAAAGCCTGCATGTCCTCTTTTAAGTCCTTATACTGACTTTCCTGGTTATCCAAACGTTCTCTGAGCTGACCTTCTTCTTGTTTGACCGCAACTTGTTTTGCTTGGTAGGTCACGAGATCTTCTTGGACCTGGTCATAGTCCCTTTGGCGCTGGGCTTGGGCCTTCTCTTTGGCTAATAGCTGGTCCGCTTGGTCTTTTAGGCGACGGTCTTCTTCTGACAAGTCAGAGGAGAAGCCCCCTTCTTTTGCCTGGTCTTCCAGCTGGTTTATAAGCTGCTGAAATTCTTTTTGGGCATAGCCCAGCTGGCTACCCAGCTGGGTCAAATCCTGGTAGGCCTGGCGCTCCTCAGTTTCTAAACTGGCTATATCTGGCACCGACCCCTCTTGGTCACTTGTCCCTTCATAAGGTACTGGATGGTCCAAGCTCCCACAAAGCGGACAAGCCTGGCCAGGGACTAAGTCAGCCGCTAACTTGCCCAGATAATCCGCTTGTTCCCTGAGCCGGCCTGCCTCAAGCGCCGACTGAGTCTGCCGCCAAGTCTCTTGAGCTGCTTGGTAGGCTAGCTCAAGCTGGCTAAACTGGTCTGCCTGCTCCTGCTTACTTGCCATTAAGTGGCGGTAAGTCGCATAAGCTGCCTGCTTATTTTCCAACTGGTAGCGCTCCTTAAGCAAGTCGTCAGGATTCAACCAGTGAGCCTGGATCTGCTGAGCTTTTTCTTTAGCTAGGTCAATCTTTTGCTCAAGCCTTGCTTGGTCTTCCTGAAGGGCAAGAAGTTTCTTTTGACTCGCCTGGATGGATTGGTCAAGTGCTTGGATATTTTCCCGTTTTTTCAACCAGGACTTTAAGTCATGTTCCTCCAAACGCATCTGGGCCAGCTCTTCCTCCCAGTCGTCGACTTGGGCATAGGATTCTTGACTGGCTTCTAAGCTGCTTTGAGCAGCTTCTTTAGCGGCCTGGTATCGGCTAGCTTCTGCTTCGACCTCCCCCAGCCGCTTTCTTTCCTGGCTAATGACTTCCGCCAATTGTTCCAAATCAGCTTGATTCTTAGCTAGGGGCCGCGTTTTTTGATAGAAGTCCCAATCCGCTTTGGCCTTATGATAGACCGAAGACTTTTGGTCTAGATCAGCTTGTACTTGGGCCAAGCGGTCCGCTTCTTTTAAGCGTTCTAAATGTTGGTTTAGCGCCTGACTTTCTGCTTGCCCATCTCCGATCTTCTTTTCCGCTGCCTTAACACTTGCTCGCTGGTCTTCCAAAGCCTCCGCCACTTGGTCCCCAAAAGAGGCGAAATCTTCTTGATTAGCAGCTTCTCTTAAAGCTTCTTGACTCGCTTCATCTAACAAGTCCAGGATAGCCGCTTGATCCTCTTTAAGGGCTTGGTAGTCTTGGCCCATTTCTTTCTCTAAAGTTTGTTTCTTGGCTTGGAGTTCATCCTGGAAGTTTTTAAGCTGGTAGGTCGTAAAAATCTTGCGAAAGATGACCTCTTTTTCACGGCTAGGGGCCTCTAAGAGCTGCTTGAATTCACCCTGGGGGAGCATTACAATTTGTCGGAACTGGTCAACACTGAGGCCTAATAGCTCTTCTAGGGCCTGGTTAGCTTCTTGGGTCTTTTGGAAGACCCGGTCCCCTCGGTCGAAAGTTACATTTGCCTTCAGATTAATCGGGCGTTGGGTTTTAGGACTGGGGCCCTTTTGCTGGGGAATACGTTTAACGGAATAAGTCTTTCCGCCAAGTTCAAAGCGCAAATAAACATAGGACAGTTCATGGTCACTAGCTAAGTCTGATTTGAGCTCAGCTTCCTGGCGCGAACTGCCGCTGGTCTTCCCATAGAGGGCATAGACAATGGCATCGAATATGGTCGTCTTACCAGCGCCAGTGGGGCCCGTAATTAGAAAAAGCTGGGTCTGACCTAGGTCCCGGAAATCAATCTGCATCCGCTCACGATAGGGGCCAAAAGCTTGCAACTCTAATATAATCGGTTTCATTGGTCACACGCCTCCTCTCCTCTGCCTTGGGTCTCAGCCATAACTTGCTTAACCACTTGCTCTTGGTAAGCCGTCAAGACCTGGCCCGTTTGATCTTCATAAAACTCGGCAAAGACCTGGTCTAAAGCTTCTTTTTGCTGGGCCTGGTAACCTGTTTCAGATTGTGGTTGATCGACTTCTAGGGCCGAGTAGGTCAAGGCCATAATGTGGGGATAGACTTTGCGCAAGCGTGCCATCGCTTCATGGACAGGCTGGGCATCAGTCAATTCCACATAGAGGTAGTCATCGGACTGGTCGGCCATTAAGTCTTCAAAAGTCCCCTTTATCTGCCGCAAATCATATTTAGGATGGATGGGATGGGGGGTAACGGTCAAGTCTTCCTTGGTCAGATCAACTTCCAAAAAGACCTTCCGTTGACGGGCTTCCGATTTTGAGTATTTTAAGGGAGAGCCGCTGTAGTAGATATGCTGGTTCTTTACAAACTGGCGACCGTGCAAGTGTCCTAGGGCGACATAGTCAAAATCCTCAAAGAGATCAGCAGGCACATAGGCAGAGTTCCCCATGCTCAGGGGACGCTCAGACTCTGTATGCTCTAAATCTGCCCCTGCCTCGTCCAAATCGACATTGGTTACATAGCCATGGAAGACTAAGAGGTTGAGGCGGTCAGGTCGCCAGTCCCCCGCTTTAATGGTTTGGATTTGAGCCGCTAGCGCATCGGCCATCGAGCGGATTGTCTGATCAGGGTACAGCTTTTGGATTTGACCATAGTCACTGTAGGGAAGGAGATAAACATCTGCCTCTTCCAGACAGACACGGCGGATTTCTTTTTTAACCATCCCCTCTAGGTACAGGCCCTCCTTTTCTAAGATAGCAGAAGCATAGTCGATCCGCTCCCCGCTATCATGGTTGCCCGAGATAATACAAATGGGGCAAGCGATTTCTTCCGACATCTGGGTCAATAATTGATTGCACAGGTGGACACTCTCGCGATTAGGAAGCGACCGATCATAAAGATCCCCCGCAATAATCACAAGATCGGGCTCCATCTCTGCTACCTGACTGATCCATGCCGTTAAAACTTCCGCCTGGTCATCGAGCAGACTTCTTTCGTTGATCACTTTTCCGATATGCCAATCGGAAGTATGGATAATTTTCATATGGACTCCTCACTCGGTGAAAAAGAGGCTGGTAAATTCGTCCACCCTCTTTGACACAACTTATTCATTTTCCAGCAATGGTTTTAGGTATTGACCGGTGTAGGAAGCTTCCACTTGGGCCACTTCCTCAGGGGTCCCACAAGCAACGAGCTGGCCACCCTTTTCACCGCCTTCTGGTCCCAGGTCAACAATGTAATCAGCGGTTTTAATCACATCTAGATTATGTTCAATAATAATCACCGTGTTCCCCGCATCCACTAGACGCTGGAGGACCTCTAAGAGACGCTTAATATCATGACTATGTAAGCCAGTCGTTGGCTCATCAAGGATATAGACCGTCTTCCCTGTCGCCACGCGCTGGAGCTCACTGGCTAACTTCATCCGTTGGGCTTCACCACCAGAAAGTGAAGGTGCAGGTTGGCCCAGGCTAACATAGCCCAAGCCTACATCCACCATGGTCTGCAATTTACGCTTGATCTTTGGCACCGCAGAGAAGAAGTCCAAAGCTTCCTCAGCCCGCATGTCCAAGACCTCCGCAATATTCTTTCCTTTATAAGTGACTTCCAAGGTCTCCGCATTGTAGCGGGTCCCCTTGCAGAGCTCGCAAGGCACATAGACATCTGGTAGGAAATGCATTTCTACCTTAAGAATACCGTCACCCTTGCAGGCTTCACAGCGCCCTCCTTTGACATTAAAGGAGAAGCGTCCCTTATTGTAGCCACGGATCTTCGCCTCATTGGTTTGGGCAAAGAGTTCCCGAATATCGTCGAAAACAGAGGTATAGGTCGCTGGATTCGACCGGGGTGTCCGGCCGATTGGACTCTGGTCAATATCAATAATCTTGTCTAGGCCCTCATAACCAGAAACACTATCTGCCTTGCCGGGATGAATTTGTGCCCGGTTGAGGTCGCGCGTCAAGGTTTTCTTAAGGACTTCGTTGATCAGCGAACTCTTACCCGAGCCAGAAACGCCAGTCACGACATCCAAACGCCCAATAGGTAGGCGGACATCGATCCCTTTCAGGTTATTCTGGCGGGCGCCCTTAATCTCTAGCCAGCCTTTATCTTCCTGACGACGTTCGGATGGGACTTCAATGGCCAGGTCTCCACTCAGATAGCGGCCTGTCAGCGAATCAGGATTTTGAGCCACTTCTTGGGGTGTGCCGCTAGCCACGACTTCTCCCCCGTGCTCACCAGCACCTGGTCCCATATCGATAAGATAATCCGCTGCCCACATGGTCTCCTCGTCGTGTTCCACTACGATGAGGGTATTCCCTAAATCACGCATTCTCTGCAGAGAGCGGATCAAGCGATCATTATCTCTTTGGTGGAGACCAATCGAAGGCTCATCTAGGACATACATGATACCCGATAGGTTAGATCCAATCTGGGTAGCCAAACGAATACGTTGGGCTTCCCCACCCGATAAGCTGCCAGCTGAACGGTCGAGTGTTAAATAATCGAGGCCAACTTCTTGTAAGAAGCCCAGCCGAGACCGCAATTCTTCAAGAATCGGTGCAGCAATTTCACTATCCTGTTCCCCCAAGTGGAGTTGCTTAAAGAAGTGGATCGTTTTCTCAATCGGCATGGCCGTTACTTCGGCTATATCCTCACCTTCGACCTTGACACAGAGAGCTCGCTCATTCAAGCGTTTGCCATGGCACTTGTCACAAGGCAATTCGGCCAGGTATTGCCGCATATTGTCGCGTACCATATTGGAGGAACTGTTATGATAACGCCGGCTGACATTATTAGCGACTCCTTCAAAGGTCATATCCTTATCTTGGACCTTGCCAAAGTCATTAACATAGTGAAAATGGAAGGTCTCATCCTTAGAGCCATAGAGCAATAAGTCCCTCTGCTCTTCTGTCAGGTCTTCAAAAGCTTTGTCGAAAGGAATATCAAAGGCTTCCGCTGCTTGTTTTAAGAGGGTAGGATAGTAGCCTGACCAATTAGAATTCCAAGCCTGAATGGCGCCCTCTTCTAGACTTTTGGACGGATCAGGTACCAGTAAGTCCAAGTCAACCACCAATTTCTGTCCCAAACCATCGCATACTTCACAACGTCCATAGGGTGCATTGAAAGAAAAGAGTCGAGGTTCCAGTTCCCCTACGGTAAAGCCACACAGGGGGCAGGCATAATGCTCAGAAAAAAGGATCTCTTCCCCATCAATGATATCCAAAAGGGCATAGCCATCCGTTAGGCGGAGGGCGGTCTCCAAAGAATCTGCTAAACGCGTCCGGATACCGTCCTTAATGACTAAACGATCAATCACAATATTAATATTATGTTTCTGATTTTTATTCAGTTCTGGAAGATCCTCGATATCATAGAGCTCGCCATCAATTTGAACCCGGACATAGCCCTGCTGTTGGATCTTTTCTAGCAAACGTTTATGCTGGCCCTTCTTGCCGTAAACCACTGGTGCCATGACCTGGACGCGGGTTCTCTCTTCCAAGGATTCCGCCCGCTCAATCATCTGGTCAATGGACTGACTAGCAATCGGTGTCCCATCATTGGGACAGATGGGGTGGCCTACCCGGGCATAGAGTAAACGTAGGTAGTCGTTCACTTCCGTAATCGTTCCTACAGTCGACCGAGGATTTCGGTTGGTTGTCTTCTGGTCAATTGAGATAGCGGGACTCAGCCCATCGATACTATCAACATCTGCTTTACGAGAATTCCCTAAGAATTGACGAGCGAAGGCTGACAGGCTTTCAATATAACGACGCTGTCCCTCCGCATAGAGCGTATCGAAAGCTAGAGAAGACTTTCCCGAACCTGATAAGCCTGTTACAACGACCATTTCATTGCGTGGAATTTCAACATCAATATTTTTTAAATTGTGAGAACGCGCCCCACGAACCACTATTTCATCTCTCACAGACTTCACTCTTTCTTTGACAATTTATCCATGTATACAAACAAGTGTTCTAATTCATTATAGCATGGATCAAAGGAATTAACTATATTATACTCCACGCCCCATTCTAAAGCTTTCCTAGTCGATTCTCAAATGATTTGCAAAAAAATAAGCCGGACTCGAGGTCCGGCTGGATAAAATATAATTTGATTAACCAAAACGTCCTGCAACATAATCGGCTGTCTGCTCGTTATTTGGATTATTGAAGATTTGTTCGGTTGGTCCGAATTCAATAATCCGTGAATGACCAGGCGCTCGATCAGGGTCAGCATAGAAGAATGCTGTATAATCAGATACCCGGGCTGCTTGCTGCATATTGTGGGTTACGATAACAATAGTATATTTTTCTTTCAACTCTTGAACAAGTTCTTCAATCTTAAGGGTTGAAATTGGGTCCAAAGCTGAAGTTGGTTCATCCATCAGTAAGATTTCAGGTTTTACTGCAAGGGCACGTGCGATACATACCCGTTGCTGCTGACCACCAGAAATCGCTAAACCAGACTTGTTAAGGTCGTCTTTGACTTCATCCCAGATGGCAGCCCCTTTAAGAGAAGTTTCCACGATTTCATCTAATTCCGCCTTATCTTTAGTCCCATGAGTCCGTGGCCCATAAGCTACATTGTCATAGATGCTCATAGGGAAGGGGTTAGGTTGTTGGAAAACCATCCCCACCCGTTTTCTCAAGTGGTTAACATTGACATCCTTGGCATAGATATCCTTACCATCTAAAGCAATCTCACCTGTAATTTTGCAACCTTCAATTAAGTCATTCATACGATTTAAACTCTTTAAGAAGGTTGATTTCCCTGAACCTGATGGGCCGATTAAGGCGGTTACCTGTTTTTCATAAATATCCATATCGATATCTTCCAAGGCTTGGAAATTGCCATAAAATAGGCTCATATTCCGAGCAGTCATTGTTACTTTGTGTTCTTCTGCCATTTTATTTTTGTCCCCCTTGAGCTCCTAATTTATTGGATAACCAAGTCGATAATCCGTTGATAATTAATACAAATAATAGTAAGACCACACCTGTTGCCATGGCTTGGTCACGGTGCAAGCCTTCTGTTGATAAAATATACATGTGTAAGGCCAGTGTCCGACCAGATGCAAATAAGCTATCGGGCAAGCTAGTTGCGGTCCCTAAGGTGTACATAAGAGCCGCCGTTTCCCCAACAATCCGTCCAATCGCTAAGATAATACCGGATAGGATACCAGGCATAGCCACTGGTAAAACGATCTTGAAGATGGTCCGTAGTTTACCAGCCCCTAAACCAAAGCTCCCTTCACGCATCTTATCGCTGACAGACATCAAACCTTCTTCGGTATTCCGAATAATTAATGGAAGGACCATAACCGCCATGGTCAAGATACCTGCTAGTAATGAATATTGGAAGCCAGCAGCAATAACAAAGGCTAGCATACCGAACAAACCATAAACAATGGATGGAACCCCTGATAAGGTATCAGAAGCTACCCGAATGGCTTCTACCCATTTATTATTCTTACCAGCATATTCAATCAAATAAAAACCAGCGAATACCCCCAAAGGTACAGCAATTAACAAGGCACCTAGGATCACATAAATAGTTGTGATAATGGCGGGCATCATCGACACATTATCAGTTGTATACTCAAAGGCAAAAAGGTCTGCTGATAGGTAAGGAATCCCGTTAATTAGCACATAGCCGATAATATAGATAAGCCAAGCAAAAGTTACGATAGTAAAGAAATAGGTTAGGTACTTTAATGCTTTATCCATTAGCCTTGCACGCCTCCTTTGCGTTTAACAACTGCTAAGATCCCGTTAATCATTAGGACGATGACAAAGAGTACAGCCCCTGTTGCAATCAAAGCGCTCCGGTGGTCGCCGGATGCATAGGCCATTTCCAACATAATGTTAGCCGTCATGGTCCGGGTCCCTTGGAAAAGACCTTTAGGGAAGACAGCCGCGTTCCCGGCTACCATGATAACCGCCATGGTTTCGCCGACAGCCCGACCAATCCCCATAATAACGGAGGCCAGAATCCCCGAGCGAGCAGCTGGTACCATAATGCGGTAGGCTGTCCGGTCGTGAGTTGCCCCTAAACCAACAGAAGCTTGGTAATAGGACTTAGGAACCGCACGCAAGGATGATTCAGACATGGTAATAATAGTCGGTAAGATCATAATACCCAAAACTAGGCCAGCTGTAAATACACTCATCCCGCTGGAAGGAATTCCCATCGACCGAACCGTCTTACGGATAATCGGAACTAAAACCACCAAACCGAAGTAACCGTAAACGATGGATGGAATCCCAGCCATCAAGTTGACCCCTGGTTTAAGGATTTTATGCAATTTGTCTGGGCAGTAGAAGGCCATAAAGACTGCTGTAAAGATGCCAGTTGGAACTCCAAACAAAATAGCCAGACAGGTTACATAGAAAGATCCAACCAACATTGGAGCAATCCCATAGATATCATTAGTTGGCTTCCAGGTATCCCCAAACAGAAAGCTTCCCAGCCCATAGTCAGCTAAGAAAGGAATACTGCGTGCAAAAATGAAGTAGCAAATTGCTGCTAAAGCAAAGATAGACAGCAAGGCGCAGATGAAGAAAATCCACTTCATTACGACTTCAAGTGTATTATTTTGATTCATTGCTTTCTCCTCTAAAATATACAAGTCTCATAAACATTGGAAAACAGCTACTAGTGTTCAATAGTAGCTGTCCTCCTCTCTTCTTAAGCTAGGTCACTATTTAACTTCTGACCAATCTGTGATTTCACCCACGAAGATACCTTTAACACTTTCTAAAGTAATATCTCCTAAACCATTTTCATTATTTACAATAACAGCAATCCCATCTTGGGCAATTGCTTCTGCTTCAACATCTGTTTCGTCTTCCTTAAGTTCACGGGAAGCCATACCGATATCAGCGGTTCCTTCTTGGGCAGCTTGTACCCCTGCACCAGAACCGTTTTGGGTGATGTTAATGCTTACACCTGGGTTTAGCTTTTCATATTCTTCTTTTAATTTTTCCATAACAGGGCCAACAGAAGTGGAACCAGAGATATTGATATTTCCTTCTGCAGAACCGTCGCCGGCATAAGCCTCAGCATCGCTCTTCACTGGTACATAGCCTTCAGCTAAGATAATGTCTTGGCCTTCCTTAGAGAAGATGAAGTCATGGAAGTCTTGAGCTGCGCCTTCTAAGTCGCCCTTGTGAACAATATTAAATGGACGAGCAATCGCATAGTCACCAGAGGCAACATTTTCTTCAGTTGGCTCAACCCCATTGACATTTAAGGCCTTAACGGTATCGTTTAATGACCCTAAAGAAATGTAGCCAATAGCTGCTGGGTCCCCAGCGACAGAAGTCATCACGCCGTCTGTTGAGTTTTGGATATCTGCCACATCCGTTGTGTTATCGTTGTCGCCTTCTTTAACACCTGTAATTTCAACAAAGGCATCACGTGTACCAGATCCTTCTTCACGGCTGATCACTTGGATTAAACCTTCAGGAGCACCAGAAGCGCCACCTGCATCAGCTTCAGAATCACCGCTATCGCTAGCTGAGTTACCACATGCAGCTAATAGAGCCGCACTCCCTAATACAGTGATTAATTTTGAAAACTTCTTCATTTCTACCATGAATTAACCGTCCTTCCTAAACTCTTGGAGTTCATTTGGATTAATATTTTTTGCTATACATTAATCATACACGTTAAATGTAAATTTCTTGTATAGTTTGGGCTAAAAATCCGCGAGTAATGTTAAAGTTTTGTAAATTTTGTGTAAAGTTTGTTATAATTTAAAATTAAAAAAACTATTCTTCTAAAATCTCAATTCCGTCATCATTATCTTCCAAGTCGAGCATAGGCAAATAGACATTAAAACAAGAGCCCTGGCCATACTGACTCTCTACGTGGATCTTCCCGTTCATGCTATTGACTAAGTTACGAACAATAGATAAACCGAGGCCTGTCCCTCCTGAATTGGTTGACCGATCCTTGCTCACCCGGTAAAAGCGTTCAAAAATACGGGGCAAATCTTCACGGGGAATCCCGACACCATTATCCTTGACGCTAATATGCACATAACCCTCTGCTTCCATCAGGTCTAAGATAATCCAGACATCGCCACCAGGATTGGTGTACTTGATCCCGTTGTTCACGAGATTCGTTAATATTTGATCAATCCGCCCAGCTTCACTATTAAAAATAATCGGTTCCTCTCGAAGATTCACTGTATGCAGCGAGATTCCTTTCCGCAAGGCTAATTCTTCCGCTTGCACCACAGCACCGTTAGCCAGAACTTCCAGGTCGATACTTTCTACCTTATGACCAATCTGATCCTGTTCAATCTTAGACAAGTCCAAAATATCCGAAATTAAAGAGGTTAAACGATTACTTTCAGAAGCTATGATACCGACAAATTCTTGGGCCAAGTCAGGATCCTCCAAGGCACCATCCAAGAGGGTTTCAGCAAAGCCTTGGATCGAGGTAATCGGCGTCTTCAGCTCATGGGAGGCATTGGAAATAAAATCTGTTCGAACCTTCTCTAAGCGTCTAATCTCCGTAATATCATAGATCAGGACAATTACCTGGCTCCCCGTATCAGGACCCGCCGGCGATTCCTCGATATAAATCACATTCACATCTAAGATAACCTCTTTGGGATAGTATAAATAAACCTCATCGTTGTAATTACTCTTGTCTTGAAAACAATTCTCAATCATCTGTTTGAGCCGGTAACCATGGAGCACATTATCATAGCGCTTGCCCCAAATATCATTCGTCTCAATACCTAGTATCGTAAAGAAAGCTGAGTTACTTACCTGGATACGTTGCTGGTCATCAATAAGAAGGACCCCAACAATCAAGTAGTCAATCAGCTGGTTTAAGCGTTTCTGTTGGGTTAGAATCTGTCCCTGCTGCCGTTCTAAATTCTCTGCAAGACCGTTAATATTGCGACCGATTTCATCGAACTCCTCGATCCCCTTACTTTCATAGCGACTCTGATAATCATTGTGGGAGAGATCATCAACAATCCTGGTAATAGCCTGGACAGGATTCGATAAACGTTTGAAATAGTAATAAAGCAAGGCTAACAAGACTGCCATAGCCAGTATCGAACAAATAAAAGCAATCCCCATCAAACGTGATTGGGCAGCAGAAAGATCGGACACCGCCCGGATAATTTGAATATAGGCAATGGGATCTCCCTTACTATTGCGCATAAATTCCGTATACTGGTAGATTGTATTATCTTCGGAATTGTTATCATGGGTCTTAAAATCTGTCGTATTGGCCCAGGCCCTGTCAAAAGCTTGACTTTCTCGAGGTGCAGCAGGCAAGTCAGCATTCCCCATAGCAATCAATTCCCGCTTGTCCATATCATAAATAATGATCCGCTCAGCTGGGTTGAGAACACCAATCAAGTTATTGATCATTCCCACCCATTTGCGGTCACGATTTTGAATATTTTCTTCATCCAAGGACATAAAAGACTTGCGCAAGGTAGCAGCTGTCTCTGTCATCTGTTCCTGCGTTTCCTCACCGACAGCGTGTTCCACCACTAAGTTGGCATTATAGGCAAAGAGAAAACTATAGAGAATAAAAAGTAGGGCAAAAAGACCTGTTAAACGTGCGGTGAGCCGTTTCATGGCTTAGGAACCTCAAACTTATAACCGAAACCCCGAACCGTCTTAATATACTGTGGTTTCTTGGTATCCTCTTCGATTTTCTCACGCAAATGGCTGATGTGAACATCCACAATACGTGTTTCAACTGGATAGTCAAAATCCCATATTTTCTGTAGCAATTGTTCCCGCGATAGGGTCCGGTTCACCCGTTTGGACATATAGTAAAGCAAGTCAAATTCTTTAGGTGTCATGTCAACCAGCTGGCCGCGCACGCTAACGGAAAAGTCTCCCGTATTGATGATAATATCTCCCACCTTGACCAACTCATCTTCCTCTAAGTCATCCACTGGAACAGGATAAGAATTTTCTGCTACATGTTGGCGCAGGGAGTCAGCCTCTGCTTGGGACTTGGCTTTTTCTTCCGATTGCCGAGTGGACCGGCGCAGGATCGCCTTCATCCGTGCCAAGACTTCGCGTGGACTGAAGGGCTTCGTCATATAGTCATCCGCCCCTAGTTCGAGCCCGATAATCTTCTCCAACTCTTGATCCTTAGCTGTTAGCATGAGGATGGCTGTTTCGATATTTTTTTGCCGGAGACGGCGGCAAATTTCCATACCATCAATACCCGGCAACATAATATCCAAGATGATCAAGTCAAAGTCATTGCTTTTCCCTAATTCGTAACCCCGGTTACCATCTTCCGCCGTCGTCACGTCATAGCCTTCCTTCTCTAAGTTAAATTGCAATAACTTACGGATTGACGCTTCATCATCAACAATTAGTACCTTTTTCATTCCTTACACCCCATCTTCATCACGACTTAATTCTCAACTTCATTATCCAACTGAGCCTTAAGATAGGCATCAATAAAGAGATCAATCTCGCCATCCATCACCCCATCGACATCGCCTGTTTCGCAATTCGTTCGGTGGTCCTTGACCATGTTATAAGGATGGAAAACATAAGATCGGATCTGAGAGCCCCAGGCAATCTGAGATTTCTCGCCGCGAATTTCATCCAACTCTTTGGCGTTTTCTTCTTCTAGAATTCGAGCCAATTTAGCTTGGAGCATCCGCATGGCGACTTCCCGGTTCTGGAACTGGGAACGCTGGTCTTGGGAGGCAACAACAATTCCCGTGGGCAAGTGCTTGAGGCGGACAGCTGATGATGTCTTGTTAACATGCTGGCCCCCAGCCCCTGACGCGCGAAAGACGTCCATTTCAATATCATCCGGGTTAATCTCAATCTCTGTCTGTTGGTCAATCTCTGGCATCACCTCTACTGAGGCAAAGGAGGTATGGCGGCGACTATTGGAATCAAAGGGGGAAATTCTTACTAAACGATGTATCCCATGTTCAGACTTCAAGAGGCCGTATGCATTGTGGCCAAGAATTTCCATCGAAACCGTCTTAATGCCTGCTTCATCCCCAGATTGATAGTCTAAGTAATTAATCTTATAACCATGTTGGCTCGCCCAACGTTCGTACATCCGGGTCAACATACTCGCCCAGTCTTGGGATTCCGTTCCCCCAGCTCCTGGATGAACTTCAACGATCGCTGAAAGCTTATCATACTCGCCGCTGAGCAGCATGTTTCGTTCATACTTAGCCATTGCTTGGGTGAAAGCTTGCATCTTATCCTGCAGTTCTGTCCCAAGATCGGGATCATCAGGTTCCTCATTGACCAATTCATAGAGAGTCTCAAGTTCCTCGTACTCTTCCTCCAAGTCATGGAAGGTTTGATAAACAGACTTCGCCTGGTTATTGGCTTGAATCAATTCCTGAGCCTTGTCCGAATCGTCCCAAAAGGATGGATCCAGCATTTTCGCTTCGTTTTCAGCAATCGTCTCTTCCAAACTGTCTAAGTCAAAGAGACCCCCTGAAGCTTTCCAATTGATCGCGGTTTCCATCGAGCGAGTGACGAATTTCGTACAATTCCATTATATCCCACACTTTCTATCTATATAATTAGCTAAAAACCTTCAATTCTAATTATAAAGGAATTTCTAGCAAGCACAAGTTGAATCCTCTTTCTAAACACTTTCAAATGCACACAAAAAGAGCCAGCCTGAGACTGACTCTTTAAGATAAATGATTTTTTACAGACTGTCTTAGTCTTTAGTGAACTCTTCTTCAATATCAATTAAACCATATTTGCCATCATGACGTTTATAAACTAAGGCAAAGCTTTCGGTTTCTGCATTTTCAAAGATGAAGAAGTTGTGGCCGAGTAAGTCCATTTGGAGAACGGCTTCTTCTGCTGACATCGGTTTAACTGAGAAAGTTTTTTGACGAACGATTTCAATCCCATGATCGTCGCTCCCAGCTTTCTGCTCATCAGCAGCAATTTCACCGAGTCCTTTTTCCCGAGAGCGGCGGTTCATCCGTGTTTTATACTTGTGAACTTGGCGCTCTAGTTTATCTACCACTAAATCGATGCTCCCGTAGAGGTCTTGTGAAGTAACTTCTGCACGGAGCGTCAATCGTGGGAGAGGAATGGTAACTTCTGCTTTCGCATCATGGTTTTGATAAACCTTAGCATTCACGTATACTGTTGCCTCTGGATCATTATCGAAATATTTCTCTAGCTTACTAATCTTATCTTCCGCATATTGACGGATAGCTGGAGTAATTTCAATATTTTCTCCCCTAACATTATAAGTAAACATAAATACTCATTCCTTTCTAACCAGTTTCCTGGCGAAAGCTCATTCGCTTTCTTGATTCTAATCTTATTATAAAAAATAACGCTTTCTTTTTCAATGAAAAGGCCTTAGAAATTTAATTTGTTCAATCTATCGTGCCAAAGTAAAGCCCGATAAATTCTGATAACCCGCTTGGTTGAGGGCTTGGTAACAAGCAAACATAGTGGCTCCCGTGGTATAGACATCGTCAAAAAGAATAAAAGCCTGGTCTTTGGGATAAGAAAAAGTTGGAGCTAAACGGATACCGCGGTCCACTTGGAGGCGCTCGCGTCGTCCCTTGAGTGCTTGCTTCCCTTCCTTGGACTGGCTAGGTAAGAAAGCTTGTTCATAGGGAAGACCGACTGCTTCTAGGATACATTCGGTTTGGTGGAAGCCCCGCTTACGGTAATTGGACTCACTCGATGGCAGAGGCAGCCAGATAGCTTCCGGCCGTTCTTGGTGAAAGTCACGCATGACTTGTTCAAAAGAAGCAGCCAATCGCACATCCCCCAAGCGTTTGAATTGGTGGAGCCAGGCCTTAAAGGCTGCGTCGTAATGCAAGAGGGCGCAGTTTTTAAAATACCAACCCTGGTCCTGCCAGCACAGGCAGTCCCTACAATAAACACTATCTAGGTCTTCATGGGGGCGCCCGCATTGCTGGCAGGTTTGCCCACTTATCCAAGCAAAACTTTGCCAGCAGGCTGTACATAACTTAGCTTCTGTAATAGGGTGGAAAGCTAAAAAATCCTTGAGTGAGAAATGAGCCGACATGCTTTCTTGGCACAAGAGGCACCTAGTCATCGAGAAGCCCCCTCTCACGAGCAAGACGGTTCATGCCTCTAATCTGCCTGATTGCTGCCTGGCTGGCCCGCGTTTTTCCCTGGTGGAAGAAGACCACCTCTCCTGTCGCCGCGTCCGCCTTCCGTCCCACCCGGCCGCTGATCTGAACCAGGGCCTGCTGGGTGAAGGTCGGATCTTCCGTGCCGAGAACCGCCACATCAATATTAGGGAAGGTCACCCCTCTTTCGAGAATCGTCGTCGTAAGCAAGAAATCATAGCCATCCTCCCGCATGACCTGGACCTTGGCTGTGCGCTCAGGATCTTTAGCAGATACACTAGCTAGGCGGGACTGGTCAAAAACGCGGTGTAAGACCTCCTCCAAGGCCAACATCAAAGGAATATGGGGTAAAAAGAGCAAAAAGCGACGTTTGGCCTCTAGCTTGCTGCCTATCCAGTGCTGCAACCGGCGGGGCAATTTAGCTTGACTCAGGGATTGCCGCCAATCGCCAATCCAAACATAGTGGGGAACAGGCAAGGCCTTGCGGTGGTAGCGGGCAGGTAGGATAAAAGCAGCCACTTCTTGTTTGTTGATCGCTGCTTCCTGTCGCCGACTAGGAGTTGCCGATAAGAAAATTCGCACGCCCCCTTCAACTAGCGCACGCTCAGCCGCAAAATGTAAAGTTGGGTCATCGACAAAAGGAAAAGCATCCACTTCATCGATAATAATGCCATCAAAATATGCTTGAAAACGGATGAGCTGGTGGGTGGAACAAATGGTCAACGGGCAGTCACGAAAAGACTGGTCGGATTCCCCGTGCAAGAGAGCGATATCAAGCTGGGGGAAGGCCGCTTGTAAGCGGGGGTAGAGCTCATTACAGACATCCAAGCGTGGACTGGCTAAGGACAGACGTTTGCCGTTCGCCATGGCGACTTGGAGGGCCGGGAATAACATTTCCGTTTTCCCCGCTCCAGTTACTGCCCAAATAAAACAATCTTTCCCCTCTTCGAATCTCTGCCGGATCTTCTGGGCGCCTTCTGCCTGCTGGTCGGATAATTGCCCCTGCCAGGCCAGACAGACTTCCGCTTCCGACGGCTTAGCCGCCAGCTTACGGGGAAGATGGTAGAGCTTATCGCAAGAAGAGACTTTGCCAAACTGTAAGCAAGATAGGCAATAGTAGCAGTTTTCACGTTGGAAACAAGGATTCCGGTAAAAAGCCGCCTGGTCCTGGTTGTGGCAACGCTGGCAGCTTAACTGTCCATACTGGCCATTCACCGCCTCTAGGCACTGGGCCCCCTCCAACCCTTCGATTTGCTCAGGAGCTAGCCCCACCTCTTCCGCCGTCAGCAAACGACCGCGCAGGCTATCCATTAAATCTTCTTCCATACATCTTCCTCCTTACTCATATATAAACCAAAACTTTATTTATTCACTAAATGCTTTTATAAAAGTAAAGATACTTTCCTTAAAAAGATAAAAAAGTCGAAATTTGAGTCTCGTTCGCGTAAAATGAAAGTAAGTATAGAAATGAGGTGAAGGCGATGTTAGCTTATCGCACCATACGCCAAGCAGGAGAACATGAAATTGAAATCAAAAAATCCCGCTTCATCTGCCAGGCCAAACGGGTCTTTAGTGAGGAAGAAGCTCAGGATTTCATCCAAGAAATTAATAAAAAACATTGGAAGGCCACCCACAATTGCGTTGCCTTCCAAATTGGCGAACGCAACCAAATTCAACGAGCCATGGACGACGGCGAACCGAGCGGGACAGCGGGTGTCCCGATGCTCGAAGTTCTTAAACAAATGGACTTAAAAAACATCATTGTCATTGTCACCCGCTATTTTGGTGGCACCAAACTGGGAGCTGGTGGCCTTGTCCGCGCCTATAGCCATGCGGTGAGTGAAGCCCTCCAAGCTATCGGTATCGTTGAACGCCAAGTCCAACAAGAAGTCGCTGTTAAAGTGGACTACCCGCTCACCGGACCCATGGAACATTGGATTGAAAACAGTCCCTACCAGCTGCTGGATACGACCTATCTTGCAGATGTTTGCTATCATCTCGGGGTTGCCGAAGACCAAGTAGAAGCCTGCCAAGAAGCCATCACCAATCTCAGCAGCGGCCAGGCCAATTTTGAGCTTGGAGATAAGGTCTATGTCGATGTCCCCGTTAAGGCCTAGGCCATATTCTTGAGGATATGTTTAAGAATCAGCGCTTTTACGCCTTGATGTTGCAGACCGATCCCAGAAAGGGCTATAATACATATAGAATAGAAAGGCGGAGTGCAGATGTTTGACTTCTTTAAACGAAATAAACATAAGGAAAGCCAAGAAGAAACTAGCTATGATGACAGTATCCAAGAACTCTATGCCATTTCCGATGGTGAGATGGTCAAGTTAGAGGATGTCAGTGACCCCATGTTCCAAGAGAAAATGCTTGGCGATGGCTATGCGCTTAAGGCCAGCCAAGGTGAAGTCTATGCCCCTATTAATGGTGAGATTAAGACCATTTTCCCAACTGAACACGGTATGGGCATTACTACCGAATCCGGCCTCGAGTTCCTTATCCACTTAGGTTTCGATACTGTTGAATTGGAGGGGAAGCCCTTCGAACACCAGGTCCATGAGGGGCAAGTGATTGCACAAGGCGATCTCTTAACCAAGGTCGACTTAGAAGCCATCCGCGAAGCTGGTAAGGATGACACTTTTGTTGTGATTTGTACCAATATGCAAGATGTTGACAACTTAACTATCACAGCCCAAGGCCAAGTCAAACATGACGACGTGGTCGGTCAAATTAGCGCTGGATAAGCCAGTCAAAATTAAAAACTTACCAATGAAAAAGGCTCCCGAACCAGCAGCTGCTGGTCAGGAGTCTTTTTATGCATTCAAGTCCTTATATTTGGCTAACATAGCTTGGGCAACGACTTTAGGTACCGCCGCCTCAACTTCTCCGCCGAAGCTAGCCACTTCCTTAATCATGCTTGATGAATAGGCACGGTATGCCGCATCGGATAAGAGAATCACCGTCTCAATATCAGGGGCTTGGAGCTTGTTAATCTCAGCCATATTCATTTCATACTCAAAATCTGTATTGTTACGAATCCCACGAAGTAGGGCGCTAGCCCCCAAGTCTCGGGCTAAGTCAACTGTCAGACCATCTGTAAACTGCAACACTTGCACATTAGCCAGGTCAGCTGTCACTTCTTCAACTAAGGCTACCTTCTCTTCTGGACTGAACAAGGCTTGCTTAGAGGTATTACTGGCAACCGCGACATAGACTTGGTCAAAGAGCCGGGCGCCCCGTTGGATAATATCGAGATGGCCCCGCGTGATCGGATCAAAACTTCCTGCATACAAGGCTTTTTTGCTCATAAATCCTCCTTAATTCTTTTCAAAATAAGTCAACCAGTCTTCCTGGAAATACTCACTAGCTAGCAGCTCTTCCCAGGTCGGCATACCCGTTTGAGCCCCAAGCTTTTGAACGGACAGGGCACTGGCCCCATTAGCGAAGGCCACCGCCTCTTTGAGGGGCAAATCTTGGCTCAAGGCATAGGCAAAAGCTCCAGTAAAGGTATCCCCTGCCCCTGTGGTATCCACCGCTTGGACTGAAAAAGCCGGCACATGTTGGATTGCACGGTCAACCTGCTGGGCATAGGTCACCCCATCTTTTCCCAGAGTGACTAATAGGCGCTCAGGATAGCGCTGAATCGCCTCTTCGATCGATGCATTGGGGCATAGGTTATTCAATTCGAATTCATTCGGTGTCAGGTAGCTACATTTTTCAACATAGCTTTCATCTAGGGCAATCGCTGGAGCAGGGTCATAGATCACTTGCTTGCCATGGCTCTGGGCAAGGTCAATCAGATACTGGATGCTCTCGATAGGAATTTCATTTTGAATAACAAAAAACTCCTCAGCCAAAAGGGCCTCTTGGTGGCGCTCGAGATAAGCCACTGTCACTTCCTGGTTGGCGCCAGGAATATAAATAATCGCATTATCTGCTTGGTAAACAGTAATATGGGCCGAACCCGAAGACTGATTGGGAATAATTTCCACTGCCTGGCTGTCTATTCCCTCTTTTTTAAGATTAGCTAGGATTTCTGCCCCGAAGACATCATCCCCTACGCAGCCAAACATCGTGACTTGCCCACCTAAACGCGCTGCGGCAATAGCCTGGTTGGCCCCCTTACCGCCAAAAAGCGTGTGGAAATCTCGCCCAGTAACCGTTTCACCACGGTCAGCTAAGATATCCGTCTCCACGACAAAGTCTGTTGATAAACTTCCTATTACAGCAATCATAACTAGCCTCCTCGTTAATAAGCGTATTCTGTCCCTGTCTCTCCCGGACCAGTTGATGGCGCTGTTAAACTAGGATCAACTAAGCCAGAAGAACCCGGCAAAGCACTCGGTCCTTGGTCAGCTGGTCCTAGGCCCTGGCCCGATTCTAAGGGCACTTGGCCCCCACTTTCTTCCGACGAATCGATCGATCCACCAAAACGGTCGGCACGTTTCAATTGGTCCGCTTGAAGTAGCATCTGATCCTTAGGCGTGTAAAGGAGCGACGGTTGCATCACGCCTTCATCATCCATATAGACATCTTCAAAGTAGTTAATGCCCCGCTTCATCGAGGCCTTGTGAATCCTTTCTTTCAAATCAGCAACGGTATAGTCACTTGCTGAGGTCAAGAGGTCATCATCAGTTATCTGACCGTCTTCATCTTCATCGACCACCCTGAAGTAACGGTTGACTACCCCATAACTAGGAGGGTAAACAATAACTTTTTGCGTCGGTCCTAAGCCCAGACTAGCTCGTAGCTTATTAGACATCTCCCGGCGCTCTTTCTCTGGTACCAAGAGATAGTAGCCAAAGTCTAAATTAAGATCTTGGTGGTCTTTGAAGACTAAACGTTCAATAGAAGCTAGGGCTGGAAGATAATTCTTCTGTAAGGCCATCATATCATTTAAACTCAAATCCGTCTTCAGATTATTACCAAGGGCAGCCATAATTTCCCTGAAATTCGTAATCGTATCGAGGGTCAGCACCTTATCAATCACTGCCTTGACCAACTGTTGCTGGCGCTTCTCGCGACCAATATCACCTTCTGGATCGGCCTTGCGCATCCGCACATAGTGAATAGCTTCTTCACCCGTTAAGGTCCGTGTCACCCCTTCTTCAAACTTGGCACCATTCTGGGTAAAAGTTTGATTGGGGGTGATCTCAATCCCCCCCATGCCATCGATAATGTCGATAAAGCCCTTCATATTCACTTCGACATAATAATCAATGGGCAGGTCAAGGTAACGCTGCAAGGAGTTAATTGTCCCCTTAATCCCGTAATCCATATAGGCATGGTTGAGCTTATCAAAGTCATCCGTGCGGTCCATGGGGCCAAGCGCATCACGCGGCACGCTCAAGAGCTGGGATTTTTTATTCTCAGGATCAATGGTAATCACCATCATGACATCAGAGCGTCCATCTGGCACATCTTTATAGAAGAGAGCCCCATTATCGATGCCTGCTAAAAGAATCGACACCGGCTCCCCCTTGCGCAAGGATACGTTAGCATCGCGCATATTATCCCGGGCAACACGCTGGTAGATACTATTGGTAAATTGAGAGAGGCTCCCATAGAACTTATAAGCCCCAAAACCTGCTAAAGTGAATAAAATAAGCAATAGGCCAAGCAAAATGAAGCAGCCTGGCCGCTTCTTTTTCAAGCTTTTCGACCGCCGCCTTTCACGACGCGCTACATACTTATCTTCATCCATGGGTTCGTGTCTCCTTTACCTTAATAACTTTCACTAATACATAGATGAATTATACCATAGCCAAGCAATCACAAGCTAAACTTTAGCATTTCTTAAAGAAGGGAGTGAGAGGATGCGGGAGAAATAAGCCTCTGGAGTAAAAGCCCTGAGAAGACTAGACATCTTCGACGAATCTTTGTAAAGAGGGCTATTTCTGACAGTCTGAACCCAAGTAAAAAGTGCGACAAAAGTCAGTTAGCACTGAACACTTTTTGCCGCACCTTTCTTATTTTTTAATTTGATTGTGGATAATTATAATTAATCTTCAATTGGTCAAGACCTAAAGCATCCTCGCCTGGGACAGGTGACTGCATGGTAAGGATTTTAGGCCCATCTGGTGTAATCGCCAAGGTATGTTCATATTGGGCAGAGAGGCTTCCATCAATGGTTCGAGCCGTCCAACCATTATCATCCATTTTTGACTTCCAAGCGCCTACATTGACCATGGGTTCTACGGTGAGGGTCATTCCGTTTTTCAGGCGTAGACCACGACCAGCTGTCCCATAGTGAGGAACGGCTGGTTCTTCATGCATAGTAGGCTGGATACCATGTCCCACAAATTCACGCACTACGGAGAAACCTTCTGCTTCAACATATTCTTGAATGGCCGCTCCAATATCACCAATACGATTTCCAGCCACACACTGTTCGATACCTAGGTACATGGCCTTCTTGGTTACATCGAGTAGACGTTGGGTTTCAGGATCAATTTCGCCGACCGCAAAGGTGGTACAAGAATCGGTAAAGAAACCATCGATGGATAAAACCGTATCCACTGAGCAAATGTCCCCTGCCTTCAACACCCGCTTACGGTCAGGGAAGCCGTGACAAATTTCATCATTAGTTGATGTACAGGTCGCATAAGGATAGCCTTCAAAACCAACCTCTTCTGGGATGGCCCCTTCCTCGCGAATACGACGTTCCACATACTGGTCAATTTCTCCTGTCGTAATACCAGGCTTCACGACATCTCTTAATTCTTCAAAAATCATGGCAATAATCGACCCAGCACGATCCATTGCTTCAATTTCACGTTCGGATTTCAAAGTAATCATAAAAATTTGACTTCCTTTCTTCATTCTACTACTGTTCCTAGTATACATGAAAATATTAACTTTAACAGGACCTGGATGCAATATTTTTGGATAGCCTAAACCGCTTTTCCATAACCCCATAGTATCGAACGGCATAAAAAACAATATGGTACTTATGCAAAGCTTTAGAGTCAATATTTTCGCATAATTAATGGCTTTAAAAAACATAATAATTGACTTTTATACGATATTCACGCAAAATAAAATTGAATGGGATATATAATTCTTAAATAAAATAAGAACAAAAAAGGCAAAGGGTGATTCATTATGGGTAAAACACAAAAATTTGAGCAAGTAGCCTATTTGTATATTAAGGACCAGATCCTACGCGATAATTGGAAAACTGGCCACCATATCGTTGAAGCTGATATTTCAGATCGTTTGAGTATGAGTCGGAGTCCAATACGGGCTGCTTTGAGCGTACTTGAAGAAGAAGGAATTGTTGAAACGCGGCCTTACCGAGGCTACTTTGTTAAAGAAGCGCCAAATGACGAAAGCATTATTGCCTTAAGAGGGCGTTATGCGCTCATTCTCTGGTTCCGCCTGCTCGACCGCATGGTAAAGAACCAAACAGATGGGGCTGTAATCAAAGAAGAGTGTGACCAATTACTAAAAGGATTAAAGCAAGCCTTCAACGACCACAACCGTGAAAATTTTTACAATGGTTTACTAGAAATTCTTAGAACCTTAACCTCACTCGGAGACCACGACTTCTTAGAGGAAGAATGCGTTGAAGCCTGTCGCGCTTTAATTGCTGCGGTCAATGATAGTATGGGCAATGAGGAGAATGATTTCTTCTCCACACAAATTTGGATTCTAATGTATGTCGAGAATATCTCTTACTTAATGACCCACAACCGTTTTGACGATACCCGCGTGATTGCAGAAATGCTTGTCCGCAGTACGTTGAACTGGTTACCAGAAGATATCCAAGACGACTTTGAAAGCCACAGCATCTACGCCTTACGTTAACTCAAACTAGCCTTTGCTTGGCCGAATGCTTCACTCTTGTGACCATTCGGCCTCTCTTATTTATACTTCCTTGTTGAGTCATTGGAAGTCGCAGCTAGAGAGATAATTTGCTATACTTTTAGAGAGAAAGCTTTAATTAAATAATGGAGGAAATGTTATGCCTAAAGCCTTAATAATTTATGCCAGTTTAACTGGTAACACAGAAGAAATTGCCGACGTGATGACTGCCGCCTTTGAAGACCTAGGTGTTGACTGTGAAATGGTCGAATGCACCGATGCTTACGGCGAAGACTTCTTAGACGCAGATATTTGCGTGGTTGCCACCTACACCTACGGCACAGACGGTGACCTGCCCGATGAAATCGTCGACCTCTATGAAGACCTAGAAGAGGTTGACTTGACAGGTAAGGTCTATGCTGCCTTGGGTTCAGGCGACCTTTTCTATGAAAAATTCTGCCAGTCTGTTATTGACTTCGACGAACGCTTGGCAGAAACCGGAGCGACACGCGGAGGTGAATCCGTCAAAGTTGACTTAAACCCAGAAGAAGACGACATCCAAGCTATCGAAAAACTTGCTTCGGAATGCCTTGAATGCTACCAATCCATGAACGCTTAAAAGGAGGCCCTTATGGAGAATTTCAATGAACTACTCGATAAATATGCCCAACTCCTTATCAAAAAAAGTATTCAAGTAGAAAGTCAGGAGAATGTCATGATTTATATTGACATCGACCAAGCTCCCCTGGCCCGTCTACTTGCCAAACATGCCTATGAAGCAGGAGCCAAGCGCGTTTACTTCACTTAGCAAGATGACTCGATAAAAAAAATGGACTACCAATATGTGGCCAGCGAAAATCTAACCACTATCGAAGAGTACACCATCGCTCGCGATAAAGACTTGATTGAAAATAAGAAAATCAGCCGCCTATCCGTCATCTCCAGCGACCCTAACTTGCTAGACGATATCCCTGATGAAAAAATTCACCGAGTTCAAAAGGCCAATAGCCTAGCCTTCGAAGCGCGCAGGGAAGCTACCATGAAAAATGCCATTAAATGGGGAGTTGCTGCAGCCGCTTCTTACGGCTGGGCCCGCCATGTCTTTCCCGAATTAGCGGATGATCCTGAAAGTTGCGTCGACGCTCTCTGGCACGAAATTTTTAAAGCTTGCCGGGTCTATGAAGACGACCCCGTAGCTGCTTGGGACCAACACAAAGATAATTTAGAAAAACGCGCGGCTTATATGAACGACCAACAATTCGACGGCCTCCACTACCTAGCTCCGGGGACAGACCTCTATCTGGGTTTACCTAAAAACCACATCTGGACCTCTGCAGAAAGCCTCAGTCAAGATGGTAAACCTTTTATCGCCAATATGCCGACAGAAGAAATCTTTACCGCCCCAGATACGCGTCGGATGTCTGGCTATGTGCGTTCAACCAAGCCCTTGTCCTATGCCAACACTACCATTAAAGGCATTGAAGTCCATTTTGAAGATGGGCAAATTAGCCAAATTACGGCTGACCAAGGACAAAAGATCCTCGAAGATCTGATTGAAAATAACGATGGAGCGCGTGGTCTGGGCGAAGTCGCCCTCGTTCCTCACCGGTCCCCAATCTCCTTAAGCAATCTCACCTTCTATAACACCTTATTTGATGAGAATGCTTCCAACCACTTAGCTATCGGTGCAGCCTACCCCACCACGGTTAAAAACACGGAAGGAATGTCGGATGAAGAACTTCAAGCTATTGGCTTAAATGTCTCAAATGTCCATGTCGACTTCATGATTGGTTCCGAAACTATGGATATTTACGGCATCCGCGCAAACGGCGAAGAAGTCCCTATCTTTAAGCAAGGTGAATGGGCCTTCTCAGTATAATCAAGGCTAGTAAAAAGGATGGACAAAAATGACTAAAAAAGCGAAACGCCAAAAATTATATTATCGCTTAAAGGATTTGGAAAATCTCAGTGAACGTGAACGGAAACGTTTGGAGAACCTGACCGTCGATGAAGCCCTCGAGCAATTAGACCACGGCTCACCCAAACTCAATTGGATCTATGTCATTCTTGCAGTGACTGCCATCTTCTTTATTGCTTGGCTCGTTATCGAAAACAATCCACGCCAAGAAGAAATTCCCCCTAATACCATCGATGAAATGACCGAGGAAATCTCAAGTATGCATGAAGAAATCTCATCGCTCGAACAACGAATTTCTGATCTAGAAAGCAAGGTACCTTAAATAATCTAGCCTATAATGAACATAAGCCAGGAAGAAATATTCTTTCTGGCTTTTTCTTTTTGTCTTGCTTTAAGTTTGCGTGTACCGCGTATGCGGAAAGAAGAGGTATTCGTTATCGTTAGGCCTTCACTGTCCAGGATCACCCCCGCATGTGCGGGAAGAAGAGCAGGCCATGGAAGAGCTTGGCGAAGGCGCAAGGATCACCCCCGCCTATGCGGGAAGAAGTAGACTTTCGCGTCTTCAATGATGTCACCCATGGGATCACCCCCGCCTATGCGGGAAGAAGCTTGTCCCTGCCGTTACCAATCTGCTGAATGTGGGATCACCCCCGCCTATGCGGGAAGAAGACTAAAGAAAGCCCATCAAATCAGGCTTCTTTTTTGATCCCTCGGCCATTTTCATTCACTTTAAAAAATCCCCCATAGTTACTATAAGCCATCTTAGTCACTTTAACCAGTGATAACCTCATGCCTTATTCAATCCATAATTTTCTTGAGATAAAGTTCCACGCCATCACAAGGAAGGTGGCTAGGACTTTGGCTAGGAGGTAAAAGATGCCGAGTTTTTCAACGAAGGCCCACATAAAGAACTGGTTGAGGATCAGGCCTACCACTGACAGACTGACAAACAAGAGCAATTCCTGGACCCGCTCTTCCTTAGAAAAACGACTCACAAAAACATAGCGCATGCTGGCAAGATAATTAAAAATCGTAGCGACAACAAAGGCAATCCCCGCTGACAGCAAGTAGTGGACATGGCCCCATTCAGTAAGGCCCGTTAATAGGGCAAAGTCAATCACTGTGGCAAGGACACCGATCAAGCCAAAGCGAATGATTTGTTGGATAATTTTTTGCACGTTAGATCCTCTTTTCTCAAACTTTTACAATAAAGTTATTTTAGCATATCCTTGCTGATCTCTTATGACATTTAGCAAAGTCTTAAAGGAAATTTTGCTATACTTAAGCTTATAGACTAAGTTGGAGGCAGAATTTTCATGATTATTTCTTTTTTCAAAAAGCATAGAGCTCTCAGCCTAAGTTTTACTTTGGCTTTGACCATTCAACTTGCGATTTACTATCGTCTAGGTATCACGCCTTTTGGTGATAAATCTCTCCTGGTGACGGATATGAATGGTCAATATATTGCTTATTTTTCCTATTTGAAGAATGCCTTATTGGGGCAGGATAGCTTTCTTTATTCTTTCTCTAAGACCATGTCCGGCAACATGATTGGGCTGACTAACTACTATCTGCTCAGTCCATTCAACCTCCTCTTCCTCCTCTTTCCGCTCAAGGCCTTTCCCCTGGCAATCACTCTTATTACGAGCTTAAAGATGGCGACAGCTAGCGCCTCGATGACTTGGCTGATGGCAAAGCGCAAACTCCAAACTTGGGCTGCCATTGCCTTGGGATTAGCTTACGGTCTGTCGGGCTACCTCATCGTCTACCAACAGAATATTATGTGGCTCGATGCTTGCATCCTTTTCCCTCTATTAATTGATGGGCTAGACCGTTTGTTCAGCCAAGGCAGGTGGCACTTTTATACTCTGATTTTGGCCCTAGCCATCCTCAACAATTATTATATGGGGGCCATGCTCTGCCTTTTTTCTCTCTTGTATTTTATTTGTCGACTTTTGAGCGATTTTGCTTTCTCCGGAAGCTGGCAGGAAGCCAAGGTCCGCTTTAAAGCTTTCTTATCAGCTTCTCTCCTAGCTGGCGGTTTATCCTGTCTGACACTTATCCCAAGTTTTTTCTCCCTTCAAGGAGGTAAAGCAGGTCTAGACCCTAGCCAACTGATCGATTTTCATAGTCAGTTTTCTTTTTTAGACTTCGCTAGCAAGTTCTTTATCGGAGCTTTCCAAGCTGGCGATACCAAGTCTGGCTTGGCCAATGTTTTTGTAGCTAGCCTCATTCTTTTAGTCAGTGTAGCTGGGCTATTCAACCCAAGCATTGCCCGCTCTAAAAAAGCCAGAGGGGGGCTTCTACTCTTTAGCCTCTACCTATCCATGAAATATTTCAATCTAAACTTAATCTGGCATGGTTTCAATGAGCCCACCTGGTTTCCCTTCCGCTATAGCTTTCTCTCCACTGGTCTTATAGTCCTAATGGCGGCTGAAGAAATTAAAGCGAGCAACTTTTCTTGGCGACGCTATGTCGCTAGCTTAGCCATCCTTCTTGGACTTGGACTTCTTATTAGCCGCCAGAGCTACGCTTATCTAGAGTCAAGCGATATCTTAACAAGCCTGATCTGCCTAGGAATAGGGCTAGGCCTTCTCTTAGGTCAAGCTTGGCTGCGCTACCGACCAGGTCAGTTATTCTTCAGTTTCGGGCTGGTCCTGCTCGTTGCTTATGAGGTTTTCAGCAATGGCTATTACACACTCAATAAAATGGCCTACCAAGACGCCCAGGCTTTTAGCCAGTTCGTTTCACGCTATCAAGAACCTATTCAGCAGCTTCAGTCCCAAGACACCGGCTTTTACCGTCTAGAAAAGAACCGACACTATGCTAACAACGATCCCCTCTTGCTCAACTATCCCGGCCTTTCCCACTATAGTTCTAATGAGACAGCCGAGGTCATCGAGCTCATGGGTAAGCTTGGCTTCCATGACAATGGCAATTGGGCCCGTTTTGCTTACGGGTCAACTTTGGCAGCTAATCAGTGGATGGGCTTACGTTACCTACTCAGCGACTACCCCTTGCCCAGTCTAGGTCAGGGAGAAGAACTGGACCAAGTCCTTATCTATAAAAATCTTCAAGCCTTCCCCCTCGCTTACGAAATCGATTGGCAAAAAACTTTTCATAACCAAAGCCAACCCTTTGCTTTTCAAAATGAACTTTTTGCCTATACCACTGGAATTAGGGACTACTATCAACCCTTAGCAGCTAGACAAGTGACTGTTCATTTGGAGAATGTACACGCTGTTGAAGCAAACGGCCAAGTCAACTACTCCCGAATTGATTCCCATAAACCAGGCAAGATCCGCTACCAAATCACCAAGACCCCTGATCAAATGGTGAACTACCAATTCAAAGGTCAGTCTGGTCAAGGCCTGAAAATTTATCATGACCAAGCCTTTAGCCACATCAACCTAGATAAGAAAAATCATACCCTCCACACTTATGACCAGGAAACGGCCAGCGTAGACATCACCGTTAGCTTCAACGATGATATAATTGCAGATCCTAAGCCTGACTTTTATCTCTCTAGCCGGCAAAGCACAGCAGCCATGGCCCAACTTGCTCAAGGTCGAGCACTAGAAATTGAAGCCTTTTCGCCCACTGCCATCCGAGGGCAAAGGAAAAAATCAGACGATGCCTCCCGTCTCTTTCTCAGTATTCCCTTCGATAAAGGTTGGCATGCCTTTGTCGACGGCCGCTATACGCCAGTCCACCGGGAAGCCCATTACTTCTTGGGAGTCGACCTGCCGGCAGGTTCCAAGCTAGTCCAGCTGATTTTTATCCCGAGAGGCCTTATTTTAGCTGGCATCAGCAGCCTAGTCAGCTTCCTAATCTTCTTGAAAACTCTACATGGGAAAAATAAAAATTAATAAACATCAAATGACTAACTCATCCCAGTTATTCATTGTATAATAGAACAAGCTTAACGTATTTATGGAAGGAGATTTATTCATGGTAAGTGCTCACGAGCAAGCCATTATCATTCCCTCACTTGATCCGGACCAACGTTTACTAGACTTGGTCAAAAATATTCGCCAAGGCCACGATAGCCAACTCTTTATTGTCGTTGTCAACGATGGAAGCGACGCCTCCTATGACAACTACTTTGACCAGCTCAAGGACTATCCTCGTCTGAAAGTTTTAAAACATGAGCAAAATTATGGGAAAGGTCGGGCCCTTAAGACGGCCTTTCGTTACTTATTGGATGAGCAGAGTCAAATCTCTTCCGCAGTGACGATTGATTCAGATGGTCAACACACCTTTGAGGATATGATGGCTTGCCTAGAAGAGGCCCAAAAGCACCCGGAAGCCTTTATCTTTGGCGCCCGTCACTTTGGTGAAGACGTGCCCTTAAGAAGCAAATTTGGTAATATTATGACCCGCAAACTGCTCCGCTTTTTAACAGGGATGAATTTAGAGGATACCCAAACTGGCCTCCGGGTCATTCCCAGCCAGTATTTTGAGCCACTACTCGACGTGGAAGGCGACCGCTTCGAATATGAAATGAATATGATTCTCTTTGCCAAGAAACACCAGATTCCAATTATCGAGGTGGGCATTTCAACCATTTATCTGGACGACAACGCCTCCTCCCACTTCAAGGTGCTCCGGGATTCCTTTGCCATCTATTCTATTTTCTTGAAATATATTGCGGCTTCCCTGGTCTCCTTTGTAATTGACCTAGCTTGCTTTGCACTCTGTTTAGCTGTTATCGGGCACCAGAACTTCACCGCCATCACAACAGCGACCGTCATTGCCCGCTGTATCTCCGCCCTGGCTAATTATTTGATGAACCGACTCGTCGTTTTCAAAGCGAATTCAAGACAGAGTCTGCTCAAGTACGGCCTCCTCGTCATTGTCCAAATGCTATCGTCTAGTCTACTAGTGACAGCATTTAACCACTGGCTCCCCGCCCTTCCAGCAACACTAATTAAGCTCTTTGTGGACGCTTTCCTCTTTATCCTTAATTACCACATCCAAAAACACTTTATTTTCCCTACAAAGGAGGACGTGAATGGCCTTTAGTTTCTTTATCCTAGCGACTGTGGGGATCTGCCTCAGTTTAAAAGGCCGGGCAGGCTTCGCCCTTGAAAGCACGCTGATTTTAACCATTAGTTTGGAGACCTGCCTGTTCTTCCTCTTTGCCCTTTGCCAGGCGCTAAGCCTTGGTTTCTACCTGGTCACCATCCTTGGCTGCCTGACTTTACTGGTCCACCTGACCCAGTATCTCCGCCAGCCAACCATCACTTGGCCGAGGCGCCAGGCCCCACAACTTATCTTTTGGGGGCTTTTTCTTATTTATAGCCTTGCCCTAGTCGGAACGCATTTTACCCATTATGATAATTTCTCTCACTGGGCACGGATTGTTAAATTTATTACTTTAGAAGGTCGCCTAGTTCAAAATGGGGACCAGTTCATCAGCTTCACCTCCTATCCGCCTGGCAGCGCCCTCTACTTGGGCTACTGGATGCAAGGTCTCCCGCTCCGTGACGACCTCATGCTCATCGGCCAAAACTTGATCAATTTTGCCTGCGTTTGGCCCCTGGTCGGCCTGGCGAGTGCTTCTCAGAAAAAACAGGGTCTTGCGAGCAGTATAGCTCTAGTTTTTATTGCCCTTTTGAATGCCTTGGACCAAGGTGCTGGACACATCCTATACACCTCCCTCTTGGTCGACTTCCTCCTACCCTTAGTGGCCTTGGCTGCTGTGGCCAGCCTTTACCGTCACCGCCAACATTTCGGTCAAATGAGCCTGATTACTGCCGCGATGACCAGTTTTCTTATCCTGATTAAAAACAGCGGCATCTTCTTTGTGATTGTCATTATCCTCTACTATGCTTACCTCGTTTGGACAAGGCACAGAGCCCGCTTTAAAGTTGGACTCCTTGCCTGCCTCTGCCCCTTCCTCCATCTCGGCTTATGGAACCATTATGTGAGCCAGACCTTCAACCAAGTCAGTAAGCACAGTGTTAATTTAGCAGCCTATGAAAAGATCCTTGGAGAGAAGAGCGTAGCTGATATCCAGGCCATTACAAGCCGCTTCCTCCGTTTCTTCTTGAAGAGCGAAGTAGCCAGCAACCAAGCCCTCTATCTCTTCCTGGGCCTCTGCGTCTTGGGTCTCTTGCTTGGCTGGTTGAGGCGGAGGCCCACGCAACGGACAATAGGCCTTATGCTGGCGATTCTCATCTTTTATATCGCCAGCCTCTATGCCATGTACCTCTTCTCTATGCCCCTAGCCGAAGCCATGCGCCTAGCCAGTATCCACCGCTATATGGGAACTATCCTTTGCTTCCTCTATGGCCTCCTCTACTTCAGCGCCCTAACGACATGGTACCAAGAGCCCCAACTTTTAGCCAAGCCTGCCGCAAAAAGCCTGGGCCTAATCCTAGTCTTATTAGCCCTTGTAAGTCATGGGCACAAGCTCACAGAAATCTATAACTTAGATGACCAGCTTGTATCGGACACAGTTGCTGTAGTTGGCCAAGGAACCCACTATCACGAGGGCGACTACCTCCTAGTTGATGACCGACAGGACACCACCTACTTACAGTTGATGACCTCCTACTATCTCTATTGCGATCAAACAGGAATTAGCCGGCCCTATGACTATCCCAACCAAGAAGCCAGCTTCATCCAAATGGTCGAGGAACCAGAAGCCGTCATCTATCTTACGGACCTTGACCATTTTGACGAAAAATTTACCAAGGTCTACGGTTTCCGTCCCCAAGCCCAAGTCTACGACCGTCAAGTACTCATTCAAGCCCGCCAAGGCTCCTAAGAGAAAAAGCATCTGCCATTTCTTCAGAAAAAGGCAGATGCTTTTTGTTTATCTATACATTCCCTAGCGACAAGCGCGGATACTGTCCTTGAACCAAGCTTTGAAGCGGTCTCGGTCAATCCAGGTAGGGACCGTACAGTTCACGGGGCGGTCCGTCTTATGGTCTAAATCTACCACAGTTTGTCCGTAGGTTAGCGAACTTCCTAGTTCCACTTCCACATTACAGTCTACGGTCTTAAACATATCCGGTTGAAGCAGGTAAGCCACTGCGGTTGGGTCATACATGGCCAACTCGCCATCCCGTTCTTGCGACCGGTAGGCTTTGAGCATGCCATAAACCATCCGACCGATTTCATTGACCTGGGCTAATTCTTCGGCTTCTGCTACTCCAATAGTTGCGATATAGCCAATGTCTAAGCCAACCATAGTCTTTTTGATCGGCGCATTGAAGACAATTTGAGCCGCTTCAGGATCGGTCCCAATGTTGAATTCATCCATGACATGCTTGTTCCCTCGAGTGAAAGAACCACCCATGATAATCAATTCCGCAATTTTTTCGCGAACTTCTGGAAACATCGTCAAAAGCAAGGCCATATTGGTTTGGGGCCCCACTGCCACAATGGTCACAGGGTCTTCAGCTGCCAATAAGCAATCACGCATGGCCAGGACCGCATGTCCCTCTACTAGCTCATCCATGCTTACCTCAAGGAAGTCGTAACCGTCCATCCCCGATTCCCCGTGAACTTCAGAAGCATCAGTAAAGGCAGTCAGTAATGGTCCTTTATTTCCAGCTGCAACAGGAATCTGCCGGTCAAAGAAGTGAACCAACTTCAGGGCATTACGAGCTGTCTTCTCCCAAGCAACATTACCACCAACCGTTGTAATCAGGTCCACCTCAACATCCTCAGCATTGAGCAAAATTGACAAAGCAATGGCATCATCAATACCCGGATCTGTATCAAAAATCACATGTTTTACCATGATAAACCTCCTCTTAACTTATTTCAGTCCCATTATAACCCAAAATAGAAGCGCTTTCACCATTAGCCTATAAAAAGCAGCCAAACTCCGAATAAAGTTTAGCTGCTTCTTGCTTTATTAGTTTTAAATTATTTTCTAAAACATGCCGGTCCGTCCTTGTCCCAGGTTAACATAGATATTCTTAGCTTGGGTATAGGCATTGAGGATCATCTTATGGGTTTCACGACCAATGCCGGAATCCTTGTAGCCACCGAATGGCGCTCCTGCTTCAAAGGAGTTGTAGGTGTTAATCCAAACCCGACCGGTCCGGACACCGCGAGCTACCTTAAAGGCCGTATTCAGGTTCGTGGTGAAGACGCCGCCCCCTAAACCATAGTCTGATTCGTTGGCAATTTGGATAGCTTCATCTACATCCTTAAATTTAATGACTGTAGCAACTGGGCCGAAGATTTCTTCTTGAGCAACCCGCATGTCATTCTTAGCCAGTAAGAGGGTTGGTTCATAATAGTAACCCTTGTCTAAGTTACCAGAAGTCACAGCCCGGCCGCCGGTTAAGAGTTCTGCCCCCTCATCTAGACCGATTTGAACATACTCATCGACTTTCTTGTGTTGGGAAGGATTAGCTTGGGCCCCGAGTTGAGTTTCCTTGTCCCATGGCAGACCAATCTTAACTTGTTTGAACTCTTCAATCAAGCGTTCAATAAATTCGTCGTAAATGCTTTCTTGGACAAGAATCCGTGACCCTGCTGAGCAAACTTCACCCTGGTTGAAGAGGATACCCAATTGAGCTCCTTCCAAGGCTTGTTCCATATCCATGTCCTCAAAGAAGATATTGGCAGACTTCCCGCCGAGTTCAAGTGTGGCTGGAATGAGGTTTTCTGCTGCAGCAATCCCGATATCGCGACCAACAGCTGTTGACCCTGTGAAGGCTAATTTATCCAAGCCCTTGTGGTGTTTGAGATAGTCACCAGCCTTAGAGCCACGGCCTGTAATAACATTTAAGACACCCTTAGGCAAGATCGGGTTAATTAACTTGGCCAATTCTAGTAAGCTGAGCGAGGTATCAGAAGCCGGTTTGATGACAACCACACAACCTGAAGCTAAGGCAGGGGCTAGTTTCCAAGCAGCCATCAGGAAGGGGAAGTTCCAAGGAATAATTTGACCAACAACCCCAATTGGTTCGCGGATAATCATTGACATGGTGTTATGGGTCAGGAATTTCACTTGGTCTTCTTCGCTCCGGATAACTGAAGCAAAGTAACGGAAGTGGTCAGCTGCAAGTGGGATATCAGCGCCAGAGGTTTCACGGATTGGTTTCCCATTATCCAGGGTTTCAATCAGGGCTAAACGCTCAGCATTTTCATCAATTAAATCCGCAATTTGGTTTAAGATAGATGCCCGTTCTTTAACATCTGTTTGCCCCCAGGTCTTGAAGGCTTCTTGGGCAGCCTCTACCGCACGGTCAACGTCTTCATTGACTGCATCCGTGATTGTCGCAAGGTGTTCTCCGTTAGCAGGACTGATCACATCGATCCGATCCGAACCTGCCCCCTTCGTCCATTCGCCATTAATGAGTAAACTATAATCTTTTTCTAATTTTAAATCTTTAATTTCCATTGGCTACCTCCATCTTCAAATTTAAGTAACAAGCTAAGTTTAGTATAAAATAGAAACGCTTTCTTTTCAATCTTAATGCTTAGTCGAAAATTATCCCCCAATTTCTTGCCAGTTGGAATTGACAAATTAGAAATCACCCCCTATAATATTAAAAAATATAAAAAACTCTAATTATTTTATCATTTTAGGGAGAGTAAGTCTTTTAGAGGTTCAAGCGAGCAGGAGTTGGTGGAAGTCCTGTCCTTAAGAAGAGTGAACGCGCCTGAAATTATTGGCTCATAAGATAAAGGGCCCGCCTCAGAGCGTTATCTGTTTAAGCTGACCAGGCCCTGGCTTGGTCAATAGAGTGGTACCGTGGATTAGCTCCGCCTCTTTTTTGAGAGGCGGATTTTTTTAATTTGTTAGGAGGAAGGAATAATGAAGGAAAGAAGTCATTGGCTCAAATGGAGCCTAAAAGCCTGTCTGGCGCTCTTAATTTTGATGGCTCCGGTCTTTGGCCCAAAAGCGAGTCCGGTTCAAGCCAGCCAAACGCAAACCAGCACTGTTGGAGATGACCAATTGCTCAAAGAAATCAAGGAACGCGGGGTGATTCGGATGGGCGTCAACCCCCACTATCCCCCCTTTGAATTTCTGACCCGGGAGAATGGCCAGAATAAGACAGTTGGGGTCGATGTCTCCCTCGGCGAGAAGATTGCCGAAGACTTGGGTGTCAAACTCGAAGTGGTGAACATGGAATTTACCAGCCTCATGTCCTCGCTCGAGGCTGGTAACATTGATATGATCATCTCAGGGATGACCTATACGGAAGAACGGGACAAGTCGGTGGACTTCTCAGACCCTTATGAGAATGACCGACAAGCTATCATGTTCCGCAAAGAAGACGAAGGAAAGATTAAGGACAAGGATAGCTTCACTGAGCAAATGACGATTGGTGTCCAACAAGCGACCTACCAAGAGGACCTAGCCAAAGAGTTCATGCCCCAAGCTAAGATGCTGACCATGCAACGGGTGCCTGACCTGCTCGGTGCCCTGACCACTAAGCAGATTGACGGCATCCTAGTTGATGAGCTCGTTTCCTACAGCCATGCCAATGCCCAAGCCGATATCTCTTACGTAGACGCCGGCTTACCGAGTGGGGAAAAGGATGGCAAGGCGGTCGTCATTCCTGAAAGACAGCCTAGCCTGCAAAAAGCCATCAACCAAAGCGTCGCCGAAGTCAAAGACCAAAACTTAGTGGAGAAATGGACGGATGAACTGGCTCCTCTCCTCATTGAAGGAGAATCCATTAACTGGTTATCTTACTGGCCTTTCTACTGGGATGGTATCAAGCTCACCCTCTTAATCTCAGCTGTTGCGATTATCTGTGGTCTGATTTTGGGTTCCATACTTGCCCTAATGCGGCTTTCAAACTTGGCACTCATGAATTCGCTGGCAAGTGCCTATGTCGAATTCCTCCGAGGGACGCCGCTGATGATTCAAGTTCTCTTTATCTTCTTAGGGATCGGCGGCCTCTTAGGCATTGGGCCTTTAGCAGCTGGTCTGATTGCCGTCTCTCTCAACTCGGGGGCTTATATCTGCGAAATCATTCGTGGTGGACTCCAATCGGTTCCCAAGGGGCAAATGGAAGCCGCCCGTTCCCTCGGCCTAAGCTATGGTACCACTATGAAAAAGGTCATCTTCCCCCAATCCTTGCGGGCAATCTGGCCGTCACTCGGCAATGAATTCATTACCTTGATCAAGGAATCTTCCATTGTATCAACCATCGGTGTAGCTGAACTGACCTTTCAAACTCGGGCCGTCACCAGCCAAACCTACCAAGGGATCATCCCCCTCTTCATCTCCATGCTGGTCTACTTTATCCTCACCTTTGCCCTTAGCAAGCTGCTCAACTATTATGAAAAGAAAATGCAGGCTAAATATTAAATTTTATGCGATACAAAAAGCGTCCCCAACCCTCATCGGTTGGAGACGCTTTTTATATTGTGTATTTATCCATTAAACTGGGGAAATTAAACGCTAGCCTTCACACCCTTAGTCGGGCTTGCAGAGGCAGAAGCTTCTCCACTTCACAAGTCTCCGCCGCAGTCTTTCAGACTGCTTTGGTGACTTGCTCCAGTGAAAGGATGCTGAACGCGCTCCCTCACACCCTTTGTAGTCGGGTTCGGTTGCGCAGAAGTGGCTCCTCTTCACAAAGTCCCGCCGAAGACTTGCAGTCTTCTCTGGTTCTTTGCTCCAGAGGTCCACTTCTAACCGCGCTCCCTCACACCCTTTGTAGTCGGGTTCGCAAAGGCAGAAAGGAAGTAACTTCAGCAAAAGTGAACGAACGGCTGAAGCCGTTCTTATCCCTTTTGCCTCCAGTCATTCCTTTCTAAACGCCTTTGCTCACACCCTATACTTGTTGGCGTTGGAGGTTTTGGCGGATTTGTGAGTTCATGAAGAGGAGGCTGGCATCGTATTCGATGCCTGCTACCATTTCATTGAAGCGTTCAAAGCCTTCTGTTTGGTACTCGACGAGTGGGTTGTTTTGAGCATATGCACGTAGACCTACTCCTTGGCGCAATTGGTCCATGGCATCGATATGATCGGTCCAGCGGCTGTCAACAGCGCGTAGAATAACCACTTTCTCAAATTCCAAGATCAAGTCTGGGTTCGAGATGTCGTTTAACTTACTTTGGAAGCGGTCCTGGGCCCGGTCTTTGAGTTCTTCTTTCATCTCATCAGGGTCCAAGTCTTCCAAGTCGCCTTGGGACATATCATTTTCTGTCAAGAGAACGGTTTGAATAAAGTCTGTTAAGGCCTCGTAATTCCAATCCGATTCATCGCCGGCTGTGTATTGATCAACGACACGGTCAATGGTTCGGTCAATCATTTGCCACATAATGTCATCGAGGGAATCTTCTTCCTCGATAATTTGTTGGCGCTGGTCATAGATAATCTCCCGTTGTTCACGCATCACTTCATCGTATTCCAGTACGTTCTTCCGGGTATCGTAGTTGTTCCCTTCCACACGTTTTTGGGCAGATTCCACTTGTTTGGAGATCATCCGGCTTTCAATGGCAACATCATCTTCGCCGTCGCCATCAATATTTAAACTTTCCCAAACCGCTTTAACCCGGTCTGAACCGAAGCGGCGCATGAGGTCATCCTCTAAGGAGAGGTAGAAACGTGAATAACCAGGGTCCCCTTGACGGCCTGACCGTCCACGCAACTGGTCATCGATCCGCCGCGATTCATGGCGTTCGGTTCCGATAACCGCTAAACCGCCAGCTTCCTTAACCCCAGGTCCTAACTTAATGTCAGTCCCCCGGCCGGCCATATTAGTTGCGATCGTTACGGCCCCTTTTTGGCCAGCTTGGGTGACGATTTCAGCTTCTTTAGCGTGGTTCTTCGCATTCAAGATATTATGTGGCACCCCACGTTTGCTGAGGAGATTGGAGAGTAATTCCGAGGTTTCAACCGCTACCGTCCCGACCAGGACAGGTTGACCATCTTGGTAGCGTTCCTGGATTTCATCGGCAACCGCCTCAAACTTGGATTCCAAATTAGGATAAATAATATCTGGAGCATCGATCCGTTGCACAGGGCGGTTGGTTGGAATCTGAATCACGTTCATATTGTAGATTTCACGGAATTCTTCTTCCTCCGTCTTAGCAGTACCGGTCATCCCCGCTAATTTATCGTACATCCGGAAATAGTTCTGGAAGGTGATCGTTGCCATGGTCTTCGATTCGTTTTGAATTTCGACATTTTCTTTGGCTTCAATGGCTTGGTGGAGGCCATCCGAATAACGACGGCCATCCATAATCCGACCGGTAAAGCCGTCAACGATCTTAACTTCACCTTCTTGGACCACATAGTCAATATCCAGGAGCATAATATAGTTAGCACGTAAGGCCGTATCGATATGGTGGATCAAACGTCCATTCTCAACATCATAGAGGTTATCCAAGTGGAAGACATCTTCTGCCTTCTCAATCCCCTCTTCAGTCAGGCTGATCGTCTTGGAACTGACATCGATCACATAGTCTTCTTCTTCTTGCAGGCTCTTCACAAAGTAGTCCGCCCGTTGGTAGAGCGCCGTAGATTGTTCAGCTTGGCCAGAAATAATCAAAGGTGTCCGCGCCTCATCGATCAAGATTGAGTCTACCTCATCGACAACCGCGTAGTGGAGCGGCCGTTGGACCATTTGACTCTTATAGACCACCATGTTATCGCGGAGGTAGTCAAAGCCCAATTCATTATTGGTCGAATAGGTAATGTCACAGTTATAGGCTTCACGCTTTTGGTCGGAAGACATATCATTGGTATTCAAACCAACTGTTAGCCCTAAGAATTCGTAGAGCTCGCCCATCTCAACCGAGTCCCGACGCGCCAAATAGTCATTGACTGTCACCACATGGACGCCCTTGCCTGATAAGGCATTCAGATAGACAGGCATGGTTTCCGTCAAGGTCTTGCCTTCCCCCGTCTTCATCTCGGCAATGTTCCCATAGTGGAGGGCAAGTCCACCCATGATTTGAACATGGAAAGGATAGAGTCCAAGCACCCGACGCGCCCCTTCGCGGACAGTTGCGAAGGCTTCAACCAGCACATCTTCTTCAGTTTCTCCATTCTGCAAACGTTCTTTAAAGGATTCCGTCTTTGCCCGGAGCTGGTCATCTGAATACTCAGCGAACTTATCCCCTAAGGCCTCAACTTTCTTCGCTTGTTTGTTGAAGCGACGCAATTCTTTCCGGTCATTTTCAAATATTGATTTCAAAAAGCTAGCCATTCTATTCTCCTTATCTGGTCAATTGCGGCTATCGCTTGTTAACCCAATTGATTATCTTCATATATCTCATTATTTTATCATGCTTTATCCTAAAATTGAACCTTAGAGCCCGCTTATAAAGGGCAAAGGCACACTTATTTCTATTTTAACACAGTTAGCGCCTTAAATGGAAGATAGTGAAAAATGCCCTGTTAAAATAGGGAAAAATTAAAAAATGACTCTTGATTGAAAGAGTCAGTGTCGATTAAATCATAAGTAAGTATGTACTTATCCTATTAAAGAAAGACGTAAAGTCACTCGTCTGATGGAAAGTGCTTCTTTTTGGCCTGAGCGAGGTCAACTTCAATCGGAAGAACTAGGGCATCTTCAGGAACTAATAAATCATCAGGCAAGGAGGGGGTGGGGATAGGGTCTCCTTCTTCTTCAGCGATAATCAGCCAGCCTTCGAGAAGATCTTTAGCCATATATAAGGCCTCGTCCATATCTTCACCGCACGAAAAGGCACCCTCCAAGTCAGGAAATTCAATAGCAAACTGGCCAGCTGATGGAGTAAAAATAGCATAGTATAAATACATCCGTACACGTCCTTTCTCTCTAAATGTGGTAAACTAGCAAAAACCAGCTTTTCTATCGTGAGAAGATGCGAAAGTTTTATTTCTTCCCATATTTTTGTTCATCTTTTACCGTTGTGTAGATCGTCAAGCCTAAACCGACAATGATATTTACAGTCAATAAGATTAATAGGACACATGTAGTTGCTGACATAGTGTAAGCCCCCATATCTTTGAAAGGGTACATTTTAGAATTAAGCTAGGCACCTCGATAGGCAAAAATAACGCCATGTAAAGTTCATAATATCATTTACTTAGCCCAACTAATGAAAGCATGAATTCGTATCACGCAAGCTAATGATAACACAAGTGGAAATACAGGCCAATATTTAATAGTAGCTGTCTCCTTTTTTACAGCTGTAGTCGGCTAAGAACTCCTAATATAAAAAAAGCATCTTCCTAGTCCACAGAAAAAGGCAGATGCTTTTTAATTTTTGAAGAGTATTGGGACAGGCATGTAGATACCAGCCTCACTTACCACAAGCTAGTCGACAAGCAATCCCCTGCTCGATAGCAGCATTTCTCCACCATCCTACCAGAAACCTAGCACATATTGGAGCCCTAAGCTCACCAGAGTAATAGCAATCCAACAAACGGCCCCTAAACCCAGGGCACTAGCACCCGAGCGCAAGAGCTTGACCAAGTCAGTATTCAAACCAATGGCTGCCATAGCCCAAACGATCAGAAACTTGCTAGCCCATTTGAATGGAGCGAAAAGACTGTCTGGTAAGCCGATAGCCAGGCAGATGGTTGTGAGGAGAGAAGCCAGAACGAAGTAAATAATAAATTGCGGTAGGCTGGCTTTAATTTTTTGTCCCCAAGTCAAGTTAGTAGGCGTTTCTTCCCCATGACGGCTGCGCCAGAAGCTCAGGCCTAGCGTAATTGGAATAATAGCCAGGGTCCGGGTCAATTTCACGGTAATGGCCTTATCCAGGGTTTCGCTTCCTAAGTTAAAGAGGCTATCCCAGGTGGAAGCCGCCGCTGTCACAGATGAGGTATCATTGACCGCTGTCCCTGCAAAGATACCAAAGGCTTCCCCAGTTGTGGTATCGAAGCCCAACCACTGACCTAGGCTTGGGAAAATCAGGGCTGCTAGGACATTAAAGAAAAAAATCACAGAAATCGCCTGGGCGACTTCCTCTTCTTCGGCTTCGATGACAGGCGCGGTTGCAGCTATGGCTGACCCACCACAAATGGACGACCCCACCCCAACCAAAGTGGCCGTCTTCGCATCAATATTCAAATAACGGCTAAAAATAAAGGCCACCAAGAGGGCAACTGAAATGGTTGATAGAATAATAGGTAAGGAGCTCAAGCCGGTTTCAATCACCACCGAAAGATTGAGGCCAAAGCCTAGTAAGACAACAGCGGCTTGTAATAAGACCTTACTCGAAAAACGAATTCCCAGTTGAAAAGCGGCCCCTGCTGTCCAAAATAGGGCTACAATCATTCCCATTAAAATAGCAAAAACAGGTCCCCCAATGATAGGAAAAGCCTGTCCCAAAAAATGCGCTGGAACTGCAATGGCTAAAGATAAAATCAGTCCTGGCAATAATTGACGATTAATTTGCATAAGATGCCTTCTTTCTAAATCATAAGATGGGCAAAAGTCTCGGCTTTTTCAAGAAAGATGCCAAAAGTTAGCCCTGGCATCCACTTGGCGAATGAAGGCCGATCATCTCACAATGCTCGGCCTTCATTCGCCCTCGTGACCCAGGGCTGGTCGACTTTTGTCTTACTTTATTTTCATTAAATCACAATGCTTCATTAATTTCCAATCAATTTTATTTTCCGGATGATCACTTCCAGCTATCTTAAGCGACAAAAAGAAGGCTGAGACAAAGGTCCCAGCCTCCTTTTTAAATAGCGCACATTTTTCAAAAACCTGCTCCAAAAGTCAGGCCTGATCGACTTTTCACAGTCTCTTAGAGCGGTTATGATTTGATCTTGAGATAGAGGCTCTGAACCATAAAGATCAGGATAAACAAGGCCGCTATCGTAGCGCCAGGTGGGGTATCGAAGTAATAGGAGACCGTCAGCCCCCCTAGCATACCAACCAGGGCTAAGCAGATTGCTAGATAAATCACCTGGTTGAAGTGGCGGGCTATCCGCATAGCGATCGCTGCTGGCATGATAATAATCGCAGAAACCAAAAGGGAGCCCGCAATTGGCATCATGATGGAGATAGCTATCCCTGTCACAACAGAGAAAAGAACAGAAATTAAGCGGGTAGGCAGGCCTGCCGTATAGGCGGTATCCTCATCAAATGACAGGACATACAAGATCCGCTGGTTGACCAGGTAGGCCAGACCAACAAGGACAGCGAGGCCAATCAATAAGCCAATTTGCAAGGGTGAAATGGCGACAATCGAACCGAAGAGATAGGATTCGATACTGGCTGCCGAATCAACCCGAGAGAGGAGAAGAAGGGCTAGGGCCATACCACCTGACATCAGCATAGCGATCGAGATATCTGAATAATTACTGTAGACCCGTCTGAGGTATTCTAACAACATGGCAGCCAGGATAACCAAGGCAATCGTGGTCAGAGTCGGTTCCAAGCCAAGCAAATAACCCAAGGCCACGCCTGCTAGGGAAATATGGGCCAAGGTATCCGCCATTAAGGACTGCTTACGGAGGATTAAGAAGAGCCCTAAAATCGGCGTGAAGAGTGCCATAGCTAGACAGGCTATGACGGCTCTTTGCATGAAGTCATACTGAAGCATCTCCATGGGGTGCCCTCCTCTCTGACTAAGTGAATCTGTTTGTCGAAGTAATCTTTTAGAGACAGGTCCTCATGGGTCACCATAAGGATTGCCTTAGCGTGGTTGCGGGTATTGTGGCGGAGCAAGTCATAGAAATTTTTGCGCGACTCAATATCCATCCCTGTTGTCGGTTCATCCAGGATAAAGAGATCGGGATCCGTCGCAAAGACTCGGGCCAGGCAGATCCGCTGCTTCTGCCCACCTGACAAGTCGCCGATCCGCTCATTGCGCTGTTCCCACATGCCAACGGAGTCAAAGGCGCGGCGGATATGGTCCTCATCCTCCTGGTCAAGGCGCTTAAACCAACGATTCTGTTGGTAGCGTCCAGACCGTACAAATTCATAGACCGTTGACGGAAAGCCCGCATTGAAGGAAGAAATACTTTGGGGCACATAGCCCACTTGTAATTTTTTGCCTTGAAAATTCGTCTTGGCAATCCGGCAATGGCCTTTTTCGGGTTCGAGTAGGCCCAGGATATTCTTCAACAAAGTCGTCTTAGCTGCCCCATTTTCCCCAGTTAAAATGACAAATTCGCCGGGATCCACGGTAAAACTAATATTATTTAAGACCGGCTCCTCATTGTAAGAGAAGCGCAAGTCCTCCACTTCAATATAATGCATAATCCACTCCTTTACTTCAGTCCATCCTCAAGATTAGTTAAATTCTGCCGCATCAAGCTGAGATAGCCTTGGCCATTAGCTTCTACTGATGCATCAGGAGACTCCATCGAGGTCAAGCTGCTGGTTTTAATGCCGGTATCATGGGCAATGGTATCGGCTAATTTAGAAGACCCGCCCTGCTGGAAGAAGATCACTTCGATGCCACGCTGGCGGATGAAGTCTTCTAATTGAGCTAATTTCGCAGGAGACAGGCTAGCTGTTGAATCGACACTGGTCAAAGCAATCTGCTCCAAGTCATAGCGAGAAGCCAGGTAATTAAAGGCCGCGTGGTCGACCACAAAGTGCCGGTCTTTTTTATCAGCTAAGGCCTGGTTAAAGTCCTGGTCCAACTGGTCCAATTCTTCGATAAAGGCCTTGGCGTTGGCCTGGTAGTCTGCTCGGTGGTCCGGGTCACGGTCCGACAGGGCATCGGCAATGCCCTGAACTTCTCGCTGGGCGAGGACTGGGTCTAACCAAGTATGTGGATCCTTGGCATGGACATGGAGGTCGCCCTCTGCGTGGTCATGAGCGTCTTCCCCCTCTTCCTCATGGTCGTGGTCATGGCCTTGGTGGTGGACTCCATCGATGGTCGTCACCTGACCATCCATCAGGTCCAGCTGACCCGCTGCCTCATGGACTGCAACCTTGTCTTGGTTGAGTGTCTCGAGCATGGCAGGAACCCAGGTCTCCATCTCCTTACTGTTATAGACAAAGAGGTCCGCTTGTTCTAAATCGGCTAAATTTTTAGCGCTAGGCTCGTAGTCATGGACTTCTTGACCATTAGCAACCATGACCTGAACGTCTGCATGGTCCCCAGCCACCTCCTGGGTCAAGGCCTGGATGGGGTAAAAACTCGTCATCACTTGCAACTTATCCCCCGACCCGGCATTTTGCTGGGGCGATTGGCAGGCAGAGACCAGGAAGGCCAGGGGCAATAGCAAGAGGTAAATATATTTTTTCTTCATAGCTGACTCCTTTCATCAAGGTTATTCGGAATTGTTACGATTTAATACATTATAAGATAGCACAAAACTTGACTCGCTGCAATAAAAAAAGTTGAGTCCCCTCAACTTTTCCTATCCCATAGCTTACAGTCCCGTTCCCTGCTGCAAGACGGGGACCACATAGACTTCTTTGCAGAAGCCACGCAAGGCATTATACACATGTTTAGCCCGGTTCGACGTTGGGGCAAAACCGATTACCGTCGAGCCCGTTCCGGTCATGGTCACGCCCTCCGCCCCAAACTTCTGCATCTTGGCCTTTAACTTGTTCAAAATCGGATAATTCCAAAAGACCAAATCTTCTAGCATATTCCCTGTGGCTTGAACCAAGTCTTGGTAAGACTGCTTATGAATGGCTTGAAGGACTGCCGGCGTATTCCCCTGGTCCGGCAAGTCATTAGGATCCAGGTCTTGTAAGATCTTATCTGTTGATACAGATAGCGGTGGCTTGGCTAGGACTAACCAAGAAGCTGGAAGAGCTGGAAGGGCCTGGAGCTGATCTCCCTGCCCTGTCACATGTTGGATGCCGCCGAGCAAACAATAAGGTGCATCCGCATCAATCTGCAAAGCCAATTGCAAGAGCTCATCTGTCGAATAATGCAAGTCCCAGAGTTTATTAACAGCTCGCAAAACAGCTGCTGCATCGGAACTTCCTCCGCCCAGGCCAGCAGAGACGGGAATCTGTTTCTCAATAATAATATCTAAGCCACGGTCTACTTGGCTAGCTTCCTTAATCAAGTCCGCCGCGCGATAGGCATGGTTTCTGGCATCATTAGGGAGGAAGCTCCGGCTAGTCCGCACCACAATTTCTTGGTCGGAACGTTCTTGGATGGTCAGACGGTCCGAAAGATCAACCGAGGCCATCACCATGTCATAATGCCACTGCCCCTTATCCGCCTGATAAATCAAGTCCTGGGATAGGTTAATTTTGGCTGCTGCTTTCTCAATAATCGACACACTGCCACCCCCTCATTATAGTTTACTTATTATCTTGAATTTTAGCATGACCTGCCCTTTAAATAAAGCAAAGCCGCTTTTCTTCAAGAGCTTTAATGCATCAATGAGAAAAAGGCTAGGACACCATGCCTAGCCTCAACTTCTCTAATTATTAAATTCAATTTCAACGCTTTCTGTTAAGACATCCGTGTAGCTATAACAGACACGTTCAAATTGATTTTGATCCTGGTCAAGTTCAACAACAAAAACAGCTGGAAAAGTGTCACTCAAAATCCCTTCGCGAACGGTAATCCGTTTACGTCCAGTTTGTTGAGTGACCTGGATACGGCGCCCAAGCTTCTCATCCAAAGCTGCTTTGATCGCTGCTAAGTTCCCTGACATTCTATCACTCCTCTAATGTTAACTATTATAACACATACGTTGACTTTATGCAATATCACAAATGAGCGATAGAGTCAAGAGTTGACCTTATTTTCTTAGCTATTTTTTACTTAGCTATTAGCTTCTTTTCCCTGAGTTTGAATACCCTGGCGAACGACTTCAGCCACTAATAACTTCTCCGCATCAATGATGGGAAAGGCCTTCTTCGGATCATGACTATTGACATAGGAAACTTCCGTACAACCCAGGATTACGGCTGATGCGCCCTGGTCCATAAAGTCAGAAAGAATTTCCTCGTAGAGACTAAGGTCAGCAAGCGCTTGGTTCTTGACCTGGTCATAAATCAAGGTCATGATCTTCTCTTGCAGGGCTTCGTCTGGGGCCAAGGGCTGGCAACCTGCCCGCTCAATGGTCCGGTGGTAGAGTCCACTCTGGCTTGTCCCCTTGGTCGCGCAGATACCAATTTTCTCCCCTTGGTGGTCAGCCAAAGCTTCTTCAACGAGTGTCAACATATTTATAATAGGCAGGTCTGTTGCTGCCTGCAGGTCATCGAAGAAATAATGAGCCGTATTGCAAGGGATAGCCAAGAAATCTGGCCCTAAACTTTCGATTTGTTTAATATCTTCTATTAGAGGCTCAACAGGGCTCGCCTGGTCGTGGTCTAAGATATAGGCGGTCCGGTCGGGAACCGTTGCATGGTTAAAGAGGATATAGTTCAAATAAGCCTGGTCGCTTTCTGGACGATATAGCTTATTCATTTCTTCTAAAAAGTTCGTGGTCGCAACAGTCCCCATCCCTCCTATAATGCCAAAGAAATGTTTCATAGTACCTCCCTCTACAGAGCCGGTTAAAGCTGGCCTGTTTCTTTAAATTTGCGGTAGTAATTGAGCTCCGATGCTTTCACATAGAGCTTGCGACGCCAGTGATTGTCATAAGGATAAGCTAGGGGGTTAAAGACCTGCCCCTCTTGGTAGAGGCCCTTCACCTGGTCGGCATAAGATGTTCCTTGGAGGCGACGCTTCACCAAACCCCGAGGCAGAACCGTAAATAAGGCCGGTGTCGCCTCGAAACTATCAGGCACTGCTCGCCCAAAGAGATAGTCTTCAATGTAATAATAGACAGGGTTTTGCCCACCTGCCGTCACATAATAATTGGACAGACCCAAGCGTGGATTCAATTCAAAGAAGACAAAGGCCTCCTGGTCATGATCGTAGATTAAGTCGAAGTTGGCATAACCTGTAAAATCATAGGCTGTCATTAAGGCCTCCACATGACGGTAGACCTCCTCATGACCATTCTCACTCAAAATAGCCAGGTGGTTACCCGCTGCGCTGGCCGACCGGTCTTCAACCATGACCCGTCCAAAAGCTGTCAGCTTAATCTGCTTATCATGAGGCGAGCGGTAAGCTGTCACTACTGCCTGGTCGGTATCCGCTCCTTCGATGAAGTCCTGAACAATAATCGGATCAAGGTAGCCACCCTGACGCATGAGCTTGATGGCTGTCTGAGCTTCTTTAGGATCGTCACAGAAATAAATCTTCCGCTTCCCTTCAAAATGCAGGACCTGGTAGCTTGGCGTGATGGCTGGCTTAACGACCAGTTTGCCCTTAGCTTCACTTGGAAGCTGGTCATCTGTCACTTGCCAGGTATGGGGGTAAGGGACCCCCACTTCCTCACACTTGGCATAGAATTTGGCCTTGTCTGTTGCCTCTTCTAAGGTTGCTAGGTCCACATAAGGAACGGTCCATCCCGCTTCTTCAAAGATATCGCGGTGGGTGATCAAATGCTCTGTGAACGTATCCTCAGAAGCGAGAACAATTTTGGCTGCTTCTGGATAATCCCGTTCCACCCGGTCTCTAACTTCAATAAAATGCTCACGCAAGTTATCTGTTAAGTCAGGGTAGATATGCTTATTGACAATCTTCGAATGGGCAACAGGGCCGGCGTCCATGGTTACATTTAACTCCGTCTTAATGCCGTATTGCTCATGGAAGGCCCGGGCAATACTATAGGCTCCCTTGTTCCCCAAGAACAAAACAGGAACAAATGCTTGTAAATTAGACATAGCTCGGCTCCTTTTACGCGATATCGGCTGTTTCAGGGGCTAGGGTCTTGCAAGCGCCCTGATCCTTGATGAAGTAGATGGTATACCATAAGAGGAAGACATAGACCGCATAAATTTGGTGACCTAAGTCAGCCTTCTCTTGGCGGTGGTCCTCGAGTAATTGGAGGAGGGTTTCTTGGTCAAAGAATTCAGCCGCTAAGTCACTTTCAAACATAGCCTTAATATTAGAATAGAAAGGTTCTTCCCGTAACCAGTGACGGATAGGGGTTGGGAAGCCGAGTTTCTTGCGCTTGGCCCACTCTTCAGGCAGGACATCTTCAGCCGCCTTACGAAGGGCGACCTTAGTTTGCTTGGCTGTTGTCCGGTATTCGTCTGGAATTCCCTTAGCCATTTCCATGACTTCCTTATCCAAGAAAGGCACACGGAGTTCAAGAGAATGGGCCATACTCATCTTGTCTGCCTTGAGCAAGATATCGCCTGGCATCCAAACATTCAAGTCCAGATACTGCATCTTTTGTAGGTCACTTTGGCCCGCCACTTGGGCATAGTAAGGGGCACAAATGTCAGTCGAGGTCTGATTGGACCGGTATTTTTCATTGAGGATAGCATGGGCTTGGGCATCTGGAAAGACCAGGGCCTGGCCGATAAATTTCTCTTCCACTGGGGTCACTGACCGTTCCGCCAATTGCTTGAGACGGGAAGGTTTTTGCCCCGATGGTAAGAGGCGGTTAATGAAACGTCGCATGCCTAGAGGCAGTTTGTTGTAGTAATCCTTCTCAATATGGGAAGGTTGGTACCATTCATAGCCCCCGAAGAGCTCATCGGCTCCCTCACCAGACAGGACAACGGTCACATTTTCAGCAGCTAATTGGTTGAGGAAGTAGAGAGGCACGATGGAATAGTTGGCATCTGGTTCATCCAAGTAGTAAATAATATCCTCTAAGTTGTCGAAGGCTTGTTGCCCTGAGATATAACGGCTCTTGTTTTCGATTCCGAGTTGTTCTGATAATTTTTGGGCATGGATGGTTTCATTAAACATGTCTTCATATTCTTTAAAGCCCACTGAGAAGGACTGTTGAGGCTCAAGCAAGGCGGTAACCAAGCTCGAATCTACCCCACCGGATAGGAAGGAGCCAACTTTAACATCGGACATAGCATGGAGTTCCACTGATTCATCGATCGATGCCTTGATTTTTTCCACATAGTAATCAATATCTTCTTGGGCTGGCTCACTCGTTTCATCATGGAAGGCCTTGTCCCAATATTTCACGGTCTGCATTTTGCCATTTTGGTAGAGCATATAGTGGGCTGGCTCTAACTTGTAGACCCCTTTAAAGAAAGTCTCATCTAATGGGTTATACTGGAAGGTCAAGAAAGGTTGGATGGCTTCCTTGTTTAAGGCCTTGATAAAGTTCGGATGGTCGAGGAAGCTCTTAATTTCAGAACCGAAGAGCAAGCTGCCATCTGTCGTATAGTCCGTATAGTAGAGAGGCTTAATCCCAAAACCGTCGCGGGCTAAGAGAGCACGCTTTTCCTGGGTGTCCCAGATGCAGAAGGCGAACATCCCCCGTAATTTGGCCACAATATCTTCGCCGTATTCTTCAAAACCGCGGATAATGACTTCACTATCTGTTTCTGAAATAAATTCATAACCCTTTGCCTTAAGGTCCTTGCGCAAGGTCTTGTAGTTATAGATTTCACCATTGAAGACCATGACGTAACGGCCATCCTTGCTGTAGAAAGGCTGGTTCCCACAATCGCTCAGGTCAATAATGGACAAGCGACGGAAGCCCAAGGAGATGTCGTCATCTGTGTAGACACCTGCGCTATCTGGCCCCCGGTGGACAATTCGTTCCATCATGGCATCTAGTATTTCTTTATCATTTTCAAGTTTACGGTCGGCACCATAGATATATCCGACAAAACCACACATAATTATTACCTCATTTTTTTATTTTTTTCGCATTTCTCTATCTTCTATCTCTTTATTATAACGAATGCCTGGTCCCTTAAGTCTAAAAGATTTGTAAAAATTAAGAACATCCAGCTTCATTCAAAGCATCACTCAAACGAGCAAACTCTTCAATACTCAGGGTTTCAGCCCGGCGCTTGGGATCAATTTCGGCCTGGGCCAAGGCCTCCTCTACCCGCTCCAAGACTTGGGGGTCCTTGCCAAAGAATTGGCGGAGATTATTCCACAAGGTCTTGCGCCGCTGCTTGAAGCTGGCCCGCACCAAGCGGAAGAAGAAGTCTTCATCTTGGACAGAGACCTTGGCTTGGGGGCGGCGTTTCAAGTAGAGAATAGCCGAGTCAACATTCGGACGCGGTTTAAAGACTGTGCGCGGCACCGTGAAGGCAATCTCAGCCTCACAGTAATAATCGATCGCAATCGTTAAGGACCCGTAAGCCTTGGAATGCGGAGTTGCGGTCAATCGCTCCGCCACTTCTTTTTGCATCATAAGGACAAAGCCATCAAAACGCAGGCCGGATTCTAAGAGTTTAAAGATAATTGGCGTCGTGATGTAGTAAGGCAGGTTGGCCACTACTAGCAAGCGGTCATCTGCTGAGAAGTAGTGACTGACCGTCTCTGCAATATCCACTTCCAAGATATCAGCATGAAGGACATGGATATTGTCATAGTCGCTCAGCTCATTGGCCAAAACCGGCAGCAAGCGTTGGTCCAATTCGAAGGCTAGAACTTCTTTGCCTTCCAGGGCCAGAACCTCTGTCAAAGCCCCGATACCGGGACCGATCTCGATCACATTCGTTGCTTTGTCAATCTCTCCTGTGGCTACCATATCTGCTAAGACCTGGGGCTCCATCAGAAAGTTTTGCCCCAGGCTCTTCTTGGCTTCCAAGTGGTAGCGTTTGAGTATTTCATTGGTACGCGAAGGCGTTGCGATTAATTTCTTTTTCATAGGTCCTCCTCAGCCTGGTCCGCTTCATAGTCGGCCATGACTTCTTTGACACGTTCAATGGGAATCTGGAACATCTGCAAGCGTTTGGCTAATTGTTTGCCATTGCTGTGGCCGATATAGAGTTGTTCGGCCAGATAGTCCCGGCGCAGTTGGGCATCCTTCCCTCCTAACAGACCCAGGTCAAGGAGGGCTGAGCGGTCAATCGCCTGGACGCCTGCGTCTTGGTCCACCACCGTATAAACCCGGTCTAGGGCCTGGCGGATAGCCGCTTCGGAAGCATGCTCAACCCCCAGGCTGGCCCGAAGTGACGACGCGCGAGCATCTTCTCTTGAAATAAAAGCATGTTGGACGCCCGGCACAGCCGTCTGAATGGCCTGGCGGATTTTCGTTCCCGAGATATCCGGGTCTGTAAAGACAATAACCCCCTTGACCGCTTGGGCCTGACGGATTTGGTCGAGGATGTTTTCATTTAAGGCCGAGCCTCCAGTCTCAATCGTATAGACGTCAAAAATTTCTTGGAGCCGCCGCGTATCGTCGCGGCCCTCGACCACGATCACTTCTTTTATCTTGTCCTTAGCCATCTGCTTGCCCTTTCTTCTGGAAAGTTTGGCCGTCATAAGTCAGATTAAAGAAGCGGCAAGCATTGTCAAAGGTCAACTGAGCAAAGTCTTCATAGGACATGTCTAATTCATCAGAGAGCCGGTTGCAAACATAGCGCACCAAGTGACTGCCATTCTTTTGTCCGCGCTTAGGTTCAGGCGTTAGATAGGGCGAATCCGTTTCAATTAAGATGCGGTCTTTAGGGCATAGGCGCACCGCTTCTCGCACTTCTTTTGACTTCTTGAAGGTCGAGACGCCACTGAAGGAAAGATACATGCCTAGGTCCAGGTAAGCCTGAGCCAGATCTGGGCCATCTCCAAAGTTATGGATGACCCCACCAATTTCACCGATCTTTTCTTCTTTAAGAATTTGGTAAGTGGCTTCCTGGGCATCACGCGAATGGATAACTACTGGCAGTTCATATTCACGGGCTATGGCTAATTGCTGGCGGAGGACACGCTCTTGGACCTCCTGAGGGCTCTTATCCCAGTAAAAGTCCAAGCCAATTTCGCCCACACCGACTGCCTTAGGATGAGTCAACTGTTGGCGCAAGAGGGCTTCCTCCTCTGAGCCAAAGTCAATTGCATCCACAGGGTGCCAGCCAAAGACTGCCAATAAGTCATCGTTTTGGGCCAGCATCTCATTCGCCCGGTCAATACTTTCCCGGTCCGAGCCAATCAGGGTCATGCCCTTGACACCTGCCGCTCTCGCCTTAGCCAAGGCCTGGTCGCGGTCCTCATCAAATTCACTCGCATTCAAATGGGTGTGCGAATCAAATAGCATCTCTTTTCCTTCTTTCTCTCAAGCTTACAAAAATACACCTTTCCCGTCCAAGTAATAAATAAAGGTTGGAGACCAAAGCCCAACCTTTATTTTTTCTCAATCACTACTCAGTCTGGAAACTAGCCAATTAAACTGCCATTTGGGATATGATCAGGCACAAAAACAAGGGACAAGTCGCCATCATGTTCGGCCGAAAGAATCATACCTTGCGAAATCTCACCGCGCATCTTACGGGCCTTCAAGTTAGCCACAATGATGACTTTTTTACCGACTAAGGCTTGGGGATCAGGATAGAATTCCCGGATACCCGATAGGATTTGCCGGTGGCCTTCATCGCCAGCGTCCAGACGGAACTTGAGCAACTTATCGGCCCCTTCAACAAAGTCGCAGGCAATGACTTCAGCTACCTTTAATTCCACGCGGTCAAACTGGTCAAATTTAATGGCCTTATCCTTGGCTGACGTCAAGGTCACTTCTTCAGGATCCCAATTCTCTTCTTCATCGCTAGTTGCCGTTGACATTTGGGACTGGATATAAGCCACTTCTTCATCTTTATCCAAGCGTGGGAAGATAGGTTCACCCTTAGCCACGACGCGGGCGGTTTCAGGGTAAGATCCAATTTCTAGCGCATCATATTGGTGGTTCTCATCGGAAATACCTAACTGGTCAAAGATCTTAGCAGGCGTCCGGGTCATCACTGGTTGGATAAGAATGGCGATCATCCGCAGGGTATCCACCAAGTGGTACATCACCGATTGGAGTTCATCCGCCTTACTATCATCTTTAGCTAGGAGCCATGGCATAGTTTCATCAATATATTTGTTGGTCCGGGAAATAATTTCCCAGACATTATCCAAGGCTACGCTAAATTTCAGATGGTCCATATTATCATGGTAGCTAGCGATCCCTTTTTCGATAGTCTCCTCAAGGGCCGCATCATAAGCTGTCACATGGCCAGGATAGGCTCCTACTTGGCCGTTGAGGTACTTATTCACCATGGAAATAGTCCGATTTAAGAGGTTCCCCAAGTCATTGGCTAAATCATAGTTAATCCGATTAACAAAATTAGCTGGTGTAAAGACCCCATCTGAGCCAAAGTGAACTTCGCGCATAAGATAATAACGCAGGGCATCTAACCCATAGCGGTCAACGAGCATATCTGGGTAAACAACATTCCCCTTGGATTTAGACATCTTCCCATCTTGCATGAGTAACCAACCGTGGCCAAATACTTTCTTAGGCAAAGGTAAGTCCAGAGCCATCAGCATAATTGGCCAATAAATCGTGTGGAAGCGAACAATTTCCTTACCTACAATATGGATATCAGCTGGCCAGTATTTTTGGAAGTTGCTGTCATCATCACTGCCGTAACCCAGAGCCGTAATATAGTTAGCCAAGGCATCGATCCAAACATAAACCACGTGTTTAGGATTTGAAGGCACTTCGATCCCCCAATCAAAGGAGGTCCGTGTCACCGCCAAGTCTTCCAAACCTGGCTTGATGAAGTTATTAATCATTTCATTCTTCCGTGACTCCGGTTGGATAAAGTCTGGGTGGTCTTCATAGTATTGGAGTAGACGGTCTGCATACTTACTCATCTTGAAGAAGTAAGATTCTTCCTTAACCAATTCCACTTCATGGCCTGAAGGAGCCTTACCGCCGATTACCTTGCCTTCATCATCGCGGTAAACTTCAGCCAATTGGGTTTCGGTAAAGTACTCTTCGTCAGAAACCGAATACCAACCTTCATATTCACCTAGGTAGATATCGCCTTGTTCAAGTAAGCGCTCGAAGATTTTTTGGATGGCTTTTTCATGGTAGTCATCAGTTGTACGAATAAACTTATCATTAGAAATATCCAGACGCTTCCATAAATCTTGCATACCTTGAGCCATCCGGTCCACATAGGCTTGGGGACTAATCCCTTCTTCTTCCGCCTTTTGTTGGATCTTTAAACCGTGCTCGTCAGATCCTGTCAGGAAGAAGACGTCAAATCCCATCAAACGCTTATACCGGGCCAGTGTATCCGCCACGATGGTTGAATAGGAATTGCCGATATGTAATTTCCCACTTGGATAGTAGATGGGAGTTGTTAAATAAAATGTTTTCTTTTCTTCAGCCACGAATGAGTGCCTCCTAATTTAATTGATTTTCCTTAATAGTATAGCATAGATAAGCCCTGACTTTAAAGTAAGTGACTGGATAAATGATCGCTCCTGTTCGACCTGGGCAAACACAAAAGAAACATAAAAACCGGGACTGAGTGAACCCGGATTCAAAGTAAACAATGATTTCAAAAGGGGAGGCAGAAAAAGGCTAGGGAAAATCCCTAACCTCTAAACCAGGCAAGCCACTATAGGTTGATCACAAAGGAGGGACGGAAGTGGTCCACATGGCCGTAAGTCACCGTCTGACCAGGCTGAGGGGCATGGATATAAGCCCCATCCCCCAAAGCAATCGCTACATGGTAAGCCCCACCGGCTCCCTCCCAAAAATAAAGGCCTCCAGGTCTCGCCGCTTCAACTGCTTCGTGCGGGCCAATTAATTCCTGGGCATAAGTCGTCCGGCCAATCTGGAGACCGTTCTCCAAGTAAACCTGGTGGACCAAGCCAGAACAATCAAAGCCTGCCGGTGTCGCCCCACCCCAAACATAGGGGACGCCTAAATAGGCCTCAGCTGAAGCAATAATTTCCGCTCCGAGCTCGGAAGCCGGTAAATCTCGGCTCAGATCATTCTCCAAATTGATCGGATCCGCTAGCTGACAACAAGACCGAGGACAGAGTTCAAGATCCTGGCCCACCGCCTTTGCCGGAAGCTGTCCCGCATGAACAGTCTGGCCTTGGCAGAAAAAGATAATCAACGCAACAAAAACAACACTAATTATTTTCTTCATGGATGAAATCCTCAATTCTTAAGTATTCCACCCTGAACCATATTCAGTTTAACACAAGCATATTAAATTCCTGTAAAAGTCTTGTAAAGAATACTTTGCCTATAATAAAAGTTCCCAGTCATAAGCATAGTGGCATAACTGGAAACTTTTCTCTTAGATATTTGAATGACTAGTCGGCCAATGTAATCAAGAAATATTTCTTCTTGCCCCGGCGCACGACAATATAGCGACCTTCAATGGCATCGGCTTCAGAAATTTCATAATCCAAATCTTGAACCCGTTCACCGTTAATATAAATCGCACCGTTTTGAATATCTTCACGGGATTGGCGGCGAGATTTCTCAACTTCCGCATCCACCAACCAAACGGCTAGGTTAGCAGTTTCCTTAGGCATGGTTTTACCTGGCATCTTGCCAAAGCCTTGCTCGATTTGTTGGGCAGTCAGCTGTTTGATATCGCCTTTGAATAAGGCGTCAGTAATGGCTAAAGCATCTTGTAGGCCTTCTTCGCCGTGGACGAAGCGAGTCATTTCCTCTGCTAAGGCCTTCTGAGCTTCACGCTTTTCAGGTTCATTAGCAACTTTTTCTGCATAGTCAGCAATCTCTTCTTGAGACAAGAAAGTGAAGTATTTGAGGTATTTAATGACGTCAGCATCTTGTTGGTTGACCCAGAATTGGTAGAATTCATATGGCGAAGTTTTCTCAGGATCTAACCAAACAGCCCCACCAGCAGTCTTGCCGAATTTGGTGCCGTCAGCTTTCAGCATTAAAGGAATGGTTAGTCCAAAGGCTTGGGCTTCCGGTCCTTCCACCTTGCGGATGTAGTCCAAGCCTGAGGTAATATTCCCCCATTGGTCGGCCCCACCAATTTGCAGGCGAACGTCCTCTTCTTGGTAGAGGTGGAGGAAGTCCATAGATTGGAGGATTTGGTAGGCAAACTCAGTAAAGGAAATCCCAACTTCTAGGCGGGAAGCAACGATATCCTTAGCCAACATGGTATTGACATTGAAGCGCTTGCCGGCCGTCCGCAAGAAGTCAAGCAAGCTAATGTCCTTGGTCCAATCATAGTTATTGACCATGCGGAAATCAGCATCTGGATCCTTGAGGAAGAGCTTCTTCATCTGTTCGCTCAACTTACGCGCATTTTCATTTACTTTGTCAAGAGATTGGAGCTGACGTTCTTCAGACTTACCTGAAGGATCCCCAATTGTCCCGGTCGCCCCACCAATCAAAATCACTGGCCGGTGCCCAGCAAGTTGGAAACGTTTCAGCATAATAAAAGGAATTAAGTGGCCAATATGCAAAGAGTCCCCCGTTGGATCGACTCCACAATAGAGACTGATCTTATGGTTTTCAACATAATCTCTCAAGCCCTCTTCATCCGTCTGCTGGTTAATGGCTCCCCGCCATTCCAATTCATCAATAATATTCATGATAAACCTCCTTAAATTAATTAATATGCAGGCAATATTCATCGATTAGCTCCGTCTAAGATCCCAGACTAATAAAAAAGTCCCTAAGCCTCACTCCTTGTGAAGCCTAGGGACGACCTTGCCGTGTTACCACCCAGTTTGCTAGAACACTAGCCACTCGACATGTGTTAAAGGACATGACCCTAATATCTTAGACTGAAGAACCGTAATTCACACTTGACGACGGGCTAATTTTCACCAACCACTAGCTCTCTACTATCGCGTCTGTCAAGGCTACTGCAATTCGATATTTTATCTATGTGGGCCTAGTATAAGCGACCAAGTCGGAAAAGTCAAACCAAATAAAAATATTTTAGCTCCTGCTTTAAAAGCCTTTGTCAAAAGCCGGGCCCTGTAGTAAGCTTGAAGAAAAAGGAGGATTCCATGGACCTATCATATCTTGCACAAAATTACCCCGCATCAACGATTCGGAAGCTGGCTCGCTATGCTCAACAATTCCCAGATGTTGACTATTTCACCATGGGCGAGCCAGATTTTCCTTCCCCCCACTTGGTTAAAGAAACTGCTAAGGAACAAATTGACGCCAACCGTACCTACTATGGCCCCAATATCGGCGAGCCCGGCCTCCAGGAAGCTATCGCCAATTACTATAACCATCACTACCACAGCCACTACCAGGCCGAGCAAGTTGTGGTCTCCTTTGGTGCAACAGAGGCCTGCCTACTGACCATCATGGCGACTCTCAATCCTGGAGATGAAGTTATTATCTTCACTCCCCACTATCCCAATTACCTGGGCCAAGTGGAAGCCATGCGGGCTAAGGCGGTCCTCGTCCCCTTAGAAGCCCGCTATCACTTCCAGCCTCAAATCGAAGCTTTGGAAGCGGCGATCACCGAGCGGACGAAACTTATTATTGTAAACACCCCGAATAATCCCTTGGGCACAGTCATCGATGCAGACAAGGTTCAAGCCATCAGTCAAGTCGCCCTCGACCACGACCTTTTCATCCTAGCTGATGAAGTTTACCACACCCTTACCTATCCTCAAGCCGCCCATAGCAGTTTCGCCAATCCTGACTTGCCCAACGCAGACCAAACCATCGTCGTTGATAGTTTCTCTAAGTCTTTCTCCATGACGGGCTACCGCTGCGGTTTTGCCCTCTGCCCCGATCCCGCAATGGCCCAGGTGATGGCTGAATTCAAGGAAGGCATCGGCTTTGCGGTTCCTCAATTTATCCAAGATGCTTGTCAGGTCGCCCTCGAGGAAGGCCAAGCTGCCACTGAAGACATGCGCCAGGCCTATGATCAGAGACGGCAGTATTTGATCCCCCAACTCAACCAAATCAAGGGCATCCATTGCGCCGACACCCAGGGCGCCTTCTATGCCTTTGCTGATGTCTCTGAATTTCCTTTCACATCCTGGGAATTCGTCACCCGGCTCATTGCTGAAGAGGGCTTGGCCGTCATTCCTGGTTCCAGTTTCGGATCAGCCGGGGAGGGTTTTATCCGCATCTCCTTCGCTGCCAGCCAGACTAAATTAGAAAAACTTCTGGCCGGTCTTCGATCCTTTTCCAAACGGCACATGAGTTAGATTTATTGACATAAGTTTTAGGTATTATCGTCATTTTGGATTAAAATGACGATTTTCTTTACATATTTTTGCTCTTTTTGAATGAAGGCTTAATTAAAAAGCAATGTAAGCGCTATTATATAAGTTATATAACATAACATCTTGCGTGAAGATTTTTTTGTTTTTATCTTTGCCTTAAGTCATAATAAAAACATCAAATGACTCGGAATTAGAAAGAGGAACCACATATGGCTAATCAAATAACCGCTAAATTCATTCGCCAAGAGGTTGTCGATAAAGATGTCCACTTCTTACGCCTAGCCTTCTCTGATGTCAACGGCATCCTAAAAAACGTTGAAGTCCCAATCAGTCAGCTCGATAAGGTGCTCGACAATAAAATGATGTTCGATGGCTCTTCTATTGAAGGTTTTGTCCGCATTGAAGAATCCGATATGTACCTAGTCCCTGATCTCGATACCTGGATGATTTTCCCTTGGACTGCAGACGAAGGCAAGCGCATCGCCATCTTAATTTGTGATATTTTCTTACCTAATGGCGACCCCTTCCCTGGAGACCCCCGCGGTAACTTGAAGCGCATGGTAGCCAAGATGAATGCTAAAGGCTTTACCGCCTTCAACCTTGGCCCCGAAGCGGAATTCTTCCTTTTCAAGCGCGACGAGAACGGCCAACCAACAACTCAAGTTAACGACCACGCTGGCTACTTCGACTTAGCCCCCGTCGACCTGGGAGAAAACTGCCGGCGCGACATCGTCTTAACCCTTGAAAAGTTAGGCTTTGAAGTGGAAGCCTCCCACCATGAATGTGCGATCGGCCAACATGAGATCGACTTCAAATACGATGACGTGGTAACGGCCTGTGACCGCATCCAAATGTTTAAGTTGATCGTTAAGAGTATCGCCCGCAAACACAATCTCCATGCCACCTTCATGCCTAAACCCGTTGCCAATATCGCAGGCTCTGGCATGCACTGCAACATGTCCCTCTTCACCGCAGAAGGCAATGCCTTCTATGAAGCCGACAGCGCGACTGGTCTTTCAACGACTGCCTACCAATTCATGGCCGGCATTCTCAAACATGCCAAGGCTCTAACCGCCATCGGTAATCCCCTGGTTAACTCTTACAAGCGTCTCGTGCCCGGCTATGAAGCGCCTGTCTATATCGCTTGGTCAGCCCAAAACCGCTCACCCCTCATTCGGATTCCCTCTGCCCGTGGGAACTCGACCCGGATTGAGCTGCGGTCAGTAGACCCCTCTGCTAATCCTTATCTTATTATGGCGGCCTTGATTGGCGCTGGCCTGGAAGGCATTGAAAAAGAACTCCAACCGGCTAAGGCGACTGACCGCAACATCTACAGCATGACAGAAAATGAACTGCGCCAAGCGGGCATTGAACAATTACCAAATTCGCTCGACCATGCCCTGGATGAGTTCGAACAGGATAGTAAAATCCAAGAAGCGCTTGGTCAGCATATTACGGAAAACTTCATCTCTAGCAAGCTTTTGGAATGCAATGAGTATGCCTTACAGATCTCCCAGTGGGAACTCGACCATTATTTTAGAAGCTATTAACAAGTAGCATTAAGAGGCTGGGACAAAAGTTCCAGCCTCTTTTTAAATAGCGAACACTTTTTCAAAAAACTGCTCCAAAAGTCAGGCCTGACATCCACTTCACGAACTATGAGAAATCGTTAGTAAACGTTTTCTCATAGTTCGTGAAGTGGTTCAGGCCTGATCGATTTTTGTCACACTCTCTTTATGGCTAGCCTGCTCAGCAGGTCATCGCAGGATTACTTGCGACGATCATCGACAGCTGCTAGAACAGCGGTTTTAACTTCTTCTGACCCCTGGAGGGCCTGGTCTGCCCGGTCTTGGTAGGCCTGGGCTTTTTCTTCATCCTTAATCAATTTGACATTCTCAAGGACATTGTATTTGGCACACTGCAAGGCTGTATAGAGGTGCTGAACTCCAACCTCGACGTCAGCTAGGACTGATTTCCGACCGATTTCCGCAATTTCCTCAAGCAAGCGCATGGCTTTGAGACTAGTTTCCATCACTTGCAAGGGAACTTCAGTTGCTCCCAGCAGCGCTTCTTGGATGGCAGCTGTCCGCCTTGCTTTCTCCTCTTCTGTCTCCCGGGGCAAGGCATATTGGGCAAACATTTTACCAGAAACTTCAGCATCTTTTTGGCTCAAGTCCTTCAACTGGTCAATGTAGGCATGACCTTGACTCAAAATATGATCTATCCGGTCAAGATCCGCTTCTTTTACCTTTTCTTTTGTAATTTCGAGGACCATACATCCCAAAGCTGTTCCTAAAGCCCCCGTCAAGGGAATGACAGAGCCACCTCCAGGCGCAGACTTAGATGAAGCCACATCAGCAATATAAGTATTTAAATCCATAAAAATGAACCCCTCTCTTATAATCAACTTACACACATTTTACCATAAAAGCGCTTTCTTACAACTCAAAAGATCTGTAAGCTTATATCACGCTAAAGCCCTTTATAACTTCATCCAGCGTCTCAATCAAAGAAATTTGGCACTCATAGCTTTTATGATGTTACATTTTATGACAAAATATGTGATTTATTTATTGCATTCTTTTGTCTTATGTTTCATAATGAATTCATTGTTAGTGGTAAAAAGGAACAAACAAGAGATAGGAGTATTTTTATGGCAAAGATTACAGCTGATCAAATCCGTGAAGAAGCCGAAGCAAAAGATGTGCACTTCCTCCGCCTCGCCTTCTCCGATGTCAACGGCGTCTTAAAAAACGTTGAAGTCCCAATCAGCCAGTTAGAGAAGGTCTTGAGTAACAAGATGATGTTCGATGGGTCTTCCATTGAGGGGTTTGTCCGTATCGAGGAGTCCGACATGTATCTGATTCCTGACCTAGATACCTGGATGATCTTTCCTTGGACCACCGAATCGGGCAAGCACATCGGCATCTTAATCTGCGACATCTTCCTCCCCGATGGCAGCCCCTTCCCCGGTGATCCACGTGGCAACTTAAAACGCATGGTAGCTAAGATGAATACTAAGGGCTTTACCGACTTCAACCTGGGCCCAGAAGCCGAGTTTTTCCTCTTTAAGCGTGATGAAAACGGCCTACCGATTACCCAGGTCAACGACCACGGTGGCTACTTCGACCTAGCTCCCGTCGATCTTGGCGAGAATTGCCGGCGCGATATTGTTCTAACCCTTGAAGAAATGGGCTTTGAAGTAGAAGCCTCCCACCATGAAGGAGCGATCGGCCAACACGAAATTGATTTCATGTATGACAGCGTGGTAACAGCCTGTGACCGGATCCAAATGTTCAAGCTAATCGTTAAGAGTATCGCTCGCAAACACAATATGCACGCTACTTTTATGCCTAAACCTGTTGCTAACATCGCGGGGTCAGGTATGCACTGCAACATGTCTCTTTTCAACGACCAGGGCAATGCCTTCTATGATGCTAACAATGAGCTCGGTCTTTCAGAGACGGCTTACCAATTCATGGCCGGTATCCTCGACCATGCCAAAGCTATTACGGCGGTAGGCAACCCTATCGTTAACTCCTATAAACGCTTGGTTCCTGGATATGAAGCGCCTGTCTACATTGCTTGGTCCCAACAGAATCGCTCCCCCCTAGTCCGCATCCCATCCGCTCGCGGAAATTCTACCCGGATTGAATTACGGTCAGTTGACCCCTCAGCCAACCCTTACTTAATCATGGCCAGCTTAATTGGTGCAGGCCTGGATGGAATTGACCGCGAACTCCAACCTGACGCTCCAACCGACCGTAACATCTACAGCATGACCGAGAGCGAACTAGCTGAAGCAGGTATCGAGCAACTACCGATGACCCTCGACTATGCCCTTGACGAACTGGAAATCGATGACGTGGTTAAGGCTTCACTTGGCCAGCACATTACCGAGAACTTTATTTCTAGCAAACGCTTGGAATGTAACGAATATGCCATGCAAGTTTCGCAGTGGGAATTAGACCACTACTTCCAAGCCTATTAGAGCTCAGAAATTTTAAAACTAATAAAAAGCCATCAACAAAAGGGACTGTTCCCCAGTGTTGATGGCTTTTCATTGTACTCTTTTAGTTTTTAAAAATCGTCCCAGTCCTCTTCGTGCACCTTGTTAGCTCTTGATCGAAAGCTAGGACCTGAATCTGGATCAGCCGCCTTAGCAAATTGCACACGATCTGCTTGCCCGGTCCGTCCCTTAGCTTCAACTAAAGTCAAATAGAATTGGCTCTGTGCCAAGCTACGATAAGGCAGCACATAAACCGTCAGCAAACCCGCACAGAGAAGATTAGCCACATCCCAGCCTAAAAAGCGCAAATTCAGGCATAGATAGGCCCACTTATGCCCTTGCATCAGCCGCTCACTCTCCCGAATCGCATCATTATAAGCGAGATCATCCTGGTCCGTCAGAACAAAGGTCACCATACTATAAGAGAGGGCCTTGTAAATTCCAGGCAAGACCAGTAAGCAAGACCAGAAAAAGATATACATATACTGTAAGATCTTGGTCATCCCGTACCGCCAAAAATTCTGAATCAAGGGATTCAAAAGGGTCTGTCCTAGCTTAATCTCCTCATTTCGCCAATCATTTAAAAAAATCTGCCGGTAGACGACGGAAGATGCTTGAACCAGCAAGTATAAGAAAAATGAAAAAATTAAACCAAAGGGCCAAAAAATAGCAGGGGCTGAACTTAAAAAAGTTGTCAAGAGCATATAGGCGATGGTAATCATGACATACCGCGGCCAGTCCGCCTGCATAATCGCTTTAGCCTGGTCTTTAATATCAGCTGTTTCCACTCTAGAACCTCCTTTTTAACTTACTATAGCAAATTCACCCCCTGATGGCTTCCGTCTTAAGGCTTATTTCTAAGAGTAAACATACCTAATTGTCGCGGTTGCCTCCAAATAAGAGAACCACCCGTAAGAGGGAGAGGGCACTGGCCAGGGTCGCAGCCACATAGGTATAAGCTGCGGCACGAAGGGTCTTCTTCACATAAGGTAACTCAGCTGACGACAGAATCTGTCCCTCCTCTAAGATAGTCAAGGCCCGGTTAGAGGCATTGAACTCAACGGGTAGGGTCACCAGGTGGAAGACCAGGGTCAAAGCAAAGAGCGCTATCCCTAATTTAATCAAAAAGCCATTCATCCCAAATAGGACACCTAACATCAGGATGGGAAAGGAAGCGCTCGAACCAAAATTAACCACTGGGACTAAGCGCTCCCTAAAACGCATGAAGCCATAATCCTTGGCGTCCTGGACAGCATGGCCACATTCATGGGCGGCAACCCCGATAGCCGTCACCGAGCTTTGGTTATAGACCGGTTCTGACAGGCGAAGCACCTTGCCTCTCGGATCATAGTGGTCCGTCAGCTCTCCAGCCACCCCTTCGACTTGGACATCCTGGATCCCTGACTCTTGGAGAATATACTCAGCAACTTCACGTCCTGTAAAGCCCCGTTCATTTTGATACTTACTGTACTTACGAAAAGTTCGATTCACATTAGCGCTGGCTAAAGCAGCAATCCCCATCCCAATCAGGACAAGAATAATCGTTCGGTCAAAAAATGGAAAAATCATCCGCAATCACTCCTTCATCAATCTCTCTACTAGTATAACGAATTTTGAGCCATATAACGACTCTTACAAACTCTCTTCTAGCAATTCCATGACTTCCTCCTGTTCAGGCATGGGATAAAGATAGAAATCGGCCGCCATCAAGTCAAAACGGTAGAACTGACTTGGCACAGCTTTAGCCCGTAAACGCTGGTAGGTCTTCAGACTGCTAGCTTGCTCACTATCCGCTGTACCGACAATAAAACGCGTTGGCGCGACTTGGCTGAAATCGGTCTGGTCAAGGAGACGACTCGCTGCTTGTGTATCGAAGAGGGATTTGATCACCTGGTCCTCTAGACTTTCTTCTGGACTCTCACTGGGGGCCGCTAGCCAAGGCGATAAGAGAACCTGGCGCTCCAATGGCTCTTTAAAGCGTGGAGCCAGAGCTAGCGCGAAAAGGGCTCCTGAATCGCTAGCAAGAAAGTTGAAAGAGGGCAAGTCTTCGCTCACTAAGATGTCCTGGATGAGAGCCGTCAAGCGGTCTACCTCTTCGTCCAATGCGCATAGTGTCAAAGGCTGGATGATCGGAATATAGCAGGGCACCTGCAAGCGATCAACCAGCTGCTTTAAGAAATACCACTCCCGATCAGAAACAGCCTGGACCCGCTTTCCACCGTGCCAATAGATAAGAGCAGGGCCCTTTTGCCTAGCTGGACTAATCATTTCATAATAAGCCCCAGCCGAAGTCTGCTTCAGATCCATATTATAACGCGCCGCTTGGTCTGAACATAGCAGGCCATCCCCTAAGTCCTTAGCCTCTCGGATGAGCTCTTCTTTAATTTGGTCGCCATCCTGCCAATAATCTTTAAGCTGGGCAAGCTTATGGCCATCATGCAGCATTTTACTACGTACACTCCGCCCTTGACTCAGGGCATGGTAGGCATAACCGAGGCCCGCCAAAGCTGCCGCATAGGCCAGACGCCACAAACGTTTTTGATTGGCTGACTGTTTTCCCATAATTTTAACTCCTTTGCATATTTTGACTTAATTATAAGGATCTTTTCTAGCCGCTTCTACCGTCCTAAGACGGATTTTTGACTATCGGACAGGAGAAAGCTAGCAGAATACACTTTTCACTTTTAAATGACTGGAATTTCTTATATACTTAATAACTGATATGCATTTTTATAAAATTTTAATGAGGTGAAGATTTTGAAGAAACGATTGAAATGGGTGCTAGCAGCTTCTAGCCTCCTATTATTAGGAGCCTGTTCTAACAGCCCAGAAGCAAGCGTTGAAAAACTATACGATTCAGCAGGTGAAATGACTAGCTCGCTTAACCATCTCCAAGTAGGCGAAGACAAGTTGCAAGAAGCCTTCGACCATGATATTGCAGCTGATGAAAGTCTAAAAACGCTAAGCCAGCGTGGAAGTGAGACCCAGCAAAACCTAGCCTACCGGGAGAAAAACTATGAGCAATTGAAAGCAGCCTTTGATGACTTTAGTCAAAGCATGCAGGCTCTAGAAGAAGGCAAGAATTCATCTGATGAGGCGGCCTATGCCCATACCGATGTGGCCGAACCTGCCCAGACTGTCATTGATAACCTATCCGCCTATCTCGATAGCTACCGCCAGATGCTCGATAAGGAGACAGACTATTACCAGTCGCTAAAATCTGAAGACGCCAACTTTGAGACCTTCCAGGGCGGAATGAAGGAAATTAATCAATTCCACAGCCAGGCCCAAGACAAGCTAAAGGCTAGCGAAGATGCCTTAGAAGCCCTCAACCAATTAAGCGAGCAAAGAAAGGAGGCCGACAATGGCAAATAGAGGCCCACAAAATAAGAAAAAACAAGTTAGAAAAAGCAAAACCACCACCTGGAAGATCATCACAGCTGGTCTTTTAGGACTGGTTGTCGTCGCCCTCTTAGGGATCTTTTTCTTCCGTAATGTCTTCTCCTCTGCTGGCAACACCGACTATCAGAAGGCAGAGGTCAGCACAACTGATCTAGAAATTTATGACCAAAAGCTGATTGGTCGTCCTGCTACCCTCCCCTCCCGTTTCTATGTGGATAGTGGCGTCGACATTGCCTATCCTAAAGAAGGAGTTAAAGGGATCTACCTGTCAGCAACTGGCATGGGGACGCCCCAGCTCCTCCAAGACAATATTAACTTAATCGACAATAGCGGTTTAAATTCCGTCGTTATTGATGTCAAATCAGACTGGGGCTCAATCACAACCCCTCTGGAATCCGATAATCCTTTGATTGGTAAATTCCTTGACCAAACCTTCGATGTCAAAGAAATGATGAAAATTTTTGAAGAGAAGCAAATCTATCCAATTGCTCGGATCACCACCTTCAAGGACACCTTTGCAGCTGAAGAACACCCTGAATGGAGTTTCAAACGATCTAACGGTGAGATTTGGAAGGACGCCAGCGGGCAAACCTTCCTGAACCCATACAATAAAGAGACCTGGGACTACATTGTGGATGTCGCTCAGGCCGCAGCCAAAGCTGGTTTCAAGGACATCCAATTTGACTATGTTCGCTTCCCTGAAGGCTTTGAAACATTCGGCACCTCATTAGAATACGATATGGGGGACTATGCGGAATATGGCAAGGACAGTATCGAAGCCCGGCAAAAGGCCATCACAGACTTCCTAGCCTATGCCCACGATGCCCTCCAACCTTATGGCGTCAATGTATCAGCTGATATCTTTGGCTATGTAACAACCACTGGGAGTGCTCCAGGTATCGGTCAAAACTACCACGATATTGCCGAACAGGTCGATGCGATCTCGGCTATGATTTATCCAAGCCACTGGAACAACGGTGACTTCGGTCTAGCTGCTCCTGACTTAGAACCTTATAAGGTCGTTGACATCTATACCCAAGCAGAATTGGACCAATTGGAAGCCGTCCAAGATAAACCAATTGTCCGTCCATGGCTCCAAGCCTTTACCGCTTCCTATCTAGGTTCAGGCAATTATAAAGAATACGACGCCCAAGCCTACCAAGACCAAATCGACGCCCTTGCCGAACACGGGGTCAATGAATACCTTTTCTGGAATGCAGCTAACGAATATAATCCTAATGTCGATTATAAATAGGCAGCTACAGATCGAAACAATGAAAATGCTCCAGTCAAACTTCTTTTCCAAGAATGACTGGAGCATTTTCATTTCTTTTTTTCAAATAAATTTGAAAGGGAAAAGCTTATAGCCTCAGCCTTTTCTCACATTTGCTATTAATTACTTTCTCATCTCTCAGGACAAAAAGCTTTGAAAGCGTTTTATTTTATGATAGTATTAGCTTGTAACTATTAATTGGTTAATAAATTTAAGGAGGGAAACGTATAGTGAGCGTTAATTTAGAAGGACTTAAACATAGTCCACTCTTCGATTATTATGTGGAAAAAGGGTTAAACCTCACCGATTTTGGGGGCTGGGCTTTGCCTATCCAATTTACCTCCCAAATCGATGAACACCACGCCGTACGGAATAAGGTTGGCTTATTTGAAACCTCACACATGGGAGAAATCATCGTCAAGGGGGAAGAAGCAGAAAACTTCCTCAATTCCCTGATCACCAATGATATCAGCAAGTGTGCGGTAAACCAAGCCCAATATACAGCTGTGGTTAAGGAAGATGGAGGCACCCTAGATGACCTCATTAACTACCGTAAGGCTGAAGATGAATTCATGGTCACCCCTAACGGTGCCAATAAGGAAAAAATCTTAGCTTGGTTAAATGAACACAATGACGGTCAAGTTGAAATCACTGATATTTCAGATCAAGTTGGTTTAATTCCAATCCAAGGTCCAAAAGCCCAAGATGTTTTAGCAAAATTAACCGATGCCGATCTTGACAGCATCAAAGCTTTCCACTTCTTAGATGATCAAACAGTCGCTGGTATTGACCATGTCATGATTTCACGGACAGGTTATACAGGGGAAGACGGTTTTGAACTTTACCTCAAATGGGAAGACACAGCTGACCTCTGGAAGGCCTTACTTGAAGCCGGTGAAGAATATGGTATTCAAGAATGCGGCCTCGGTGCCCGGGATACTCTTCGCTTAGAAGGCGGCATGTGCTTGTATGGCCAAGACCTAACAGAAGATATCAACCCTCTTGAAGGCGGTATTGGCTTCGCCGTTAAAGTAGATAAAGATGTTCCCTTCATCGGCCAAGACTATCTAAAAGCCCAAAAAGAAGGCGAACAAAAACGTCAATCACGCGGCTTTGAATTAACAGGTAAAGGGATCGCCCGTGAAGGATATACTGTCTACAACAAAGATGGCGACGAAATTGGCTTTGTTACTTCAGGTACCAAGTCACCTACTTTCGGCAAGGCTATCGGCTATATGATTGTCGACAAGGGAGCAACTGAATTTGGAGACGAAGTCCTTATCCAAGTGCGTAAGAAACAAGTCCCTGCTCTTGTCTGCAAGAAAGACTGGTTACGTCGCTAATTAAAGCGTTTTATTGAGTTCATTAAAAATTTATTATACAATGTAAGTGTCACTTAATCAGTGATAAATATTTTATAGAAAGAGGCAAGGAAAATGGCTAAATTTTATACTGAAGAACACGAATGGATCGAAGTTGACGGCAAAAAAGTTCGTATCGGCTTGACTGACTATGCGGTTGAACAATTAGGAGAAATTGTTTACGTTGAACTTCCTGATGTAGACGACGAAGTTGAAGCAGAAGAAGACTTCTCATCCGTGGAATCTGTTAAATCAACTTCTGAAGTTTATTCTCCAGTAGATGGTAAGATTGCCGAAGTGAATGAACGCTTAGATGATGAGCCTGAATTCATGAATGAATCACCAGCAGATGCATGGATTGCTGTTATTGAAGCTGAAGATGAAGTAGATACTTCTGACTTCATGGATGAAGCAGCTTACAAAGAGTTCACTGCTGAATAAGCCCTTCTAAAAAAGTAACGGGTTCAGCCCCACTGAACCCGTTTTCTTTAAAAAAGCTATAATCTATAAACAAAGGATGTGAATCTAGTGTCAGATTACAAACACCGCTACTTACCGGTTACCGAAGAGGACCGGAAAGAAATGCTTGAAACCATCGGTGCCAAAAGCGTTGATGAGCTTTTTGAAGATATTCCAGCCTCCGTTAGAGATTCGGTCAAGGAAGCCTTTAAGCAATTGCCAGAAGCGCTCACCGAAAGCGAATTAAAAAAACACGCTGTTGAAATCGCAGCTAAGAACGTAAACGCCGATGACTACGCCTACTTCCTTGGCGCAGGAGTTTATGATCACTTTATTCCTGCTGTTGTCAATTCTATCACACAGCGTCAAGAATTTCTAACTGCTTATACACCTTATCAACCGGAAGCCAGCCAAGGGGAACTCCAAGCCCTCTTTGAATACCAAACCATGTTGGCTGAGCTGACAGGCATGTATGTTACTAACGACTCCACTTATGATGGTTTTGTTTCTCTAGGCGAAGCTTGTAACCTTGCAACGAAACAATCCAAACGTAACAAAGTCTTGCTTTCAATGGGAGTCCACCCACAAGGTCGTGAGGTCCTTCACACCTATGGCTACGGTATGGATTATGAGGTCGAAGACATCCCACTTAAGGGTGATGTCACAGACTTCGATAAGTTAAAAGAAGCCTTCTCAGCTGATGAGGTAGGTGCTATTGTTGTCCAATATCCAAACTTCCTCGGCTCAATCGAAGACCTCAAAGCAATTAAAGACCTGATGGAAGGCTCTAAGGCCCTCTTGGTTGTTTCAGCTAACCCATTAGCCCTAGCTGTCCTCGAAAGCCCTGGTGCCCTAGGAGCAGATATTGTAGTCGGCGATACCCAACCATTCGGCATTCCAATGTCCTTTGGTGGCCCACATGCCGGTTACATTGCAACCACTAAGAAGTATATGCGTAAGTTACCTAGCCGTATCATTGGGCAAACCCTTGATGCCAATGGTCAACGTGGTTATGCCATGACCATGCAGACACGCGAGCAACATATCCGCCGTGAAAAAGCTACTTCTAATATGTCTTCTAACCAAGGTCTTATGGCCCTCACTTCAGCTGTCTTCATGTCTGCTGTGGGTAAGGAAGGCATTATCGAAATGGCCAAACGTAATATCAACAAGGCACACTATCTGGCCAAGTCACTCAAAGCAGAAGGTTTTAACGTCTTAAATGAAAGCGCATTCTTTAATGAGTTCATTGTTGATTTAAAACAACCCGTTGCAGAAGTCAACAAAGCCCTCCTAGACAAAGGTTTTGTTGGGGGCTATGACGTTTCTGATGTTTACGGCCAAGATAATACCGTCCTTCTATGCGCTACTGAAAAGAGAACAAAAGAAGAGATCGATGCTTTTGTTGAAGCTCTCGTGGAGGTGACGAAATAATGACTGCATCTACTGAATATAACCAAACAATCTTTGAAATTTCTCGTCCAGGACGTCGGGCCATCAGCCTCCCTAAAAATGACGTTGAGGACTATGATTTAAGCCAAGATATTCCTGACCATCTCGTCCGTAAAGAAGCAGCACGCTTACCTGAAGTTTCAGAACTCCAATTATTACGGCACTACACCCTACTTTCTAACCGTAACTTTGGTTTGGAAACTGGTTTCTATCCTCTAGGCTCTTGTACCATGAAATACAATCCCAAAATTAATGAAGTTCTTGCCGCCTTACCAGGTTTCGCACAAGTCCACCCACTCCAGCCAAGCGAAACAGCCCAAGGTTCTCTTGAAGTCCTTTATCAACTCCAAGAAATGATCAAGCTCATCACTGGTATGGATGAAGTGACCATGCAACCTTGTGCTGGTGCCCACGGCGAATGGGCTGGGATGTTAACCATCAAGGCCTATCATGACCATAATGGCGAACTGGAACAGCGCCGTAATATCTTAATCCCTGACTCTGCCCACGGGACCAACCCTGCTACAGCTGCGATTGGTGGCTTCAATGTGATTGAAATTAAATCAAATCCTGAAGGGACTATTGACGTCGATGCTGTGCGAGCTGCAGTAGGACCAGATACCGCTGGGATGATGATTACCAACCCAAGTACAGCTGGTTTATTTGAACACGATATTCTTGAAATCGCAGAAATTATCCATGAAGCTGGCGGCTTACTCTACTATGATGGTGCCAACTCTAACGCCATCTTAGGCCATACCCGTCCAGGAGATATGGACTTCGACATCGTCCACTTAAACCTCCACAAGACCTTCTCAGGTCCACACGGTGGCGGTGGCCCAGGTTCTGGCCCAATCGGGGTTAAGAAAGAATTGGCCCCCTTCTTGCCCGTTCCTCGGATCGAAAAAGAAGGCGACCAGTATGTGCTTAACAGTAACTATCCAGATTCCTATGGCCGCTTGAAAGCTTACTTCGGTAACTTTGGCGTTAACTTGAAGGCATGGGCATATATCTTAACTTATGGTGGCGAAGGCTTAACCCAAGTTTCAGAGGATGCGGTGCTTAACGCTAACTACCTCAAGGCCCGTCTGGAAGACTACTATTATGTTCCCTTCAAACAGCACTGTAAGCACGAATTTGTTATTGACTGTACGCCTCAGAAGAAATTGGGCGCCAATGCGAAAGATGTTGCCAAACGTCTCTTAGACCACAACATCCACGCTCCAACGACTTACTTCCCATTAATCGTTCATGAATGCTTAATGATCGAACCAACCGAAACCGAACACAAGGAATCACTCGATCACTTCTGCGACGTCATGATTAAGATTGCTAAGGAAGTTGAAGAAAACGCTGAAATTGTAAATACCGCCCCACACAATACCCCTGTTGCCCGCTTAGACGAAGCGCTCGCAGCTCGGAAGATTGTTGTGACTTACGATTTCGACCAATTAGAAACAGAAGACAAATAGAGTGATGAGCAAATCATCATAAAAAGGAGCTTGGCTTAGGCCAGGCTCCTTTTATTTTGATTTTTCATTTTAAAAGCGGACTTCTACTTGGTAATTTTCATGAATTTCAGGATCCATATTGAGCAAATCTTCAACAGCCTGTTGGGCTTGCTTTTCTGCTTCCTCAAGTAAGCCTTTATCTACAGCCTTTTTCTCGGCTGTTTTCTTTTGTTCATTGGAAAACTTGCTGTAGTCTTCGACCTTAACTTGGTTGAAAATGCTAGCTTCCTCGTCAAAGACCTTGACCGAATCCGAGTCAATTTCATGGGACAGGATTTTAGCCTTGGGCAGTTTGACCTGGATTTTATCCCCATTGATCGAAATATCCGCTTCCGTTAAGTCAACCCCAGCGTGGATAATTCCATCATAAGAAACAATAAATTTCTTATTGGTGAAAGGAAGTTTGAGGCCGTAAAATTCACGATCATTCTCATAGGCACCGGTATTGGTATAGAAATACTTACTTGTCGTTAGTTCTTTAGCTTCCTCTAAGCGGTTGCCGACAAGTTCAGACGTAATGTCTTCATCCCCGGCTACACCATAGTGCTGGCCTAGGCCAAAAGCTAGCCCTAGCAAGATAAGCACCGCAAGGATAGAAGCTCCTATCGATTTTTTGCTTAAGCGCATATGCCACCTCTTTTGCTTGATAATCTTGCATTCATTCTATCACTCTTTTAAGAGCTGGCCCAAGCAAAAAATCCTCATTCCAGTAAAAATCAGCCCCAGGACCTAGCTAATCCCGTATTTTCTTTCTAAGTCAGCCAGATAGTCCCGTCCTTGGTCTTTTAGACGATACTTACCGCCCGCTTCTGCAGTGATATAACCGGCTTGGACCAGGTAATCCACTTGTTCAGTCGGCAAGGCGGGATTAATGGACTGGGAGCTCTTAACCCCCTGTAAGAGGATGGCCCGCTTGATTTCCTTTCGTTGGCTATAAGCTAGGACCAAGGAAGTGATCAAGCCCTTTCGATTCAGTAAGAAGGTCAAGAGGAAGGTTAAGCCGGCAACAGTCGCCGTCATCCCAGACATGGAGACATTGAAGTAGAGCGATAGGACATAGCCTAAGACAGCGTTCATAATCCCATAACCTGCTGATAGGGCCAGCATCACCTTGAGATCCTTAGCAATCAGATAGGCCGAAGCACCAGGTGCAATCAGGAAGGAAACCACCAGAATAGCCCCTACCGCGTCAAAGGCCACAACCGTTGTCAAGGAGCACAAGGCCATGAGGCTATAAGACAAGATACCCGCTGAAAAACCTGCAATATGGGCAAATTGCTTGTCGAAAGTCGTGATTTTTAACTCCTTGAAGAAGATGACAATAAAGGCCAGGTTGAGGACGATAAGAATGCCCATTTCGAACAAGGCTTTGGGCATTTCGAAATTAAAAACAGAAATAGTATTAAGAGGGGCTAGGATCACCTCACCCATCAAGACCATGTCAGTATCCAGGTGGACATTGCCCGCATAACGAGTGATCAAAATAACAGCGAGTGCGAAGAAGAAAGGATAGATGATCCCTACCGCATCGTCCCCCTTGATGTAGGGTGACTGGGCCAAGAGCTCCGTTAGCCAGACCATGAGGAGGCCGAAGCTAGCTGCTCCTACAATTAAGAGCGGTGACCGGAGATCTCCGGTAATAAAGAAGGCCAAGACAATCCCTAAGAGAACCGAGTGGGAAATGGCATCTGAGACCATGGATAACTGTCTTAGAACAAGGAAAGCGCCAATCAAGGCACAGGCCACTGCTGTGATAATTAGAACCCAGAGACTGGCCTGGTTAGCCAACAATAGGGAGATAAAGTTTTCAAGACTGGACATTAATATTTACTCCTTTCAATGGCTTGACGCAACATTCCCTTCCGGCCAAAGACCATCGAGAACATGGAAAATAAGGTCATGACCACAATGATGGTTGGACCGGTTGACAATCCGTTGTAGAGGGTTGAAAAATAGGTCCCCACCACAGCCGACAAGCCCCCAAAGAAGCCCGCTAAGAGGAGGACAACATGGAAGCGGTCAGACCACATGGTGGCGGTAATGGTCGGAATAATTAAGAGAGAGGCAATTAAGATCGTCCCCACTAACTTGAGCCCTACCCCAATGATCGACATAGTCATCACCATAATCACCCCATACATAAGCGAAGTCCAGTAGCCGATAGTCTTAGCATAGACCTCATCAAAAATAAAGACTTTGATTTCCTTATAAAAGAGGGCAAAAAGTAGGAGAGACAAAATGGCAATCACCAAGATCAATTTGATATCGTCTTCCATGATATAGGCGGCCTGGCCGAAGATATAATTCTTCAAGCCCGCCTGGGAAGCCGAGGCATACTCGGGATGACCTTGGATATAACTCTTTAAGACCATGCCCAGGCCAAAGAAGGAAGACAAGGTGACGGCCAGGGCGGCATCCAGACGCAATTTGGACTGGCGGTTGACCAATTGGATTAAAACAAAGGCTAAAATCCCCGTCCCCATCGCCCCTAAGAGAAGGATTAGAGGGTCGCGCACCATAAAGATCATAAAGGCGAGGACAATACCCGGATAGGCAGCGTGGCCAATGGCGTCCCCAATGAGGGATTGGCCCTTGAGTACTGAGATGGAGCCGACAACACCAGCGGCACTAGCTAACAGGAAGGTTCCCGTCGCAATCAGCAAGAAAGAATAAGAGCTTATAATTTCCCAATTAAGCATGGTAAACACCTGCCACTTCCCTGGCCAACATGTCTGCCTTGACTAAGTTCTCCGCCGTAAAGCTGCTGTCAACTGGGCCTTGGGCAATCACTTTCTTGTTTAAAATAACCAGCTGGTCAAAGTAGTCGCGGATAGTGTTCAAATCATGATGGACAACAATACTGGTCTTGCCTTGGCTCTGAGCATCCCGGAGGAAATCAATGATAATTTTTTCCGTCCGTTTGTCGACACCAGCAAGCGGTTCATCCATAAAGTAAATATCCGCATCCTGGGCAATGGCCCGGGCAATGAAGACCCGCTGGCGCTGGCCGCCCGATAACTGGGAGATCTGCCGTTTCTTATAGTCTGATAATCCTATCATAGCCAGAGCTTGGTCAGCTTTTTTGCGGTCCGCTTGGCTTGGCCGTTTTAACCAGCCCAGGTGGACATAGCGCCCCATCAGGACTACATCCTCAACAGTTGTTGGAAAGTCCCAGTTAACGGAAGAGGTCTGCGGGATATAGGCGATTTTTTTGTGGACGTCCTTAAAGTCCTGGCCCATAATCTTCACCTGGCCTGACAAGGTTTTCTCTAGGTCCAGAATGCCTTTAATCAAAGTCGACTTCCCGGCCCCGTTCGGCCCAATGATGGCTGTAATTGAATTTTCTATAATATCTAGGTTGACATCCCATAGCACCGGTTTCTCATGGTAGGCCATGGTTAGGTGGTTAACACTTATAATTGCTTGACTCATTCAAATTCCTCCTCATATATCCTTGGATAAAAAGGCTGGAGTTTTAGGAGAAGCTTCAAAATCCTCCTATTTCCAGCCCTTAGTGGTTTTATTTTAGGTTGTTAGTAATTAAGTCGACATTATGGCGGTACATATCGATGAAGTTATCGCCGGTCTGACCGACTGGTGCCAATGAGTCTGAGAAGAGCTCTTGACCTTCGCCGCTGACTACTTTCACGTCAAAGCCCTTCGCCTTGCAGGCTTCCTGTAGCTTCTTCATCCGGGCAGGGTCTGTCGTTGATTCCGAGAAGATGGCTTTAATCTTATGGTCTACAATGAAGTTCACTGTATCTTCGATATCCTTATTGGCCACTTCAGTATCAGTTGACACACCTTGTGGCGCTTTCACTGGAATGTTGTAGCGGCGGGAGAAGTAGTTAAAGGCATCATGCGGTGTAATTAAATAGCGTTGCGATTCTGGAATTCCCGCAATTTTTTCCTTGTTTTCCTGGTCTAAGTCATCCAATTGTTTGAGATAAGCTGCGGTATTTTTTTCGATGGCTTCCTTATGTTCAGGTAGGGCCTCAATCAGATAGGCAGAACATTTCTCTGTTGCTTGCTTGTAGAGGTCAATATCGAACCAGAAGTGTGGGTCAACAATGGTTTCGCCATCCTGGTCCATATTCCCCAAGGCCTTCTCATCGAAGTCAGCAGTTACCGCTTTACCACGTTGCTCTAAGACATCCACCATCTTCCCTTCAAAGTGCAAACCGTGGTAGATCAAGAGTTCCGCCCCTTTGAGCTTCTCTAAGTCTTGCGGTTTAGCTTCATACAAGTGTGGGTCTTCCCCAGCAGGAATAATCATATCGCTCGAAACATAATCTCCAGCTAATTGTTGAACCATATCATTTAAGAAAGATGTGGTGACGACAACATTCAACTTACCGCCCTCAGCCTGGCTCTTTTGCTGGTCTGAGCCCTTAGAGCAAGCGCTTAAGACAAAGACACCGACCACGAGGAGCCCCAGTGTTTTTAACCATTTAGACAAAATAAAGTCCCCCTTTTTATATTTTTAGGTTAATCTAAAATAAAGTTTACAGGAACATTATAATGTAATTGAGATTAATTATCAAGCTCTTTTTGCGGATAAATACATGAAAATAGATTCAACCGATCAGACAAAAAAACAGGCCCGCTATTGAGCCTGTTTCACTGAACTCTGAGCTTAGAGTTCCTTATATAAATATGCTGTATCTAACCACTCTTGGAACTTGTAGCCTACCTTGGGTAAGAGGCCTACTTGTTTGAAGCCCTGGCGTTCGTGGAAGGCGATGCTTCGATTATTAGAAGCTGTGATCACAGCTACAAGACTGACGACATCTTGGGCTTTAAGGGCTGCTTCAAGCGCCTGGAATAAACGGTAACCGACGCCCTTGACGGGAACTTGCCGGTCCGCATAGATACTCAGTTCGACACTGTGCTTGAAGGCCTCACGCTCCCCTAACTGGTGAGCATAGGCATAGCCCCAAATCTCCCCCTCATACTCAGCTACCAAATAAGGATAGCCTGCTGCCTGGATATCTGCTAGGCGCTGGGCCATCTCTTCTGCATCTGGAGCTTGGTATTCAAAGCTGATCGTCGTTTCTTCAACATAGGGCCGGTAGATAGCAGCTAAACGGTCACCATCTTCTTGGCAAGCCGAACGAATCAAGATTTCTGCCATAGTCTAGGTATCCTTATCAACATTCAAGGCCTTAAGCAAGGCTTGGAAGTCTTCTTCACTCGTCACTGCCTGGTACTTAGTGTCTGCACAAACGCCACACTCTAAACCGTCCTGTTTATCAGGTTCTTCGATTGGCATTTCTTCATACTTCTTGTCTTGATCAGTTGACATCTAACCATCTCCTTTTCTACTTATATTTTACCAAGAAAATCACAAGCTGACAAAGTTCTTTAGCAGTTCCTTTATTTGACATTCTCAATCTCTCTGCTTATAATTGTAATCGTTATAAATTAAAAATTGAATTGGAGGATTTATTAATGAAATATGTAGTAGTGGGAACTTCCCATTTTGGCTATGAAGCTGTTCAAACACTCTTAAAACAAAAACCAGAAGCAGAAATCCACCTCTATGAACGTGGCGATTCTGCCTCATTTATGGGTTGAGGGAGCCAATCTTATGTAGAGGGGACCTCTCATTCATTAGATGAATTACACTTTGCCAACGAAGAATCTTATCGTGCCCAGGGGATTCATATTCACTGCAACAGTGATGTTGTCGCCATCCAAAGCGATAAGAAGACAATTACGGTTCAGGATACAGAAGGCGAGCACAGTGTTTCATATGACAAACTCTTGCTCAGTCCCGGCGGCTATGCCGTGAAACCTCCAATCGAAGGGATTGACCTCGAGAATATCAATACCTTCCGTGGCCCAGAAGATACAGCCGCTGTCAAAGAACAAATGGAAGGCTGCCAATCAGCTGTTATCATCGGTGGGGGCTATATTGGTATTGAAGTGGCTGAAGCTTATGCCCAAGCAGGAATTCCAGTCACCGTGATCGATATGCAAGACCGTCTCTTAGCAACATCTCTCGACAAAGAATTTACTGATGTACTCGAAGCTGCTTCCAAGCATCATGGCCTCGACTTCCGTCCCGCCGAAACGGTTAAAGCCTTTGAAGGCGAAGACGGTAAGGTCAAAGCCGTTGTCACTGACCAAGCGACCTATCCTGCCGATACAGTCATCCTAGCAGCAGGCGTGAAGGCAGATGACCAGTGGCTGCGAGGCACTTTAGAAATGGACGAACGGGGCTTCATTGTCACCAATGAATACCTTGAGACCTCTGCTCCTGATGTCTATGCGGGCGGAGATTCAACTTGCGTCCCCTTTGCGCCAACCCACGAACAAGTCAATATTTCCTTAGCAACCATTGCTAGACGCCAAGGGATCGTTGCCGCTCTAAATGCCATGGGCCAAAAGGTTAAAATGCCTGAACTCACAGGGACTTCAGCCCTCTCTCTCTTTGGTTATAATTTCGTGTCTACCGGTCTCAAGGCCGCTAGCGCTGACCAATACCAAGGACAAGTGGCTTCTCGCTATGTTGAAGAACCCCTGTATCCTGACTTCATGCGCAAAGAAGGCAAAGTTGCTATGAAGATTTACTACGATGCCGATGACCACCGCATTCTCGGCGGACAATTAATGTCTAAAGAAGACATCACCGATGGCATCACAGGTCTATCAATAGCTATTGCTTCGGGATGGACTCTCGAAGACTTAGCTCTCGCTGACATCCACTTTATGCCACGCTTTGACCGCCCATGGCACTATCTCAATGTCCTCGCTATGGCTGCCTTAGACTACAAGATCGGTGGCGCTGATAAGCTCCTATTCTAAGAGCATATGACAAAAGTCAGCCAAATAAAATCGGACCTTCTGCTGAAGGCCAAGCCAAAAAGGCTGCCCCTACCAAGATTGGTTAAGGGGCAGCCTTTTTATCTATATGTCAAGCTTAAGGTCGACCGAATTTTCTTTCATAGTCTGCTTCTAATTGATCTAAATTAGGCTTATCAATTTGATCGATCGTCGGCGGCAGCTCAGGAGGGATGGCGGCTTCTTCTTGCTGATCCACCTGGTCTGGGTCTAGCTCTTTGAGGTCGAACTCAGGCGTCAAGGATGAGGAATCGATGATAGGCGTCGCTGAATAAGTTACGCGGGGCTTAATGGCATCCGCCGTCTTGGTCAGGCCCAAGGGATTGTCGGGATCCGCGCTCAAGTCAGGCGTTGTCCCTTGGAAGAAAAAATAAAGACCAAGTAAGGCAAGCAGGGACCCGCCTAGATAAAGAAGAGACTTCTTTTTAGGGGAATGTTCTTCTGCCATCAACCAACCTACTTTCTAGCGCAAACTTCCGCTTTAATCTTGGCCAAAACCTTGGGGATTCTTTTCTTGCCAGCGCCAAGAGTCCCGGCACATATCTGCTAAGTCCTTCTCTGCCACCCAATCAAAGAGCTCTTTGGCATAGCTCGCATCAGCGTAACAAGTCGCCACATCCCCAGGGCGGCGGTCATCAATCGTATAAGGAATGTCGACTTGGTTGACCTCTTTGAAGGTATGGATTAAATCCAGCACAGAATAGCCCTGTCCCCGACCTAGGTTGACGGTCTCCAAGCCAGTATGGCCCAGGGCATAGGCAACGGCTGCGACGTGTCCTTTAGCCAGGTCCACCACATGGATATAGTCGCGAACGCCTGTCCCATCTGGGGTATTGTAGTCATCACCGAAAACATGGAGCTGGTCTAACTTGCCAATGGCCACTTGGGTGATATAAGGCATGATATTATTAGGCACCCCCTGAGGATCTTCCCCAATCATGCCTGATTCATGGGCACCAATAGGATTGAAGTAACGCAAACGGAGGATCGACCACTCGGCATCAGACGTATAGAGGTCACTCAAGATTTGCTCATTCATAACCTTGGTATAGCCGTAGGGATTGGTAGCAGAAACAGGCAGGTCCTCTGTTAGAGGCGAAGGATTAGTCATCCCATAAACAGTGGCGCTAGAAGAGAAGACAATTCGCTTCACATCGTGTTGGCGCATCACTTGAAGTACTGACAGCAGACCACCCAGGTTATTCTCATAATATTCTAGTGGTTTAGCTACAGACTCCCCAACTGCCTTAAAGGCTGCAAAATGGATCACTGCCTCAATCTCATGCTGGTCAAAGACCTGACCCAAAGCTTCCTGGTCTAAGACATTAATGCAATAAAAACTTGGGCGCTGACCAGCTAAAGCCTCAATCCGGTCCAAGACAGTTGGCTTGGAATTGGAATAGTCATCAACGATTACGACCTCATAACCCGCTTGGATTAATTCAATACTGGTGTGAGACCCAATGTAGCCTGTCCCACCTGTCACTAAGATTGCCATCTTATTCGTCACTCCTTAACGCTTATTCTTACTAGTAAGTATAACACATGACGAGAGTGTGACAAAAGTCGGTTAGGCCTAAACCAGCTAACGCATACTATATCTGTAACTCGCTGCGCGTCAAACAGCTATAGTTCGTGAACTAAATATCAAGACTGACTTTTGGGACAGATTTTTGCAAAAATATTTTGTTATTAAAAAAAAGGACCTGACTTTTCCCAAAAGACCTGACCTTAGCTTTTTACAGGAAGCTAATGATACAATGGAGGTAAATTCCAAGAAAGGAGAACGCGTGTGCAAGCCAAAATTTACTACGAAGACAACCACCTTCTCATTGTAGAGAAGCCGGCCAATATGCCCGTCCAAGCGGATAACAGCCAAGATCTCGACTTACTGACCTTCTACAAACAATTTATCAAAGAAAGAGATGAGAAACCAGGCAATGTCTACCTGGGCTTAGTCCATCGCTTGGACCGACCGGTAGCAGGACTGATTATCTTCGCTAAAACTTCCAAAGCGGCCAGCCGACTATCGGACGCTCTCAGACGTCGGGCTATCGACCGCTCTTACCTCGCTGTCGTTCACGGCCATCCCAGGAAAGATTCCGGGCAATTGACCGATTACTTGTGGAAGGATAAGAGAAAAAACCAATCCTATGTCGTCTCCCCCCAACACAAACAAGCTAAGAAAGCCCAACTCAACTACCAGGTCCTCGACCAGAGCCAAGACTTCAGCCTAGTGCGCATCCAACTACAGACAGGACGATCCCACCAGATCCGCGTTCAGATGCAGCATCTGGGCCATCCCCTCTACGGTGACCAAAAATACGGGGCGGCTGTCAACCAAGTCGGCCAACAGATCGCACTCTGGGCCTACCAAGTCCAATTCATCCATCCCGTCAAAAAAGAGCCCCTCAGCATCCAAGCCCTGCCGCCTGCAAGCGGGATTTGGACAGAATTTGACCTCAGCAATATTTAAAGAGGCTGGGACAAAAGTTCCAACCTCTTTTTAAAAAACGAACCTTTTTCAAAAATCTGTTCCAAAAGTCAGTCCTGACATCCACTTCACGAACTATGTCCAATCGTTTGCAAACGATTGGACATAGTTCGCTCCAGTGGTTCAGGCCTGAACGACTTTTGTCACACTCTCTTACAATTAAGGCAAGAACAGAAAAGGCCTCCCCATCCAAGCGATAGGGAGGCCTTTTAGCATTATGATAATTTTATTTTTAGTAGACGCCTTCTTGCAACATGGCGGAAGCGACTTTCTTGAACCCAGCGATGTTAGCCCCAGCAATCAAGTCATAGCCTAAGCCTGCTTCTTCAGCAGCACTTGCAGCCGCATGGTGGATATTTTCCATAATACGGTGTAATTCCGCATCCACTTCTTCAGCCTTCCAAGCACGTTTAGCACTATTTTGAGCCATTTCAAGACCAGATACAGCTACCCCACCTGCATTAACTGCCTTAGATGGTGCAATAATAGTATCGGTATTTTCTTTGAGATAGTCAATGGCTGCCTTGGTAGATGGCATATTAGCCACTTCAATCAGATATTTCACATTGTTTTCAGCTAATTGCTTAGCTTCTTCTAGGTCAATATCATTTTGGGTGGCACATGGCATGGCGATGTCAGCTTTTACGCCCCATGGTTTTTCACCAGCGTAGAATGGAACACCGAACTTGTCCGCATAGTCTTGGACACGGTCATTGCCACTGTTACGCATTTCAAGCATGAAGTCTAATTTTTCTTGGGTATTGATCCCATCTTCGTCGTAGATGTAGCCATCAGGGCCAGATAGGGTCACAACCTTACCGCCGAGTTCAGCAACCTTGGTACAGGTCCCCCAAGCCACATTACCGAAACCAGAAACCAAGAAGGTCTTGCCTTCAATGCTTTCCCCTTCGTGCTTGAAGATCTCGTTAGCGAAGTAAACGGCACCATAGCCTGTTGCTTCAGGACGGATCAAGCTGCCCCCATACTCTAAACCTTTGCCAGTCAAGACACCATTTTCGAAGGCACCAACGATACGTTTGTATTGACCAAACAGGTAACCTACTTCACGGCCGCCGACACCGATATCGCCTGCTGGAACGTCAGTATCTGGACCAATATGGCGGTAGAGTTCGGTCATAAAGGCTTGGCAGAAACGCATGATTTCATTATCTGACTTGCCGCGTGGATCGAAGTCAGAGCCACCCTTGCCCCCACCTAAAGATAGAGTTGTTAAGGAGTTCTTGAAAGTTTGTTCAAAGCCTAAAAACTTCACAACGGATAAGTTCACAGATGGATGGAAACGTAAGCCACCCTTGTAAGGCCCAATCGCACTGTTGAATTGGACACGGTAACCCCGGTTAACTTGGACCTTGCCTTCGTCGTCTACCCAAGACACACGGAATTCAATGACACGGTCTGGTTCCACCATACGTTCAAGGATACCATTCGCTTCATATTCAGGATGGGCTTCAATCACAGGCTCGATTGTTGATAGTAATTCTTCCACAGCCTGAATAAATTCTGGTTCGTGGCTATTTTTTTCTTCTGTCTCTTTGAGTACACGATCAATGTATTCTGACATAACATTCCACTCCATTCATGTTTATGATTTTCAATTGAGTAATTAGTTCGCCCTATCTTCTGAACGAATATTCTCTACTTTTTATTATAACAGTTTCTCATTGACTTGTCATAATTGTACATAAGTTTTCAGCCAAGACACGATACTTCTTAACTATGATATCTATAAGCAATAAAAAAACTGGGTAGATTTTACCCAGCTTTGTATACTAGTTAAAAGCAAGCACCCGTGCATCGATTGGATAGAAGTCCTTGTCGCCAGGAGCTGCTTCAATAGAACCGAATGGCATTTGGCTTCTTAGCTTCCAAGTTTCTGGTAGGTCCCAAGTTTGACGAACGTCTTCATCAATAAGTGGATTGTAGTGTTGGAGAGAAGCCCCAATCCCTTGTTCAGCTAAGGCAGTCCACACATTCATGGTTGCCGCCCCATTGGCTTGTTCAGACCAAGGTTGGAAGTTTTCCGCATAGAGTGCAAATTTTTCTTCATACTCACGCACAATTTCTTGATCTTCAAAGAATAAGATCGTTCCATAGCCAGCTTGGAAAGAGGCAATCTTTTGGCGGGTATTTTCCACATCTTCTTCCGTTGCATTAGGGTTAGCGTCCTTGACATGGTCCCAGACAATTTCCCATAATTTATCATGGGAGCCTTCAAATAAAACGACCGCGCGAGTTGTTTGGTTATTGAAGGCAGAAGGGCTATGTTGGATGATATCTTTGACGAGGGCTGTAATTTCCTCGTTCGAAGCCTCAACATTCTTACCTAGACCATAAATTGAGCGGCGTTTTTGAATTAAATCATTAAATGTAGATTGCATACAAACGTCCTCCTTAAATTCTTAATACTATTTTTTCTTAATTCCATCTTAAATTGTTCGCTTACCATTGTAAAGCAATAAGGCTCAGCTATTATATCAATCACATTCCACCCAAGCGAAAGCCCATCAGCACAGACACAAGGCTAAATCAAGATAAATCGTAGGCCTGGCTTAAAAACAAGAAAAATTTGTGTTATAATCAAGTTAATTAGATAAGTTAGCGTTTTCACTTAGCCCTGAGGACCCTTATCTAATATTATTAATGGTAGTAACAGAACCCTAGCAAGCTTAGACCCCACTACCTAGTCGAAGCCTGTGTCGATTGATCATTTTGAGGAGGACTTAGAATATGAATAAATTTATTGAACGTAATGTTGAAAGCGGTTTATTCAACGAAACTGTTGGTAATTACTTAGAAGAAGCCATTCAAAATAAAGAATCCGTAATTATTGCTGGTCACCGGTCAACTGGTAGCCGTCCACTCTTTGCGGCCATTTCAGGTGCTGCTAAGTCCGAGCACTCTGCGGTTCAAGTTAAGGATGAATCTGCTTTTGAAAAAGAAGCGGACTACTACTTAATCCCTGGTAACCCTAAAGTTGACTTAGAAGAATTAATTTACAAAGCTATCGAAACACCTGGCGCAGCCTTTGTTTCTCTAAAAGACCCTGAACAACCTGTTTCTTTACAAAAATTATTAAAACGCTTCACCAAAGAACATGGAACTTCAGATAAGGTCTTCCACGAAATCGCCCTTAAGAAGAACGGAACCGGTGGCGACGCTGTACCTTATACCGATAAAGTAACTAAATTCTACTTCAATGAAAAAGGCAAAGTTAAGCGCGAACAGCTTGACTTCTAATCCTTCTAAAGACTACAACAGTTCAGCTAGGCCGATCGCCTAGCTTTTTCTTTTGCCTACTTTCAACTTTTCAATATTGTATTTTTCACTAAGGTCCGCTAGAATAGGACTGTTAGCTTTGAGGAAAGCTGGCACTACGATTCTTCAGTAGATTAAGCTACTCTTTGTCCTTTGGTCGTAGTTATCACTAGGGCGGTCCGCCGCCACTATAAAGGAGACGATATCATGCAAAAATATACACACGGGGCTTCCTCGGCCCGCACTTTAGACCTGACCAAGGCTGCCATCATTGCAGCCCTCTATGTGGCCATGTCCCTCTTACTGGCACCCTTAACCTTTGGGCCAATTGGGATCCGCCTGTCGGAAGGGCTCAACTTCTTGGGCCTCTACAACAAGCGCTATATCTATGCCATCACGGTGGGGGTCTTCATTGTCAACTACTTTAGTTACGGGATTTGGGATATGATTGTGGGCAGTATCTCCACCTTCATCTTTCTCTGGATCGGACGCTGGCTGGGTGAGCAGGTAGTTAAACACATCAATTTCAAGATTGACCCGATGATCATTAAGTACATCGTCTTGACCATTGTTTTCTCCCTGTCCATGTTCACCATCACTTTCTTGGTGGTCTTCCTAGGTTATGACGGTCCAATTTGGCCCCTCTACCTTAACATGGCAGGAACCGAGGCCTTGGCAATGATTGTGGGCGGCTTTATCATCTACCCCATCAGCAAGCGGATTAACTTCTATGATTAATCAAGCCTATTAACAATTTTTGTATGAAGGAGCATCCCTTCCGCTGTTGGTGGTTCACCAAGCTGTCAAAATAATCCTTATGCTTAAACAAAAATTCGCACGTCAACAAGTCTGTAGAAGCTTGTTGGCGTGCGTTTTTCATTTGTGAGTTAGAGCCAGCCCTTGTCTAGGGCGCGCTGGATGTCTTGGCTGTGGTCGGGGAAGACCAGCTTTAAAAAGAGCTCGAAGAAGGCTCTAGCGTCAACCGCTTGGCCAACTTGGACCTTGCCGTCTGGCCGGGGCTGGACAACAGACTGGGCATCACGCTCACCACTGGTCACAATCTCGATGTCGGCGGGGATAAAGTTACAAATTCCTTCCACCATATCGAGCGGAACCAGGGGATCATTGATGACACAGCCCAGTGTCCGCTCAGCCTGCCAGTGGAAGTCCACATAGAAACGGGTGATGGCATAGATTAAGCGTCCCAGGTCTGTATCGAATTGGCGGATCAATTCCCGGCAGTTGGGGGTCATGAGGATCTGATAGGTCACATCGAGAGGATAAAGATAGGTCTTTGGCAGGTCACTGGCAAAGACCCGACGAGCTGCCTCGGGATCGCACCAGAAATTGTACTCCGCATAGGGGGAACAGTTACCTTGGACCTGGTAGGCCCCGCCCATAATGCGCAAGGACTTGGCTTGAGCTAAGAGACCAGGCTGAGCCTCTTCCACTTGGGCTAGATTAGTCAAGGGACCCAGGGCTAGGATGTCGACTTCGCCTGGATACTTGGTCAAGGCTTCCTGGATAAAGTCAAGGGCGGACTGGTCCTGGACTCGTTTTTCCTTGGCCCAGACGGCTTCCCCTAGGCCATCTTCACCATGGGTATCCCGGGCATCACGGTAGGGGCGGACGAGCGGGTGGTGTGCGCCCTCGTAGATGGGGACCTGGTCCAAGCCTAGGAAGTCAGAGAGATAGCTGGCATTCCGGGCGCCTTGGTCTGCATCAACATTGCCCGATACCGTCGTAATGCCTAAGATCTCAAGCTCTGGGCTGAGGGCCGTATAGATCAGGGCCAGACTATCATCAATACCGTGATCAAGGTCTAGAATAACTTTTCTTGTCATAGTAACCTCCTAAAGGGGCTGTAAACTTGCAATCATTTGCCAGAGGGCTAGGCCCGTATAGAGTAGGAAGGGCCAGTATACCAGGGCCTGGCGGTAGGTGGCAGGTGTCGTCCGATAAGTCTTCAGATAAGCCTTAATGGCCTCCCGGTTCCGGTAGAGGACCCAGGCGCCGGCTAGGAAGAAGACGAAGGAAATCAGATTGTTAACCCCATCTTGGACAGCTGGAGAGAAGGGGGACAAGAGCTGGAAGAGGATATCTCCAAAGACAAAATTATTAATAATATGGAGGACCACTGCCCAAAAGAGCCCGTAAGTCAGACTCACATAGCCGAGCACCAGGCCAATCAGGAAGGCGAAGGGCGACTGAATAATATTCAGGTGCATCAGTCCAAAGAAAAAGGCGGAGATCGTAATCGCAAAGAGCTGGCCATGCTTGGTTAGGTAAGGCAGGATGGTGCCGCGGAAGGCTATTTCTTCTAAGATGGGGCCTACGAAGCTGGCGTAGAGGAACATAGACCAGCTTGGACTTCCTGCCGATGCCATCTCCACCTCAGGCAGGATGGTATAGCCCAGGGCATTGGCTATGATCTCGCCCACATTCGCTAGGCCGGTAAAAAGGAGCTGGCCCATCATAAAGACAGCCAGCAATTGGCCAAAACGCTTGCCTGTCATCTGAGGCGCCTCAGCTCGCCGCCAAACAATGGGCCGCTTGCGGTGGAGATAGGTCAAAAGCAAGAAACTCAGGGCACAGGCGATAAGATAGGGCCAGCCCGTCCCCATGATGTCGCTAGTCGCCTGGTCAACGCTGAAATCACCCTGGATACCGGCTTTAACCAGCAGGTAAGCGACCATATAAACTAAGATACCGATAAACATCATGGCAGAATAAGCAAAGGCGACGCCGATACTTCGGACCATGTCTTCTCTGACACTAGGTTGTTTTTCGTTCAAATCTTTTCCTCCTTGGTCCCCCAGTCGAGGGATTTCCGTGCTTTAGCGGTGAACTTTAGCTATAATTTTAGCATAGAAGTTTTTTTGAAGATATAGCTAAGGAGGAAATCACCATGCTATCTGACCAGTGTGCCCGCCAAGTCATCGAGGCCATTATGGCACTCTACCCCCATACCCAATCTGCCCTCAACTTCGAGAACCCCTACCAGCTCCTCATCGCCGCCATGTTGAGCGCCCAGACGACCGATGCCAAGGTGAACGAGCTGACCCCTGCCCTCTTCGCTGCCTTCCCCGAGCCCAAAGACCTGGCCCAGGCCAGCCAGGAGGAAGTTATCCCCTATATCAAGCCCCTGGGCCTCTACAATAACCGGTCCAAGTACATGATTAAATGCGCCCAAAAACTCCTCGAAGACTTCGACGGCCAGGTCCCCCAGAGCCAAAAAGAATTGGAGACCCTGCCCGGGATCGGCCGTAAGTGCGCCAATGTCGTCCTCTCCAACGCCTACCAAGTGCCTGCCTTCGCCGTAGATACCCATGTCATCCGGATCTGCAAGCGCCATGAAATCGTTGCCCCCTCAGCCTCTACCCTGGAGATCGAAGAGCGGGTGACCCAGCTCCTCCCGGAAGAAGATTGGCTCCATGCCCACCAAGCCATGGGTGCCATGGGCCGGGAAATCTGTACCCCTAAGCATCCCACATGCCATGACATCCCCGAACTCTGGCCCTGCCCGGACCAAACGCCCAACCACTAGAAAGGAAAGCCACCATGCGTTCAGAAGAAGCTCTAAAACTCCTCCAAAAACTCCTCCAAGTCAACACTGTCGAAGGTCAGGAAGGCCAAGCCCTCGCCCGATTGATTTCCTACCTAGAAAAGCTCGGCTTCGACTGCCAGACCAGTTCCTATGCCCCTGACCGCGACCAATTAGTCGCCTCCTGGTCTTCTGGCCAGCCCGGTCCACGCCTCGGACTGACCGGTCACCTGGATGTGGTCCCCAGCGGCCTGGAAGAGGCCTGGACCTATCCTCCCTTTGCGGGCCAAATCAAAGACGGCAAGATCTATGGCCGGGGAGCGTCCGATATGAAGGGCGGTCTCGTTGCCCTGGTCGCTGCCGCCAGCCAGCTCATCCAAGCAGGGTCCATTGAAGCCGGCAGCCTCCACTTCATCATTACAGCTGATGAAGAATCCGGGGGCAAGGGGGCCGAAGCCCTGGATCAGGCTGGCCGCGTTCCAGAAGTCGATGCCCTCATCTGTGCCGAACCTACTGACTCCACCATCTGCACCGGCCACCGGGGCGGCCTCTCCCTCAAGTTCGAGAGCTTCGGCCAAGCCGGACATGCGGCCACTGCATCCCCTGACCAGAATGCCCTCAGCCCCTTGCTAGACTTGGCCCCGGCCATCCGCCAAGACTTCCAGGACCAAGCAGCCCAGCTCAACCACCCCATCCTGGGCCAGCCTTCCCTCCAAATCTCCTGTCTCCATGCTGGACACAAGGCTAACCTCGTCCCCGACTCTGCCTGGATGACCTTGGACCGGCGAACGCTGCCCCAGGAAGACCACGGGCAGATCTTAGCCAACTACCAGAAGATGGTCGACCAGATCAGTGCAGACCGACCCTATCCCAAGACCCAGCTCCGTGTCATTGCCAACATGCCTGCTCTGGCAACAGACCCGTCTGCCCGGCTCATCCAAGCCAGCCAGGCTGCCTATAAGCAAACTTTCAACAAGGAAGCCCAGCTCGCCCCCTTCTTTGGCGGCACAGACTGCGTGGCCATTGCCAGCCAGAACCCTGGCCTGGAAGTAGTCATCTTCGGCCCCGGCAAGACCCAGCACCAGGTCGACGAACACCTGGACCTAGCCGACTTCGACCAGGCAATACACTTTTTTGTTGAGCTAATTACAGGATATTTGAAGCAATAGAAAGAAGCGTTAGCGGTTCTCTCGGAAACCGGCTAACGCTTATTTTTGTATCGAATTATGACTTAGCATCCAAACACTTGAAAATCGCTTCAGTGAGCACACGCTTGGTATAGAAACCTTGGGTGATTAAAGGGCGGTAGCGGTCAACATGGTCAACCAAATCATCATAATCTTCTGCTGAAATGTTGGCGACAAAGTCTTGGGCTTCTTCAAGGGAGTCTGCCACCAAGCCTAAGTGATTGGCTTCAATAATATCATGGTTGGAGAGGTGTCTAGGAACAACAACAGGGATTCCGGCCGCTAGATAAGTCCCTAACTTATGGGTGATACATAATTTGAAATATTCATTGATCTGGTCATCATCAGCCCAAACCAAACCGAAACCTCCCTTAGCGAGATTGACGATTAATTCGGTATCCCGCATAAAGCCACAGGGAATGACCTGGTCAGGCAGCTCTGTTTCAGGGTCTCTCGAATAGACCCGCAAAGGAAGATTGCTCTGCCAGTTCTTAGCAAAGTTGAATTTATTCACATCCCCCGCGAAGTGAAATTGGCGGATGAATTCAGGTCGATCTAGGTCTTAGTCAATCGGATGGTCCCACATTTCCTGGACAACATAACGATCTACCTGCAAGCCTTCCTGGCGCAAACGTTGGTACATGGCTTCTGTCGGAACAATGAGGACATCTGCCATATTATAAATTTCAATCATAGTGGGCATCAGATAGGCATTGGGTTCGAACATCAAGGGAAGGACGTCATGGATATAAATAGCAATTTTCAGTCTTGGATAAGCTCGCAGCTTCCGAATAATAGCTTGATCAAATTCTACATTATTCCAAGTGGGATATTGTAAAACAATAAAATCTCCAAAGCCCACCCCAGAAAAAATACCGTCTAGGCGTGTCCTTAATTCCGATTCTGAATCGGCTTCTACCGGGTAGGAGTATACCGGAACCTTATCGAAACCCATCTCTTTAGCAATATCGGCTGTCGCAATTTGAGCTAGCATGGCTGTACTCGTATAAGAATGGCCATATAAGCAAGTAATATGTGTGTGCATCGCATTCTCCTCATTCCTATGACTTAAAGAGCGTTAATAAAGAAAGTAGTAAGCCTAAGAGGACAGACACCCCCATCAGAACTCCTATGATCATGGGAAGCTTGCTTAACTTATCGTCTGCTTCTTCTTGGTCCTTGGCCTGTTTTTGCCGCTCCTTCTCTAGCATCTCTTGAATTTCTGGATCTAGTACATTTTTATGTTTATTTGTCATGGCATCCTCCAGCTAAGACGTCTCGATAATCTTCAACACGAGTTTGGCCGGCATGAGCTAGCTGGACTTCAATTCCCCTAATCCACAAAGTCTCGTCCAATCCAACTTGGTCTAGGTGCGCAATTAAACCTTCAACATTTGCTTTGTCAAAACGATGTTCAGCTGCTGTGTACCTATCTTGGTGGAGGGTTTCCCGAAAGGCTAGGATCAGCTGCCTGTGATCAAAAGCGCGGCGTACGGCATTAAGGATCTCGTTTGCATAGTTAATATCGAGATAGACCTTACAGCGCTTCAAGAGATCTTCTACCTTGTCTTGGGATATATTGGGGTAGAGGGTCAAATTGGAGAAATGGTCCAAGCCCATCAACTTATCAGACATCTCAGTCAATGCCCCCACATGGAAGTGCCAGTCAGGCAACGCTTGCAAGAGCTCTTCCAAAGACTCTACTTGGTCTGAATTGGTTAAGACTAAGGCCTCATTTGTGTTGCGAACAGGCTCTTCTATTGGATAGATATAGCCTAAATGTTTCAACTGGTCGCTAGTCCCTGCTTCTTGCTCGGCAAGCAAGCCCTCTAGGCGTTGGTAATTGGTCTCGTCATCCACAATTACGGTCCGAGCCCTTGGCGTCGTCCCTGCAAAAATCATCTGCATGTTCCCTGGAATCGTATCTTGAATGGGTTCTTGCCAGAAAAGAATATCCTCACCAGGTAAAGCTAAGCGATGGGAGACGAGGAAGGGCATGGCTAGGGAATTGATCAGCATGCCCGAAAGATCAAAGCCTGCTTCTTTTAAATAAAAGCAAATAAAGTCAACCTGGTCTCTAAAAAAGTAAGTTTGCCCTTGGTAATTCAGGCTTAGCGTATCGGTCACTAAGTTATGGACCAGGGCTTCCTGGCCCTGGGTATCATAGTAAGTTTTAATGGACATCCGCTCTTCTGTATCGAAAGCAATCCGACTAAAGCGCCGACCATACTGGTTGTAAACATCGACAAAGGCCACCCTCCCCTTCTCGTCCAACCAGTCGACCTTATTAATGAGACGCTTGTGCTTGGGCTCTGCGTAATAGATACGTGCCTTGACCTGTCCTAGATCTTCTAGGCGAGCGCTACTGTTATCGCCCATAATTTCCCAATAAGCAGGAACGGGCAGTTCATTAAAGTAGAGTGCCCGACAAGACGCATCTTCTTCGCCCATAAAGAACTGGAAGGGGCTAGCCAAGTGGTCATCAAGAAAACCATCATCTGTTAAAACAACTGTGGGCCAATCAAAGCCGGCTGCTTCTAAAGACCGTCCCAGGTCTCGACTGGTTTGATTGTCTTGGTCAAATAAATTAATCATGGCCTACCTCCTCAATAAGTTCCTTCCAGGCCTCGATCACGCGGTCTTCTAAGAAGTCTTCTGCACGCTGATAAGCATGGTCTTGCATGGCTTCGCGGTCAGCCGTCTGATAATAAGTGAGCAGGCGCTGACTCAAGGCCTCGACATAAGCTTCTGTCGGCTGGTTGGCCTGGTAGGGAATCAAATAGCCATTGTAGCCATCCCTTACAAAAGTTACATTCCCATAGTTGACTTCAAAACCAATAATGGGAAGGCCTGCTGCCAAGGCCTCTAAGAGCGTCAAACCAAAACCTTCACTCGTCGATCCTGCCAAGTAGAGGTCATAGTTCTGATAGACTTCAGAGAGGTCTTGGTGGCCTTTCAGCTTAATATAATCTCCGGCTCCCAGTTCCTTAATTAAATCAGTAAGCATCTCTTCCTGGCCGCCTTTACCATAAATATCAAAATGAAGTTCGGGTAAGCTAGCTTTAGCTTGAACAACCGCCCGGACTAACCAATCGATATGCTTCTCACTGGCTAAGCGCGAAGCTGTCATCAGGTAAAAGTCCTGTCTTTGGCCCTTTTGGGGATAGCGTAAGTGGTCCACGCTCCCCACAGGAATGGCATAGACTTGGGCTTTCTTATCATAGTAGTGGGCCAATTGCTGGTCCAGAAGCTCTTTTTGCGCTTGGGTTGAAGCAATAAAGAAATCAATGGCCTCACTATGCATAAACTGATAGTCATAATAATTGTTCCACAAGATATAATAATCGGTTGTTGGACCCGGACTATAGTGTTCCGCATGGATAACAACACCAACCTTAGCTGGTGGGGCATATTGGAGGACTGCCTGTCCGGTCCCTGTCGCTCGGTCGAGGATCACTATATCCTCCTCCGTCAGCCCTAATTTCTGGATGAAGTAGGCAAAGAATTCTTCTTTATTATAGAGGATAGCATCTGGCATCTTATAGCAAGAGTGCTTACCATCTACAATTTCTTCATAGGCTACTGACCCATCTTCATTGAAATAACGCCGCTGGTAAAGCTTGGCCCGCCCATCCTTGGGGGCATAATACTCGGAAAGAAAACGGGTATAGTTATAGTAATCTTTACGCAATAAATTGCCATCCACCACGAATTCAACCCGGTTCACCCGGTCAATGGAACCCTCTACCAGATAGCAAGTCGCAAATTGCCGGCCCTGGTCATAGTAGAGGCGGACAAGCTTGTCTTCGCGTTTTTCTTCTTCAATTGGATAAGCTAGGCTTTCCTTCACATCATTTAGGGTATAGGATGTCGCCTGTATTTTAATATCCGTAAAATAAAGATAGAGCCAAATAATATCCTCATTCCTAAAGCCCATATTTTGGGTGAAATGGGCAATGTTTTCATTCAAAATTAAGTCGACAAAGACAAACTTAGCTGGCACCTGGAGCTGGTCGAAGATCCTAGACCGGTAAATCTGGGAGTATTCCACCCCACTAGATGCCCAACCTATGCCCAAATTAATATTATAGATTGTCATAGCTTCCTCCTTAAGCAAATTGAACCACAGGCTGGCCTGTTTCAGACTGAACCACCTGGCTCAAGGCCAAGTAACGCACAATTTCATAATTAATTCGCCGCTTCATCTCTTGGTAAGACCAGTAAGCCTCACGTTGGTATTCAAAGATAGGGTTTCTCTGTGCAGACCGCCGACTCATCACGACTTGTTTAAACTGGGTCAGATAATCCACCTGTTCAATCCAAGTGCTATCAATGGCTTTGAGTAAGCACTTGCGGATAAAGTCTTCAAAGATTGCCGAATTTTGGATGGTGTTTTTCTTGGCAGCATATTGGTCTTCGAAGATGGCCATTAAATAATCCAACAATTGCCGGTCAGTCATCCCTTCAATGGCTGAACGATCGATACTAACCTGGTAGGATAAGTAGTCATAGATAAAACGCTCGACAGCAAAAACACGTCCCTCTTCATCAAGCTGATTAATGAAGTCTTTGAATACCTTTCGTGCAAGTTTAGGGATATCTACGGCTTCTAAGCCCCCACCTGACAAGAGGGCATTGCGGTCACGGTAGATCAATTCCCGTTGAATCCGCATATCCTCATCCATCTGCAAGATCTGCTGGCGGGCACTCTCACTGCTGCTGTCACTGGCTTCTTGGGCCTGGTCAAAATATTTTTGATAGCGAAAATTAGACAGGGGCTTGCCGTCTAGTCTGCGTTTATCTTGATCAGAATAATAGCGAATATGTTCAGGCCCCCATTTATGGATGAGCTCATCTTCTAAGGAAACAAAAAACTTACTCATGCCAGGGTCTCCTTGGCGGCCAGCTCGTCCGCGCAATTGCAGGTCTACACGTTCACTGGTCATTCGCTCAGTTCCTATAACGGCTAGTCCCCCTAATTCGGCTACTCCAGGACCTAATTTGATATCTGTCCCACGACCGGCCATGGCTGTTGCAACTGTCACAGCCCCCAATTGCCCGGCTTCCTTAACCATTTCAGCTTCTTTGACTGCATTATAGGCATTGAGCACATTATGAAGGATGCCTTCTTTGAGCAGGATAGCGGAATACAGGGCTGACAATTGGACGGAGCCCGTAGCGATTAACAAGGGCTGGCCCGTTTCATGCAATTCTTTGATATAGGCAATAGCTGCTTGGACTTTCTCTGGAAAACTCCGAAAAATCGTATCGGGCAAGTCCTGGCGAATCACTGGCTTATTCGTAGGAATTGAAACCACTTCCATATTATAGGTTGAAATAAATTCCTCCTCAGCTGGCTTACCAGTTCCTGTCATCCCAGCCATTCTATCAAATAACTTAAATAAATTCTGATAAGTGATGGAAGCCATGGACCGATTATCCGCTGTCAAAGAGACATGCTCCTTGGCTTCAATGGCCTGGTGCTGGCCGGCTTGGAGGCGAGTTCCCATAAGTTTTCGTCCATCCTGTGAATCTAGAAGAATGACTTCGTCATCCTGGACCACATAATCTTTTTCATTTTCAAAGAGAAAGTGTGCCTTGAGGGCCAGCGTTACCTGGCGAACGAGTTCGCGATTATCCTTGTGGTAAAAGCACTCCAAGCGAAAATAGTCTTCTGCCTGTTTAATACCTGCTTGGGTCAACCAAACCGCATCTTTCTCATCCGTGACAAAATAATCCTTGCCTTCTTCCAAACTCACAATAAAGGCATCAGCTAGCTGGTAGAGGTTGGACTGAACACGGGGAGAGCCTGAGATCACCAGTGGACTGGTTGCCCCATCGAGCAAGACAGCATCGACTTCGTCAATGATGACATAGTAGAAGTCACGCAGGTACTGCTTGTCTTGACTGTCAGCAAGGTTCTCTCCCAAATAGTCAAAGCCTAGGCTCGAATGTGTGGTATAGACAATATCTGAAGCATAGATGGCCTGCTTGTCTTCAGGCGTCAAATCGTCTGCATTCTCCGGTGCCCCCATGGCGATGGAAAGACCCATAAATTCGTAGAGGGGCCCCATCTCTTCAGCGTCACGGCAGCTTAAATAATCATTGACTGTCACTAGAATCACGCTCTTGCCCGTCAGAGCGTTCAGATAGAGGGGGAGGGTCGCCGTCAAGGTCTTCCCTTCCCCTGTCTTCATTTCAGCAATGTGGCCCTCATGGAGGACAATGCCCCCCAGGACCTGAACATCGTAGGGATACATGCCTAGGACACGCTTGGCCGCTTCACGGACAGCAGCGAAGGCTTCGGGTAAGAGCTCATCCAGGCTCTCCCCTCCCTGGTAGCGGGCCTTAAACTCATCGGTCTTATGACGCAATTGGCCATCTGACAGGCCAGCCATGTCGTCTGCTTCCTGGTTCACGGCTTTAAGAATTTTATTCAGGCGGCGCAAGCGCCCCCGATCCAGATCAAAGACGGACATCTACTGAACCCCCTCTCTTCAAAAGCTTTAATTGTGGCCGGTAATCTAACAAGAAAGCCGCAGCAGGCTCACTTTGTTCCAATAGCCCCGGTGCGTAGATGGTGACAACCTGGCTAGATAGTAAGTCTTGGTAATTAGCCAGAAAGCCCTTTAAATCACTGGACAAGTTAAAGGCCGCGTAAAGATCTAAATAACTAGAGGCAGGCAAGAAATCTTCTGTCACATAGGTCGGACAGGATAAGCGATAGCCATGGTATAGTGCAGCCAGATTGCTGATAGGCCCATAGCCCACCAGCTTCAAGTCGCTTTGCTGCTCCGCAACCTGATCAAGTAAATGGGCAGCCTCTCCCTGCAAGTAAAGATGACCATTGCTGAGCAGTGAGGTCAGATAAGACCATTCTGCCTTGCCCCCCTTCAATGAAGAGAATTGGGGACCATTTCCGACTTCATCAAAGACGAGGAAGGGGCTTGATAAATCTGCTTGGTACAAGCTGTAAGCATCCTCAATAGGATCTTCGCTAGAGTCATCAGCTCTTTTAAGAAGCACTTGGTAAAAATCGAGCGACAAACAGCCCCCGTGATGTAGGGCAATTTCATAATAATGATAAGCATTGGGCACTATAAAGGAATCATCTGGTCGGCGGAGGTAATTGACCGCTAAGACGTCACCATAATAATCATAGAAGGTCAGCTTGAAAAAGAAACGATCTGCTGGTTGGCTCTGGCCCAATAATACTAGCTGGTAGGCTTGACCAACTTTCAGGAGAGGGAGCTGGGCGCTCGTCTTCGTTCCTTGAAAGATGCTCTGGGAAGACCAAGCATGGATCTGTTCGCCCGATGGCATGAGGGAGTTGGTAAAGGAAACATGGTCAGGACTCTTCCAAATAATCTCTGACCCATAAAGATAATTCTCATAGCTCACCTGTCCCCAACGAATGCTCTGATAATCTTCCATTATCTGCCTCCCTCCTCACTAAATTGCTTCAATAAACGCCGGTATTGGTTAATAAACCAGCTATTAATCCCTTGTGAATTATCATTATGGCGTCCCAGATAGCCCTTGCTGATCACTTTAGCAGTCTTATCTTTCATAATATCCAAGAGCTGATAATAAGCTGTCGGATCATAGTCATCCTGCTTCATATAGGCAACAGCCAGGGTCGTTCCGCGGTAAGTTCCTGCCCGCATCCGGTCAACTACCCGCTGGTCTAAGGCATCAAGTGTCGCTTGGAGATCGCCCGAATTAAAGCGGTTAACCAGGTCCAATGAGGTCTGAAAATCTTCGGGTCGAACCAGGCGTTGCTTCTGCGCCATGCTTCCCATAGCCAGCAAAGGCTTCCCAATGATCAAGGCGTAGGGGTTGAAGAAGCTGCTGTAGTAACAGGCCCCCGTTGTGCCCATGGATAAGCCTGAGAAGATCAGCTGGTCGGGCGCAAAGCCTAAAGTATCCAAAGTCTCCTGGATCTTGGCTAACAAGAGCTCTTCCAAGTCTTGGCTCACCTGGTAAAAAGCGCCCCCTTCCGAACGCGGGTCCCCCACCAAGATAAAGGGATGGTTTAAATTCTTCATCATCCAGAAGCCTTCAAAGCCTTCTGCCGAACGATAACCTGAAAAATAGATATTGAGCGGAGGCTTCAGATTACCTGGATGGAAGTAAAAAATAAGCTCTTCCCGCTGGCTATCTCTTAAGACTTGACCTCCCGCAATAAAGAGGCCAAAAGATTTACGGGAGTGGCGGAGGTGGAGGTCCCTAACTTGAACTTGACCTTCTCCCTTAACTTCAAGGCAGCAAGTGACATAGGTCGCTTCAGTGGAATCCAAGACGATAGGCCTCATCAAGTCCTCTTGGCTAAGCACTTCGGATTTAATGACATCATAGCCTGAGCCCTGACGAATATAGTAAAGCCGTAAGCGCAGGTCCAGGTCAGCAGTCGCCTGGTATTCTAACCATAATTCTAGGTAACGGTCAGGATTGGAAACGATATTGGCTTTCCAATAAAGCAAGGGGGTCCAAAAGATTTCATCAATACTATCAATTATGTAGGCATTGTGCCCCTCCATCCGACACCGTCCCCTAAAAGGCGCTTGGACCTGGATTTGACTAATATTTCGTCGCTCCCCATAATTCCCATCAAAGTATAACTTGGTCATTTCAATGACAAAGTGCTCTCGGTCCTTAATCTGGACAAATTTAGCCTGCTTATAATCAAACCAGACTTGGAAGGCAGGCTCTTGGTAGTAGTGGAGGTAAGTGCTATCAATAAAGACACAATAGGCCTCCATGAAGGGCAGTAAGCTGGCCGCCCAGTCGCTGGGAATGGGCGCCGTCACTAAAACAAGTGAATAGACCTCTGGAGCGTCCTCAGCTAGCAGGTCCATAAGAGCCGCCGAGAGGTCTTCCACATCCATAAAAGTCCACTCCACTTCGCAGAGAAAGTCTACTCCCTGCGACCAATCAACTGTTCCGATTTGTAAGACTCTTGTCACTTGCACTCTCTCCTAAATATCTTTTCCATTCATCGATGATTTCTTGGCTATGGTAGCGATTAATCTTCTCAACCGCATAGACGAGGGCCTCGTTCCAATGTTTAAGACCCTGTAGGTAATAATTTATAGCCTGGCTAACTTGATCAGGATTCTTAGCGATCAAGCCATTCTTTTGGTGGTCAACATAAGGGCTGGCTTTGCGGTTAATTTGTGGAATGCCTGCACTAATCGCTGCAATCTGGGTATAGAGGTCTGCCTCTTCGGATAAGTCAACAACCAGGCGGACGCTTTTGAAGGTTTGAATTAAGTCTTTATCGGTCTCTAGCTGGCTGACCGTAAATACCAGACTTTCTTCCTCGTCTGGCATCTTATCTTCAAAATCTTTAACCCCCTTATCCAGGGAATGAAATTTTGCTTCATAAGTTTGGAGGTAATCACGGAGGGCGAGCTCGCGGTCATAGGACAAGTGGAAGCCCGCAAACAAGACTTTTATGCGCTGATCTTTCTTTATTTTTGGCGTTACAAGCGTCAGAAAGTCCTCAATCACTTGGTCACTGACCCCATCCACTTGGAAGAACACGATTAATTCCTTAACGCGCTGGCTCATCCCTAAACGCAAACGGGTATCAAAGGGGGTTAGATTTAAGGTTTTCCCAGCAGCTTGCGGATATTGCTTATGGAGTAAGTCTTTTTTCTCCTCTGTATCCACCATCAGTAGTTCTGCCGAATTGACCAAGGGCAGAAGGGGCTGGAAAGGACGGCTCGTATAAAGTGAATAAACCAGCTTATAGTGGCTAGGCCCCTCTGCCAATATCCTATCATGCTGGGGGTTATTGGCAAGCACCAGAACGTCTTCTTCCCTCAGATTATGATCCAAATAAGTGCTTAATCGGTCTTGCACAAGAGAGGTCATACTGTCATAAATTTTATTCTCATGGCTTACTTGGCCTGTTCGATGGTCATGAATCAAAACTGCCTGTCCCGAACAATTAAAGAATACTTGCTTCAGGACCTGGCCATGGTCGTCATAATGGTAGCTGCTAGACAGATAGCCCCGGTCATCGAAGATCAAGCGTTTAGACCAATGATTTCCTCGGTAGTAAATCACATCATGGATCCAACCTTCTGACGTATAATTGACCGCTGCATATTGTTCGCCATCCAAATAAGCCAGCATGGTAAAAGGCGTTGGCACAAATTGAATGTGCTGGGGCCAGGATAAGTCATCAATCGATAAAGGATTGGATTCCGTCTGGCTAAAGCCCTGGAGCTCATCAAAGAGCGACCAGTAAGCGACTTGGTCTAGGACCTGGTCATGCATCCGATTTCTAAGATGGGGCATATAGTTTAAAAGAATTAACTGAATGTCTTCATCGGCTTCGTGGAAGAGCCGCATCTGATTAACCGTATCGTCAAATAGAAGTTCGTGCCGTGATAAGTCCGGCTCCCCCCAGTCTTGATTTCTTCCATACCAAGAGGGTAAAAAATAATACATAGTCCCTTCCTCTCCCTTTATTCAAACAATGGTTTATATTTTTCTCGTAAGCTTAAAGCTTTAATCTCATCAATAATCATGATAAATAGTGAAAAGAGAATGAGTACGCTTGATGACATACCGAAAAGTCGAGCATATTCAGGAAAAATCAATCCTAGAATAAGGGGTAAGCCAACGATAAAGGTCATATAGATGGTCCCTAAAATAGCCATATTCAATATCTTTCTCTGGAGGTAGTTAGATGTCTCCTGGCCTGGATTAAGCCCCGATATATAGTCCCCTGTTTTTTGTAGGTTTTCTGCTAGGTCTTCTGGATCTACATTAACAAAAGCAAAACCTAGACTTAATAAAATAATCATTAAGAGATAGAAAGCTGCTCCCAGAGGATGGGTCGTATTTAGTTTAACGATTAAGTCCTGTGCCCAAGCAGCTTGAGGATTAAAAACTAAAATAAGCTGTAAGATATAGCGCGGTAGGGCAGCTAAGGTCATCGCATACATGATAGCCATCCCCCCACTTGGATTGGCTTTAATAGGCAGGTAAGATTTCTCGGCAAAATCATTATTAATCATCACCCGGTTCAAGGGAATACGGCGCTCTCCTCGTTCCATCAATACTGTTGTTAACATGGTGAAAACTGAGAAAAGCAAGATGAAGCAGAGGAGGTATAACTCGGTTTGTGAAGCTACACCCGTGAAGTAAGTTCGCAAGCCGCTAAAATTACGTGGAATGCGAAGCAACATATTCGACAAGATAATAATTGTCGGGCCGCCAATACCATATTGTGAATTCTTATTGCCTAACCAAATCAAGTAAAAAGTACCCGCCAGTAAGAAAATAATCAATATAAGCCGACCCCAGCCCTCTGTTAGGTTAGCTTTATCAATTAAAGGATAAGATAAGACTAAGGATAGGGCCTGGATAATCCCAATCACAAGGGTTAATAAATTTCGATAAATGGTTTCTCGTTTGACTGGAACCTTTAATTTCTTATACCATTTCGACATGGCGATGAAACGCCAGATAATCATCGTTGACATGTAGGGGCCGATACCTAAAGTAAAGAGTGAAACACGTTCCAAATCTCCCCCTGTAACACTTAGAGCAACCGATAGAAAGTCATCGGCTTGGATCTGCTCATTAAAAGTTGCTAGGTCAACAAGTGGTAAGGGGAGCGTTTTTCCGATAATAAGAATAATTAGAATAAGTGCGGTGAACAAGATTTTCTCTTGTAATAATGATAAATGGAAAATTCGCTGTAATCTACTCACGTGTTTATAAATCCTTTCTTCAATATAAAAAATAAAAGGGTTGGGAGATAAACTCCCAAGCCCTATTATCTTCAACGCAATACTACACTGTCATACACTATTCACGTTCACTTATAGTCTTGTCTGATTTACAGGACAGTTTTTATAAAATTGTTAGCTTAGGAGAGGACCCCTTTGCTAAAAGCTTAGCAAGTCTTTGCTAGTTAATGCAAGACTGAGCTAGGCTTTTTATTTTTTCTTGCGTTTGCTTGATACCATACCGAGGCCAGCAAGAACAAAGAGCAGGCTTGGTGCAAGTAAGCTTGCATTTGCCCCTGTCTTAGGCAATACCCGGTTGGTAGCTGGTTGACGACGGTGAGCAAGTGGTTGGGCAACATAGTTTTCTTCCTTGCCGGTCAATGAATCACGGCTGGTCAATGAGCTTTGGGAAGTCTGTGATTCACTGCTTGAAGTTGAAGCCTGGTCGCTCGCTACTTGCGATCCGTCTGTGCTAGCCGATTCGCTCGCTGAGCTAGACTCTGTTCCACTCGTAGGAGCTACTGCAGCTGCTGAGCTTGATGTGCTCATAGATTCGGAAGCAGAATCGCTTGTAGAATCTGGTGCGACATGAGCGGCACTTGATTCAGATTGGCTGATGCTCGTTGAAACAGATGCTGAAGAACTTTCTGATGAAGAAATTGATTCAGCAATCGATTGACTCGCACTTGCAGATTCTGACGCTTGCACCGCTGCGCTTGAAGCACTTGCAGAAGCAGATGCTGAAGCGCTAGAGCTTGAGGACTCAGATGCTGACACACTGGAGCTTGCAGATTCGGATGCCGATGCACTTGAGCTTGTAGACTCAGATGCTGAAGCACTGCTGCTTGCGGATTCAGATGCCGAGGCACTCGAGCTTACGGATTCTGAGGCTGAGGCACTTGAACTTGCTGACTCTGACGCTGAAGCGCTTGAGCTTGCGGACTTGGATGCCAAGGCACTTGAACTTGCTGATTCGGAAGCTGAGGCACTGGAGCTTGCGGACTCTGACGCAGAACCGCTTGAGCTTGCGGAGTCTGAAGCTGAAGCACTGCTGCTTGCGGACTCAGAGGCTGATACGCTAGAGCTTACGGATTCTGAATGTGCTGCTGATACGCTTGTTGAAACTGAATCGCTTGTTGATTCTAATTCAGAAATCCGTGTACTTTGACTCAAGGCAACTGATTCTAAGGTACTAGTTGATGTTGACATTGAGCTACTTACTGAGCTGGACTCGGATTGTGACGCACTTACTGACGAGCTTGCAGATTCAGATGCTGATGCACTTAAACTTGCAGATTCTGATGCTGATGCACTGATGCTTGCGGACTCTAAAGCTGAAGCGCTAGAGCTTGCGGACTCAGATGCTGATGCACTGGAGCTTACGGATTCTGAATGAGCTACTGAAGCGCTAGTTGAAACTGAATCGCTTGTTGATTCCAATTCAGAAATTCGTGCACTTTGGCTCAAGGCAACAGATTCCAAGGTGCTAGTTGATGTCGACATTGAGCTACTTACTGAGCTGGACTCAGATTGCGACACACTCACTGACGAGCTTTCGGATTGACTCGCAGATACTGAGCTAGACTCTGATTGTGAAGTACTTACTGACGAGCTTTCAGATTGACTGGCAGACACTGAGCTTGACTCTGATTGTGACGCACTCACTGACGAGCTTTCAGATTGCGATGCGCTTACTGAACTTGATTCAGATTGTGACGCACTTACTGAGGAGCTTTCTAATTGACTGGTAGACACTGAGCTAGAATCTGATTGTGACGCACTCACTGACGAGCTTTCAGATTGCGATGCGCTTACTGAACTTGATTCAGATTGTGACGCACT